>JAUNVT010000010.1 GCA_030540655.1 Rhodobacterales bacterium
CGCCCAATCCGCAAAGGCACACGTCGAAACGCAAGACAAAGGTAGGGCCGCATGAGCGACACCCCGAAGGCCATGAATGGCGCCGAAAGTGTTGTGCGCAGCCTGCATGCGGGCGGTGTCGAGGTGTGTTTCGCCAACCCCGGCACGTCGGAGATGCAATTCGTCGATGCGCTGGACCGCACCAAGCTGATGCATTGCGTGCTGGGCCTGTTCGAGGGGGTCGTGACCGGCGCCGCCGACGGCTATGCCCGGATGGCAGGCAAACCCGCGGTGACGCTGCTGCATCTGGCGCCGGGTTTTGCCAACGCGGCGGCCAACCTGCATAATGCGCGCAAGGCACGGGTAGGGATGGTCAACCTTGTCGGCGATCACGCGCTGCGCCACCAGCAATTTGACGCGCCCCTGTCGGCCGATGTCGCGGGTGCCTGCGCGCCCTTCAGCGACTGGGTGAAATCGGGCAGGGATGCGGGCAGTTTCGCACAAGACGCGATGGAGGCGCTGGCGGTGGCGAAGGGCGCACCGGGCCGCGTTGCCACGCTGATCGCGCCTGCCGATATCGGCTGGGACGAGGGCGGCCAGATGGCGCCCGTGGTCGCGCCCCAAGGCACCGCCAGACTGGACGAGGATGCGCTGGCGGCGGCTGTGCAGGCGCTGGAATCGGGCGAGCCTACCATCATCATCGCTGGAAATTCGGTGCTGGAGGATACCGCCGCGCTGGCCATGCTGCAAGGCATCGCGGACAAGACCGGCGCCGATATCATCGCCCCCACCTCCAACCGGCGGCATGAGCGGGGGCAGGGCCGCGCGGCCGTGGCCAAGATCCCTTATCCGATCAACATGGCGCTGGAGGTGCTGTCGCCCTACACCCGCGCCCTCCTCGTGGAAACCGTGCCGCCGGTCGCCTTCTTTGCCTATCCGGACCGGCCCAGCCTGCTGCTGCCTGCAAATTGCCAGACGGTCACACTGTGCGGAGTGGATGGGGACGGGCCCGCCGCGCTGGCCGCGCTGGGCGACCGGCTGGGTGCATCCTGTGCCAAGGTGCAGGACACCCCGCTGCCGCCGCGCCCCGGCGCGGGCGCGATCACGCTGCAAAACATTGCCGCCGCGCTCGCCCATGCCATGCCCGAGGATGCGATCATCATAGACGAGGCCGTATCCTCGGGCGGCGATATCTTTCCTGCGGGCGATGCCGCGCGGCCCAATTCATGGCTGGCGCTGACCGGCGGGTCTATCGGCATCGGCATTCCCTTATCGGCGGGCGCGGCCATTGCCTGCCCGGACCGGCCAGTCATCACGCTTCAGGCGGATGGCTCGGCCATGTATACCATTCAGGGTCTCTGGACGCAGGCGCGCGAGGGATCGAACGTGACCACCATCATCCTTGCCAACCGTGCCTATGAGATTCTGAAAGGCGAATTGCACAACGTGGGCGCGCAGCCCGGCCCCGATGCGCTGTCGATGCTCAATCTGGACCGCCCTCACCTTGATTTCGTCGCCATGGCAAAGGGCATGGGCGTGCCGGGCCGCCGGGTGGAGGATGTGACGCATCTCATGCAAGCCATCGAGGATGCAGCGCGCGAGCCCGGCCCCTACCTGATCGAGGCAATGCTGTGAGGAAAGAGCGCGACATGACACTGGACGCGGATCTGCGGGACAAGATCATTCAGTCAGTGGCCGATGGCTTTGACGACCAGATCGCCTTTACCCAGGATCTGGTGCGGATCCCGTCCTTGCGCGGGCACGAACACCCCGTGCAGGATCTTGTGTATCGCAGCCTCCAATCGCGCGGCTATGCGATGGATCGATTCGCGATGGACCGGGAGGCGATCGCCGCCCATCCCGGCGGATCGAAATTCTCCGCACACCATTCGGAGGCACCGATCGTCGTCGGTATCCACCGGCCGCGCGAGGAAACCGGCCGCTCCCTCATCCTGCAATCGCATGTGGATGTCGTGCCTGAGGGGCTGCACGACATGTGGGCAGATCCGCCCTTTTCCGGCAAGGTCAAGGGCGACTGGATGTATGGCCGGGGCGCGGGCGACATGAAGGCGGGGGCCGCAGCCAACATCTTTGCGCTCGACGCGCTGCGCCGCATCGGGTTGCAACCTGCCGCCACGGTCTATGTGCAATCTGTTGTCGAGGAGGAATCGACCGGCAACGGCGCGCTTCAGACCTGTCTGCAAGGCTATACCGCCGATGCCGCCTTCATCCCCGAGCCGGAGGATGAAATGCTGGTGCGCGCCAATGTCGGCGTGATCTGGTTTCAGGTGCAGCTGCGCGGCGTGCCCAAACATGTGCGCGAAATGGGCGCGGGCGCGAATGCCATCGACGCCGCCACCCGCGTCACCGCCGTGCTGCGCGAGATCGAGGCAGACTGGAACGCGGACAAGGGCAATCATCCATATTTCGAGGATGAGGCCCATCCGATCAACATGAATATCGGCAAGATCGAGGGGGGCGACTGGGCGTCCTCGGTGCCGTCATGGTGCAATATCGACTGCCGCGTGTCGCTCTATCCGGGGCGCAGCGCCGATGATGCGGCAGCCGAAATCGAACGCCGCATCAATGATTTCGCCGCATCAGATGCGTTTCTGGCGCAGAACCCGCCCAAGGTGGTGTTCAACGGGTTCTACGCCGAAGGCTATGTACTGGAAGAAGGCAGCGAGGCCGAAGCGGTACTTGGCCGCGCGCATGAGGCGGCGCTTGGCACGCCGCTGAAATCCTTCATGACGCCCAGCTATCTGGATACGCGGGTCTACGCGCTTTATAACAGGATCCCGGCGCTCTGCTATGGTCCAAAATCGCGCAACATCCACGGCATAGATGAATGCGTCAGCCTGTCTTCGGTCCGGCGGATCACTGCTGCGATGGCGCTGTTCATTGCCGAATGGTGCGGCGTCGAGCCGCTGGAGGAGTGATGCGCGGCGAGGGGGCCTGCGCCGGGTTGCCGCCTGTGGTGGATACGGTGGCACCGGCAGAGCGGCCAGCGGCGTCCGATCTGCTGGCGCAGGACGCGCCGGATATCACCCCCCAGCGGGCGGCGGAACTGGCGCGCGATCTTTATGGGATCGGTGGCACGGTCCGCGCGCTTTCGGCCGAAAAGGATGCGAATTTCCACATCCTTCTGCCAAACGGGCAGGAGGCGCTGCTGAAGATCACCAATGCCGCCGAAGACCGCAGCGTGACGGACATGCAGACGCAGGTTCTGATTCATCTGGCGCGGGTGGATCCCTCTCTGCCGGTGCCGCGCGTTCACGCCACGCGGGCGGGCACCGCGTCCCAGATGGTGACAGAGCCATCGGGAAAGGCGCATGTAGTGCGTCTGCTCAGCTATCTTCCCGGCACCATTTTGGCAGGCGCGTCAGCCGCGCCAGGGCTGCACCACGGGTTGGGCACGCTTCTGGCGCGGCTGACGCGTGGAATGCGCGGGTTCTTTCACCCGGCGGCGGGCCACGTTCTGCAATGGGATATCAAACAGGCGCATCGCCTGCGCCCCATGCTGGAGGCTGTGTCGGATGAGCATCTGCGCAGGCGGCTGACCCTCCTGCTGGACCGGTTCGACGCGCATATCGCGCCGCGTCTGCCGCATCTGCGCGCGCAGATCGTGCATAACGATTTCAACCCGCACAATCTGCTGGTCGACGGCGCGCAAGCCACGCGCGCTGTTGGTATCATCGATTTCGGCGATATGGTGCATACGCCGCTGGCCTGCGATCTGGCCGTCGCCTGCTCCTACCAGATTGCCGAGGGGCCGGATCCCTTGGCGCATATCACGCGGATGATCGCCGGATATGCCAGCATCACACCGCTGGAGGAAGATGAGATTGCACTTCTGCCTGATCTGATCCGGCTGCGCCATGTCACAACGCTGACGCTGGCCGCATGGCGCGCGCGGCGCTATCCGGAAAATGCCGCCTATATCCTGCGCAACATGGCCTCGTCGCGGCGGGGACTGGACGCGCTGGATGGCATGGCTCCGGGCACTGCCGTGGATGCCTTGCGCAGCTGCCTGAGGGAGGCTGCACGATGACAATGGTAAACGCCTATGATGGCGGCGCTGGCAGGCTGGATGCGGCGGACGAGGCTCTGATCGCACGGCGGCAAACGGTGCTGGGCCCGGCCTACCGTCTTTTTTACGACCAGCCGCTGCATCCAGTCCGGGGCGAGGGGGTGTGGCTGTGGGATGCCGGTGGCGCCCGTTATCTGGACGGGTATAACAACGTCGTGTCGGTCGGCCATTGCCACCCTCACGTGACCCGCGCCATCGCCGCGCAGGCGGGAATGCTGAACACCCATACCCGCTATCTGCATGAAGGCCCGATCGATTATGCCGAAAGGCTGCTGGCCACCATGCCGGACGCATTGGGCCATGTGATGTTTACCTGCACGGGGTCCGAAGCAAACGATCTGGCGCTGCGCATCACCCGTGCCTGCACCGGTCGGGAGGGGATCATTGTCACCCGCAATGCCTATCACGGCGTGACCGAAGCTGTGGCCGAGTTGTCACCTTCGCTGGGCGCGGGCGTTCCGCGTGGCGCGCGGGTGCGGCTCATCGATGCGCCGGACGGAGGGCCGGATCAGGGCGCGCGGCTGGCCAAGGCTCTGCGCGCCGCCATCGACGATCTGCGTGCCAGCGGGCTGGAGCCAGCGGCGTTCATCTGCGACACGGTGTTTTCCAGCGACGGGCTGTTCCCCGATCCGGCGGGGTTCCTGCAGCCTGCGGTGGATCTGATCCGGGCTGAGGGCGGCATCTTCATCGCGGATGAGGTCCAGCCCGGCTTTGCCCGCACCGGCGACGCTTACTGGGGGTTTCAGCGGCACGGGCTGGTGCCCGACATGGTGACAATGGGCAAGCCGATGGGCAACGGGTTTCCGCTTTCGGGCGTGGCGATGCGGCCGGAACTGGCGCAGGATTTTGGTGCGCGCGCGCGGTATTTCAATACGTTCGGCGGCAATCCTGTCGCCTGCGCCGCCGGAATGGCCGTGATGGACGTGATCACGGAGGAAGGGTTGCAGGATAATTCGCAGCGTACTGGCGCCTATCTGAAATCCGCGCTTGCCGATCTGAACCATTCCCGGCTGGGCGCTGTGCGTGGGGCGGGGCTGTTCGTTGCGGTCGATTGCCTGTTGGACGGCGCGCCTGATGCGGAATTTGCGCACCATATCGTCAATCATATGCGGCAAAACGGCGTGCTGATCAGTGCGACGGGGCCAGATGGACATACGCTCAAGATCCGCCCCCCGCTGGTGATGCGGAAGGCAGAGGCGCAAATGCTGGTTGATGCAGTGGCTGCCGCGCTGGCAGATCGTTAGACGCCCCCACCGACAAGGGCGGCAATGACCTTCTCGGCCGCCTCTTCGGCGGTCAGATCGACGGTGTTCACGATCAGCTCGGCCGTCTCCGGCTCCTCGTAAGGGCTGTCAATGCCGGTGAAGTTTTTCAGGTTGCCGGCGCGCGCCTTTTTATAAAGGCCTTTGACATCGCGTGCCTCGGCCACCGCCAGCGGGGTGTCCACGAACACCTCGATGAATTCACCATCCTCCATCATGTCACGCACCATCCGCCGCTCCGACCGGAAGGGGGAAATGAAGGCGGTCAGCACGATCAGACCCGCATCGGTCATCAGGCGAGCCACCTCGCCCACGCGGCGGATATTTTCGACTCGGTCCGCATCGGTGAAGCCCAGATCACGGTTCAGCCCATGGCGCACGTTATCGCCGTCCAGAAGGAACGTATGCTTGCCCATCGCATGCAGTTTCTTTTCGACGATATTCGCAATAGTGGATTTGCCCGACCCCGACAGACCGGTGAACCAGACGACCTTCGCAGTCTGGTTTTTCGCGCTGGCATGGGCGCTGCGGTCAACGTCCAGCGCCTGCCAGTGGATGTTCTGGCTGCGGCGCAGCGCGAAATGCACCATGCCTGCGGCGACGGTCGCGTTGCTGATCCGGTCGATCAGGATGAAGCCGCCCAGGTCGGGATTATCCTTGTATGCCTCGAAGGGTATGGCGCGGTCGGTCGAGATATTGACGACCCCGATCGCATTCAGACCCAGCGTTCTGGAGGGAAGATGCTCCAGCGTATTGACGTTCACCTCGTATTTCGGCTCGGTTACAGTGGCGGTCATGGTCTGCGTGCCGATTTTCAAAAGATAGGGCCGCCCCGGCAGCATCTCTGCCTCGCCCATCCAGACCAGCGTTGCCTCGAACTGGTCCGCCACCTCGCAGGGGGCGTCGGATTGCACGATCACATCCCCGCGCGAGCAGTCGATTTCATCGGCAAAGGTCAGCGTGACGGACTGTCCGGCAACGGCGCCTATCAGATCGCCGTCATAGGTGACGATGGATTTGACGTGAGTTGTCGTGCCCGAGGGCAGTACGCGGATCGCATCGCCGGGCTTGATGCTGCCCGACCCGATCTGCCCGGAAAAACCCCGGAAATCCAGATTGGGCCGGTTGACCCACTGCACCGCCATGCGGAAGGGCGCATCCTGCATCTGTGCCACATTCAGCGGCGCATCCTCCAGATGGCTCAGCAGCGGCGGACCCTGATACCACGGCATATTGGCCGAGCGGGTGACGATATTGTCTCCCGCCAGCCCCGAGATAGGGATGGGCAGGAAGCTTGTCATACCGATCTGTTCGGCGAAATGCGAGTATTCCTTGACGATTTCGTAAAACCGTTCCTGGCTGTAGCCGATCAGATCCATCTTGTTCACGGCCAGCACGACGTTCTGGATCCCCAGAAGGTTGACCAGATAGGAATGACGCCGCGTCTGCGTCAGAACGCCCTGCCGCGCATCGACCAGAATGACGGCCAGATCGGCTGTCGAGGCGCCGGTGACCATGTTGCGGGTATATTGTTCATGCCCCGGTGTGTCGGCCACGATGAACTTGCGCTTGTCGGTCGAGAAGAAGCGATAGGCGACATCGATGGTGATGCCCTGCTCGCGCTCGGCTGCCAGCCCGTCGACCAGCAGCGCGAAGTCGATATTCTGCCCTTGCGTGCCCGAGGCCTTGCTGTCGCGTTCAAGCGAGGCAAGCTGGTCCTCGAAGATCATCTTGCTGTCATAGAGCAGGCGGCCGATCAGCGTGGATTTGCCATCATCGACCGATCCGCAGGTGATGAAACGCAGCATCGTCTTGTGCTGGTGTTTCTCCAGATAGGCATCGATATCGGAGGCGATCAGATCCTCGGTGACGTAGACGGCATCCTTGGCGGCGGTCATCAGAAATATCCCTCTTGCTTCTTCTTCTCCATCGATGCGGCCTGATCGTGGTCGATGGCGCGGCCCTGTCGCTCGGATGTGGTGGTCAGCAGCATTTCCTGAATGATCTCGGGCAGGGTGGCCGCCGTACTTTCAACCGCGCCGGTCAAGGGATAGCAGCCCAGAGTGCGGAACCGCACCGACCGCATGACCGGCTCTTCCCCATTCAGCGGAAAGCGATCGTCATCCACCATCAGCAGCATCCCGTCGCGGATCACCGTGGGGCGAGGAGCGGAGTAATAGAGCGGGACGATCTCGATTCCTTCCAGATGGATATACTGCCAGATGTCCAGCTCGGTCCAGTTCGAGAGGGGAAAGACACGGATGCTCTCGCCCTTGGCCTTGCGCGCGTTATAGAGCTTCCACAGCTCGGGGCGCTGGTTTTTGGGATCCCAGCGGTGGTTGGCGGTGCGGAAGGAAAACACCCGCTCCTTGGCGCGGGATTTCTCTTCGTCGCGGCGGGCGCCGCCGAAGGCCACATCGAAATCGTAATGTGTAAGTGCCTGTTTCAGCCCGTCGGTTTTCCACATATCGGTGTGCAGCCCGCCATGATCGAAAGGATTGATGCCCTTCTCCACGGCCTCGGGGTTCTTATGGACCAAAAGCCGCATCCCGGCCTCCTCGGCGGCGCGTTCGCGCAGGTCATACATGGCGCGGAATTTCCAGGTCGTGTCGACATGCAGCAGCGGAAAGGGCGGCGGCGATGGGTAGAATGCCTTTTTCGCCAGATGAAGCATGCAGGCAGAATCCTTGCCCACCGAATACAGCATGACGGGATTATCGGCGTTTGCCATCACCTCGCGCATTATGTGAATGCTCTCGGCCTCAAGGCGCTGCAGATGGGTCAGCGTCCTTCCAGCGGCGGTCGATTCCTGCACAGTCATTTCCGGGCCTCTTTCGAAAGATTTATGCGTATCTGCCAAATTTCTGCACCGTCGGAAAGAGGCAGTGGCGAAATCGGTCAAAACTCCCCGTGATCCCGGCGCAGGGCCGGTTTCATGCCGGAATTTGTTGGCCGCGCGCGATGATGTTCCGCAGGCGCGCGGTTGACGGGTGCGGTGTACGGCGTTTAAAGGCGGGGGCAGGGGCCGTGCGCGGCATAATCCCGAAGGGGCGATGACATGCTGCAACTTGCCGGGGCAATTGCGACCGGGATCTGCTGGGTCAACAGGATCGTCGGGCAGGTCTTTTCATGGCTGTCGCTGGGGATCGTGCTGGTCTGTTTTACCGTGGTGGTGCAGCGATATGCGTTTGGCGTCAGTTATCTGTGGATGCAGGATCTGTATATCTGGCTGAGCGGCGCCATGTTCACCGCCGTGGCCGGTTTTGCGTTCATGCGCGACGATCATGTGCGCGTCGATATCTTCTATCGCCCGGCGCGGGTGCGCACGCGCGCGCTGGTGGATCTCGTTGGCACGCTGTTGTTCCTGCTGCCGTTCACCGCCGTGGTCGCGATTTATTCCGTCCCCTTCGTGCGGCGATCCTGGTCCTATTCCGAAGGGTCTGCGAATGTCGGTGGCATGCCGGGATTGTTCATCCTGAAAACGTTCATTCTGGTCTTTGCCGGATTGCTGGCGCTGCAAGGGCTGGCGGCGATCTGCCGGTCGGTCCTGGTTCTGGCGGGGCGGCGCGATCTGGTGCCAGAGGCGATGCGCTATGCCGAGGCAACCGGCCCAGTGGGGACAGCCTGATGGAGCCGGCTCTGATCGGCGAAATCCTCGCCGGGCTCATGTTCTTCGGGATCATCGGTTTTTTGCTGCTGGGCTTTCCGGTGGCGTTCACGCTGGCGGGCGTATCGCTGATGTTCGGGGCGGTCGGCTGGTTCTTCGGCGTGTTCGACCCTTCCAATTTCGGCGCGCTGCCGAACCGCTATATCGGCTTCATGACGAATGAGGTGCTGGTGGCGGTGCCGCTTTTCATCTTCATGGGGGTGATGCTGGAGCGCTCGCGCATTGCAGAACAGTTGCTGCTGACGATGGGCAAGCTGTTCGGCAACCTGCGCGGTGGCCTTGGGATCTCCGTGATCCTCGTGGGAGCGATGCTGGCGGCCTCTACCGGGGTTGTCGGGGCGACGGTGGTGACGATGGGTCTCATCTCGCTGCCTGCGATGCTGCGCGCGGGCTATGATCCCAAGCTGTCCACCGGAGTGATCTGCGCCTCGGGCACGCTGGGGCAGATCGTGCCGCCCTCGACCGTGCTGATCTTCATGGGTGACATGCTGTCGGGCATCAACAGCCAGGTGCAGATGGCAAAGGGCAATTACGCGCCTGTTCCGGTTTCGGTGGGCGATCTTTTTGCCGGCGCGCTGCTGCCGGGGGTCCTGTTGGTGGGGCTTTATCTGGCCTATACCGTTTTCAAGGCGGTGACCGATCCCGCCTCCTGCCCCGCCACGCCGGTGCCTGCCGAGGAAAAGGGCGCTCTGCTGCGCGAGGTGTTTTCCGCGCTGATCCCGCCAATGCTGCTGATCCTTGCCGTTCTGGGATCGATCCTGGGCGGCATCGCCACCCCGACCGAGGCGGCATCGGTCGGCGCCGTGGGTGCGATGCTGTTGGCCGCGCTGCGCTGGCGGCTGTCCTTTGGCATCCTGCGCGAGACAGTGGTGGCAACGGCGACCATCACCGCAATGGTCTTTGTAGTGCTGATGGGAGCGTCAGTGTTTTCCATCGTGTTCCGCCTGATGGGCGGCGATACCCTTGTGCACGAATTCCTCAGCACACTGCCCGGCGGGACACTGGCTGCCGTGGCGATGGTCATGGCGATCATGTTCCTTCTGGGGTTCATCCTCGACACGTTCGAAATCATCTTCATCGTCATCCCGATCACCGCGCCGGTGCTGCTGATGATGGATGTCAATCCCATCTGGCTGGGCGTTCTGGTCGGGGTAAACCTGCAGACATCCTTCCTGACGCCGCCCTTCGGTTTCGCGCTGTTCTACCTGCGCGGTGTCGCCCCTGCGGGCTTGCCCACCTCCGCCATCTATCGGGGCATCATTCCTTTCGTCGGCTTGCAGATATTGGCCATCGCAATATTGTTCGCCTTCCCGGGCATCGTCACCTGGCTTCCCGGACTGATTTCCGGATAGCAGGACCCGCCTTCGGGCCAAATGGTGTTGCTCCCGCCCTTGGCGGGCCTGAGTGTTGCCAGGGACGCACTCCCCGCCTTGAGCGGCGGGGAGAAGAACGCTCAGAGGTTCAGATATTTCTCGCGCGCCACCTGATAGGGTGTGTCCAGCTTTTCGGTGCGCGTACGCACCAGGCTCAGCGCCTCGGCAAAGCTTTCTGCCGTCTTCTGGACCAGCGCGTCACTGCTGCCGCGCAGTTCCTCGAACACCTCCTTGGAGGCTTTGGCTCCCGCCTCCATGATGTCATCGGGAAAGGCGCGCACGATCACGCCGTGATCGTCGACCAGCGTTTTCAGAGCCCGCGGATCGTTGGCGATGAAATCAGAGGATACCTGATCATATTCCGCCTGCGACACGTCGCGTATGATGGCCTGCAAATCATCGGGTAATGCCTGATATTTCGCCTTGTCGACCACCAGTTCGGTGGCCAGACCGGCCTCGACAAAACTCGGCATATAGTAGTTCTTGGCGACCTGATAGAAGCCAAGGGCAAGATCGTTATAAGGTCCGACGAATTCCGCCGCATCCAGCGTGCCTGATTGGAGCGCCTGAAAAATGTCGCCTGCGGCAAGGTTCGTCACGGTCGCACCCAGCTTTTCCCAGACCTGTCCGCCCAGACCCGGCGTACGGAATCGCTGGCCCTTGATATCGGCAAGGCTTTTCACCTCGCTCCGAAACCATCCCCCGGCCTGCGAGCCGGTGTTGCCGGACAAGAACCCCTGCACGCCGAACTGGTCGTAAATTTCGTCCCAGATTTCCTGGCCGCCCATATACCGCACCCAAGCCGTCAGCTCGCCCGTCGTCATGCCATAGGGAACGCCGGTAAAAAATGCGAGGGCGGGCGATTTGTTCTGCCAGTAATAGGCGGCGCCGTGGCTCATCTCGGCCGATCCGTCGATCACGGCGTCAAGGCTTTGCAGCGGCGGCACCAGTTCGCCCGCGGAATAGACCTGAACCGTCAGGCGCCCGCCCGAAGCGGCGGTGACGCGATCGGCCAGACGCTGCGCACCAATGCCAAGGCCGGGGAAATTCTTGGGCCAGGTGGTGACCATGCGCCATGTGATATTGTCCTGCGCAATGGCCGGTGCGGCCAGTGCGGCCCCGGCTGTGCCAAATGCGCCTGCGCGGATGAATGATCGACGGTCCAAGATGGAAACTCCCTGTGCAACTGACATCAGTTACCGGGCAGGACGTATGCCCCACACGGCATTCAGCGGGACAATAACCAGCCAAGGCCCAAACTGTCCAATGAAACATGGTTGTAGCGCTCGGGCGTCCTTGGCCATCCGCTTCGCCTTGCCCGCCCACCAGCAGCAGGGCGCCTCTGCGCAATGCCAACCTCGATTACGGGGAAACCGACGGCATCAGCATTTCGACATGTATCACTGCGGAAAGGGCGCGGTGTGATAGGACGGCTTCAGTACTAACGCGGTATGGTAATGGGCGCGCCCACCATGGCCATGATATCCTGCGTCAGATCCTTAAGCCAATCGCATATTGGTCATCAGGCGCATCGGCAGGGTCAACCTGTTGACCTGCGTGGTTCGGCTGTCGCTGGCGAAGGCGAGGCTTGGGGTTGTTACATCGTGCTTCACATCAACCTGATTGCCCGGTGCGATTGCGCTGGACTGCTGTTTCAGGAGGAGGCTCAGAGGCGGGAACCGGTTGCTCTGTTCGAGCGCGGTCCGTGCGGGCAACTCCTGTCCTGCGATATCTGCACAGGCGCGGCCGCAGGGAAGGGAGGCTTGATGCCGGGCCTGGCCCCTCGCGGGCCGGCCCGGCAGCCGCTTTCAGCGTACCACCAGTACCGGGATCGGGCTGTGGCTGACCACTTCGGAGGTCTGGCTGCCCAGGAGCAGGCGGCTCATCCCGCGACGCCCGTGCGAGGCCATCACGATCAGATCGCAATGACGCGATATCGCTGCGTCGACGATTGCCTCGGCTGCGCTTTCATTCACGGCCTGATGCGCCTGCACTTCAACTCCATACCTTTCGCCAGCAACCTTTGCCTCCCTCAATGCCTTTTCCGCCGTCTCGCGCTGTGCATTATTCCAGGAATCAAAGGTGGCCGCGCTTTGAAGCGGGTAGGGATAGCTGACGGTAATGACCGTCACCTTGGCGTCCGCATCCTTGGCAAGGCCAAGCGCATGGTCGACGCCCTTCATTGCCAGTTCTGATCCATCCGTGGAAACCAGGATATTCTTGTACATCGGTATTCTCCTTCTAGAGTGTCAGGCCGTGCCGACACATGACAGGGGGTTTGGCAGCTCAGTGTTTGGCGCTGGCGATGGCCGGGCGCTTGCCCGTCTTGCGGACGGGTCTGGCAGGCCTGTCGCCGGACCGGACCAGATGCACGGGTACGTCCAGACGGGACAATACGCGGTATGGTTCCTGGCTCCACATCGTGTTGCGAAAAAACCATGAGCGCCGGATGTCCGCACCCATGATCACGGCATCGCAACCACGCTGCCGCACTTGTTTTTCAATGCTTTTGGACGGGTGGCGGGTGGTCACGATATGACCATCCGCCTTGATTCCCGCGTTTTCCAGCCGGTTCAGGGCAGAGAACATGATCTCCTTCTGAACGTCCATTTCAGCCTTGCTGGGCCGAAGGCCGGGGTTGGGCAGGCCGAAACTGGTGCCCCAGAGGCGCGCCACGGTCAGCACCGTGATGTGCCCGCCATCGGCATGATACATGTCCATGGCAAGATCGATCACATCATCGCTGATGGGCCGACCTTCTGAGGCGATCAGAATATTGCGCACAGGCCCGGAATTGCTCTGATCTGCGCGTCTGAACAGTTTTCGGATCATCCTGCCCGCTCCCTTATTTCGCCATCGCGGTTACCGTACCGTCGCGACGATCCTCGTACTGCCGATACCAATAGAGCGGCAGATACATGAAGATCGCAGCCACCCCGAGGAAGTAATACGTCGCCTGACCCCCAATATACGAATATATGATGCCCCCGGCCAGCCATACAAAGAAGTAGAGCGCGGCAAGCATCAGGGCGATATACTTGAAATACTCGGGCAGTCTGAAGGGACGCGGCAGGTTGGGCCGGTCATTGCGCAGCATGTAATAGGCGATCAGAACCGGAACGAACGACCCCAGATAGCCCACGTTCGAGAAGGAATAGATCTCGATCGCGCCGCCCATGAAGGCGATGCAAAGGCTGGCAATCACGTTGGTCATCATTGCGAGATCGGGCACGTGGTTCTTGTTCAGATGCTGGTAGAACTTGGGAAATTGCCCGTCCAGCGACATCTGGTAGAGCGACCGGGAGCAGCCCATCAGCGAATTCAGTGCCGACAGGACCAGCGCGATGATCAGCATGATCGCCATCATCCATTCCATCAGCTTGCCTGCGACACCGGGGAAGATGCTGCTGGCGAAGGTCACGAACATCGTCTTCGGATCGACGAGTTCGGGGTTGGACAAGGCGGTCCCGCCCAGAACAACGACAAAGGAAATCGGCAGCATGGTGTAGACGAAGACGCCATAGCCACCTTCCAGTGTCATCGCGATCTTGGCATCGCGGCCGGGGTTCTTGCATTCGCCGATATAGCAGGCCGCGGCCTCATAGGCGATGACGGTCCACAAAAGCGGGAACGCGTAGGCGATATACATGATCCAGGCCGGATATCCGTCAATGGGTGACCAGAAGCTGCTGCCATCCAGCTGCGGGAAGCCGCGGATCTGGCTCCAGTCGGCGGCGCCGAGGTTGAAGACGAAACCGATGGACAGGAATGTCAGCGGAATCATCGACAGGACCGCAAGGATGGTCGCCATCGACGTGCCGAAGCGGATGCCCAGGTAGGCCGGGATCGACAAGAGAAGGATCCCCAGCGCCGTGATCGCCAGTGTCCAGTAGGGAATGAATGTGCTGATCGGGGTGATGCCCGACGCCGTGTCCAGCCCGAAAAGATGCGTGATGTAGAAGGACGCAAGGATCATGTTGAGCGGCGCCACCGGCATCCAGCCGACCCAGTACATCCAGGCGGTCACACCGTTGACATGGGGCGCGAGGCGCGGAAAACGGTTCTTGTAGGCGGGATAGGCGTAGGAGGGCGATCCTCCGGTGCGGCCCGGCATCATGGCCGAAAGTTCGGCCAGCAGCAGGCACAGCAAAACGCCGGTCAGTGTAAAGAATGTGATGAAGGGGATATACGAGGCCCCGAACACCGTCAGGAATGCAGGCGCTGCGCCGGTAACCAGGATGGTGCCCGCCAGACCGATGACAAAGGCGCCCCACCAGTTTGTACCGGTCTGGAGATTGCCCTGCTCATAGTCGAGGGTATCTGTCGTGTCATGAACGCTCATCGGGTCATACCTCGTTTGGATATGGATGATGTTTGAGTGCGCGCGACTCAGTATTAACCATGTTGGTCAGCGCGGCATGCAATCTTGTGTGGGTCATTGATCCCTCCCTTTTTATTATTGATAAGAATATGATCCGTGTTCTTCCGACGAGATATCTGCCGAATGGCGTCAGGTATATGCGGCCCGGCCATTGTCCTTTCCCTTAAGGAAAATATTCTTTAGCGCAGGAAACCACCGTCTCGCGCGAATTGTCAAGCTTTTTGAATTAACCGTGAGGAAAGGTTACGCTGACTGAATGCCCTTGCAGAAGGGCGCATGGCAGGATCTGCAAATTTCTTTACGTTCGAGAAATGTGAAGGAAAGTGAATTGCGACCTCGTCTCTCTCCCGGTGCCGATCCGGATCTGCGTTCCCTTTGGCGCTCTTGGGCAATATCCCGCCACGCGCCGCCGAACGCTGCTTCCATATCAGGCCGCATCGCAGCGGCAGTTGCAGTCTGGCGGCGCGGCTTCCATATAGTTCCAAACATCCAAGGAGCGACCAGATGGCAAACGAGCAATTTCCCGGATGGCATGGCACCACGATCATCGGCGTGCGCAAGGGCGGCGAGGTGGTGATTGCGGGCGACGGGCAGGTGAGCCTTGGCCAGACCGTGATCAAGGGGACGGCCCGCAAGGTACGCCGCCTCAGCCCCGGCGGATTTGATGTGGTCGCAGGATTTGCCGGCTCCACCGCAGATGCCTTTACCCTGCTGGAACGGCTGGAGTCCAAGCTGGAGGCGACCCCGGGCCAGCTTCAGCGCGCCAGCGTGGAACTGGCCAAGGACTGGCGCACCGATAAATATCTGCAAAAGCTGGAGGCGATGCTGATTGTCACCGACGGGGCCGAGCTTTACGTCATCACCGGCGCAGGCGACGTGCTGGAGCCGGAACATGACGTGACCGCCATCGGATCGGGGGGTAACTATGCCTTGGCCGCAGCACGCGGCATGATGGATACCGACCGGACCGCCGAAGAGATCGCCCGCGCCGCCATGGCAATCGCCGCCGATATCTGCGTCTACACCAACGGCAACCTGACGATCGAGAAGATCGCGAAATAAGCCGCTGAAAGGAGCCCCATGACCGACCTTACCCCCCGCGAGATCGTCAGCGAACTTGACCGCTTCATCATTGGCCAGCAGGAAGCGAAACGTGCTGTTGCCGTCGCCCTGCGCAGCCGGTGGCGCCGCCGCCAGTTGTCCGACGATTTGCGCGATGAAATCTACCCGAAGAACATCCTGATGATCGGGCCCACAGGCGTCGGTAAAACGGAAATCAGCCGCCGGCTGGCGAAACTGGCGCGCGCTCCCTTCATCAAGGTCGAGGCGACGAAATTTACCGAAGTCGGCTATGTCGGACGCGACGTGGAGCAGATTGTCCGCGATCTGGTCGAATCCTCAATCACGATGATCCGCGAGCAGATGCGGGAGGATGTCGCTGCCTCTGCCCGTACTGCGGCCGAGGAACGCGTGATCACCGCCATTGCCGGCGAAGATGCTCGCGGGGGCACGCGCGACCTGTTTCGCAAGAAGTTGAAATCGGGCGAGCTGGACGACACGGTGATTGAGCTGGAGGTGGCCGATAATTCCAGCCCGCTGGGCATGATGGACATTCCCGGCCAGCCGGGCGGGCAGATGGGGATGATGAATCTTGGCGATATCTTTGGCAAGGCCTTCGGCGGGCGCAAGGTGAAGCGCAAGATGACCGTCGCCGACAGTTATGACATTCTGATCGGGGAAGAAGCCGACAAGCTGCTGGATGACGAGACGGTCAACCGCGCCGCGCTGGATGCGGTGGAACAGAATGGCATCGTCTTTCTGGACGAGATCGACAAGGTATGCGCCCGCAGCGACGCGCGCGGTGGCGATGTCAGCCGCGAAGGCGTGCAGCGCGATCTGCTGCCGCTGATCGAGGGCACGAATGTCAGCACCAAATACGGCAGCGTCAAGACGGACCATATCCTTTTTATCGCATCGGGGGCGTTCCATATCGCCAAGCCGTCGGATCTGCTGCCCGAATTGCAGGGCCGCCTGCCGATCCGCGTGGAGTTGCGCGCATTGACCGAAGCAGATTTCGTGCGCATTCTGACCGAAACCGACAACGCCCTGACGCGGCAATACACGGCGCTGATGCAGACCGAAGATGTTGCGATCACCTTCACCGAGGACGGGATTGCCGCCCTTGCCCATATTGCCGCCGAAGTGAATGCCTCGGTCGAAAACATCGGCGCGCGGAGGCTTTATACGGTGATGGAACGGGTATTCGAGGAGCTCAGCTTCAATGCGCCTGAACGCGGCGGTGTTGAGGTGACGGTTGACCGTGCATTTGTCGATGAAAATCTTGGCGAACTGGCCAAATCCACCGATCTGAGCCGCTACGTGCTGTAACCGGATCCGGCGCGCCCGTCAGCGGGGGCGCCGGAGATAAACGTAATAGGCCCCGCCGCCGCCGTGGCGGTTATGGGCATTCGTGACCTGCATCACCAGACCGGAGAGCGGCGGAATGCTGAGCCAATGCGGCACGTTGTGACGCAGGACGCCCTGACGGACCGGCATGGGTCCGTCCTCGTCGCTGCGCTTGCCCTTGCCGGTGATGACCAGAACCAACCGCTTTCCCTGGCCATGGGCACGAAAGATGAAACCTTGCAGCGCCCCATGCGCGCGGTCCACTGTCATTCCATGAAGGTCGATGCGTGCCTCAGGCGCCAGCTTGCCCCGTTTCAGCTTGCCAAAGGCCTTGCGGTCCATGTTTAGGGGCATCGCCGCCATCCGGTCTGTCAGCCCCGGTAATACATCATGCGCAGGCCCGCTGCGCGGCCCGCCCTGTCCCAGCGCAAAGGGCATCAGGGGTTGCTGTGCCTTTGGCGGCGGCGTCGCCGTGCGGGCAGCGGGTTGCTGCGCGGATTTAGGACGTGACGGCGCAGGGCCAAGCGGCGTCGCCGTGCGGGCAACCTGATGCCACAGATCCAGTTCTTCTGGATGCAGCCGCCGCCGCCGCATCACTTCGTGGCCCTTGCCACGGCAACGCCGTATGAAACCTGAGAGCAGGTGGTGCGCGGGGCGGCCTTCGTTTTATCTGTAACGCTTGGAATCATTCGCCCGTTGCGACAAGCCGCCAGTTGGGATCATCCGCGCCCATCACGCGCTCGAACGTCCAGATATCCTTTTGCCGTCTTGATTTGCCCGGCTCGCCCTCGACAATCTTGCCGTCGACGCCGCGAACAACCGATACAAGCTCGCCCACGAACCTGACGGTGATATCTGCCGTTCCTGTCGCGCTGTCAAAGCTCGCCGCAGACAGGGTCATGTCGCGGATGCCGATGAACTCCCCCTCGATGGTCAGCCCCTTTTCCTCACGGATGGCGATCACCTCGGAGAACGAGTTGTAGACGTCTTCTGACAGGAAGGGGCGCACGCTGTCCATTTCGCCGCGTTCGAATGCCATCAGGATCATCTCATACGCGCCGCGCGCCCCACCGAGGAAATCTGCCACTCCGAAAGAACGCTCGACGCGTTTCATTTCGGCAAGCGCCTCGGCCGAAGTGCTGTCTTCGGGCACATTGTCAATGATGTCATGATCCGGACCGCCCTCGATCACTTCGAGATTGTGGGCTCGCGGCTTTGGCGCACCCTGCACCTCGCGCGTCGGCTCGTGTCCTTCGCGGGTTCCCAGAACGCTTCTGAGCCGCAGAATGAGGAAAACCGCGATGCCGGCAAGCACCAGAAGCTGCAAAACGGGCGAATTCATTGATACCTCATCCGGCAAAGCGTTGAAAAACGTGTGTAGTCGAACATATGTAGGCGTGACGACGCGCCAAGTCCACCGTGGCGCGGCGCAAACCAGAGGAGTTGTCCCCTTATGTGGCTATTGCTGGCCTTCATCGTCATTCCGCTCATCGAGATCGGCCTGTTTGTCCAGGTGGGCGGGCTCATCGGCCTTTGGCCGACCTTGCTGATTGTTCTGTTTACGGCGATGCTCGGCACGTGGCTGGTCCGGACGCAGGGCGCCGTGGCACTGGGCCGTTTGCGCGGATCGCTGTTGAGCCAGACGGACCCGACCGAGCCGCTGGCGCATGGGGCGATGATCCTGATTGCCGGCATGCTTCTCCTGACGCCCGGATTCTTCACCGATGCGCTTGGGTTTGCGCTGCTTGTCCCGGCATTTCGCCGCATCGCTTTCAATTATTTGCGCAAAAGGGTCAGCATCAAGGGTTTTGGCGCCCGCACGCAGGGTGCGCCGCACAGGACCGCGCCCGACACGATAGAGGGCGAGTTTCACGAGGTGCCGCGCAGGGGAACGCCCCGTGATCCCTCTGGCTGGACGAGGGATTGAGACAGGCCCGGCGACCTGCTATTTGTCGCTCATATTTTGCCCAATAAGGAGATGACGATGGCCGAGCAGGAAAACGGCGCAAACGGTGCGCTTCAACAGCAACCCCAGGTGAAGATGAACATCCTGACGCAGTTCGTACGCGACCTGTCGTTTGAGAATATTCTGGCGCAGCGTGGATCAAGCGGCGAAGTGCAGCCCGACATTACCGTCAATGTTCAGTTGGAGCCAAAAAAGCGCAGCGTTGAAAACCAGTATGAGGTTATCGCCAAGCTCAAGATTCATTCCAAGAACAAGATGAGCGGTGAAGACCTGTTCATCATGGAAATGGATTATACGGGCGTGTTCCAGCTTGAAGGCGTGCCGGACGATCAGTTGCATCCGTTTCTGATGATCGAATGTCCGCGGATGATGTTTCCCTTCTTCCGCCGGATCGTATCGGATGTAACCCGCGACGGAGGTTTCCCGCCGCTGAACCTCGATAATATCGATTTCGTATCGATGTACCGGAATGAAATTGCGCGTATTCAGGCGCAAAAGGCGCAAAGCGCCAGCGTCTGACGTGGTACCGGCATTCGGCGTCCTTCGCGGGATGGCCGGATGCCTGTCAATTCTGTTCCTGCCAGAGTTTTTTCCAAAGTGGCGCGTCGCCCAGCGTGCTGATGAATGCGCGATGCGCCTCGATCTCGGCGGCGGTCAGACGCGGTCGCAGCGGATGCAGACGGGGACCGGGGCGCCATGCGGTCTGCGGGCGTGCAGCGCCAGTCTTGCTGTCTTCGGCGCTCAGCACCAGGTCCGGTTGGCGACCGCCGATCAGTTCCAGATAGACTTCGGCCAATATTTCCGAATCGAGCAGGGCACCGTGGAGCGTGCGCGCGGCGTTGTCGATGTTGAACCGGCGACAAAGCGCATCCAGCGACGCGGGTGAGCCCGGAAACTTCTTGCGGGCGATGGCGAGAGTGTCGATCGCCTGATCCCACGGCAATGCGGGCAGATTCAGCCAACGCAGTTCCGCGTTGAGGAATTTCATGTCGAACGCGGCGTTGTGAATGACCAGTCTGGCATCCCCGACAAAGCTCAGGAACGCTTGGGCGATCTCGGCGAACAGAGGCTTGTCACGCAGGAAATCGTCACCGAGCCCATGGACCTTGAACGCATCCTCGGGCATTGCGCGCTGTGGATTGATATATTGATGATAGGTGCGCCCCGTGGGCATGTGATTGAGCAGCTCGACCGCGCCGATTTCGACGATACGGTCGCCCTGATCCGGCTCGAACCCGGTGGTTTCGGTGTCCAGCACGATCTCACGCATGGGACAGATCCCTTCTTATGGTAGTGACAATATCCTGCACCTGCGCGCGGGCGTGTTCAACTGTATCGGTGATCACGATCCACGTCGCGCGACGTTGTTTTTCGGCATCCGGCATCTGCTTGGCCAGAATGGCCTGAAACTGCGCTTCGGTCATTGTTCCACGCTCCAGAACGCGGGCCTGTTGCATTTCGAGAGGCGCGGTAACGCAGACGGTCCCGTCAACCATGGCATCGAACCCGCCCTCAAACAGCAAGGGAATATCGAGTACCACGATATCGGCAGTCGTCTGTTCCACAAAAGCCTGCCGGTCCATTGCGACAAGCGGATGAACGATCCTTTCCAGCCGCGAAAGGGCAGTGGGATCACGCGCGATGATATCCTTCAGAACGTCGCGCGAGACCGCATCATCCCCTACGGCATCCGGAAATTCAGCCCGGATTGGCGCGACAGCATCACCCCCTGCCGCATACATCCGGTGCACCGCCGCATCCGCATCCCAAAGCGCGCAGCCCAGATCCGCAAACATGCGCCCGGTCGTGGATTTGCCCATGCCAATGGATCCGGTCAACCCAAGAATATAGCTCATGCCAGCGCGGCCGCCCGCACATCGGCATCAACTTCGGGTCGTTGACCGAACCATTGCTCGAAGCCCGGCACCGCCTGATGGAGCAACATCCCGAGGCCATCGACAGTCCGACATCCCATCTGCTGCGCTGCCACCAAAAGCGGGGTTTGAAGCGGCGAATAGACGATATCGGTAACAACCGCATCCTTGTGCAGCCTGTCCAGGTTTACTTCCAGCGGTGGCTGCCCCGTCATGCCCAGCGAGGTCGTGTTCACCACAGTTGCGCAATGATCCAGCATGGCACCTGCATCGTCCCAATCAAACAGACGCAACCGGTCGCCAAATTCCTCTCTCAGCGCATCCGCGCGTCCACGGGTGCGGTTACAGAGCAGGATCTCCGGCACACCTGCATCCAGCAGCGCCACAATGACCGCACGCGATGCACCCCCGGCTCCCAATACCCCCGCGGGTCCAGCCCCGGCTATCCAGCCGGCGCTCTGCAAGTTCTGGATGAAACCGTAACCATCGGTATTATCCGCTGTAATCTCTCCCGCTGTCGAAAATACCAGCGTATTAGCCGCGCCGATCCGCTTGGCGCGTTCGGTTACCTTGTCAACCAGTCCAATCACGTGTTCCTTGTGGGGAATTGTGATGTTCGCTCCAACGAAACCGGCCTTGGGAAGGGCTCTTAATACGTCGGGCAAATGATCTGGGGTGACATCCATGGGGATATAATGTCCGCGTAATCCCAGGGCGGACAACCAATGCCCGTGTATTCTGGGCGATCTGGAATGGGCAATGGGTGATCCGATCACACCTGCCAATGGGATAGTACTATTTGTCATGTCTCAAGAATTCCACGTGTAATCAGATAATCGAGCATCTCGAGCAGGGGCAGACCCAGAACGTGGAAGTAGTCGCCCTTGACCTGCGTGAACAGGCGCACACCCTCCTCTTCCAGTTTATAGGCGCCCACGGCATGGCTGATACTGTCCCAGTTGCGGGCCACGTATCCATGCAGATAGGCGTCCGACACATCCCGCATCTGCATACGGACAATACCGACATATCGCCACACGGGCGCGCCGCCCTCATATATCACGGCCGCCGAAAGAAGCTGATGGGAGTTTCCCCGCATCTGCTGAAGCTGCGCGAGGGCACCCTCGGGGGTGGCGGGCTTGGACAGGATCGCGCCGTTGAGGTCAAGAATCTGGTCGCAGCCGATCACGAGTGCCGAAGGATTGCGTTCGCCTATCTTGCGCGCTTTCAGCTCGGCCAACGTGTCGGCAATATCTCTTGGTGCGGCGCCCTTGGCCTGAAGCGCGTCCAGCGCACCTTGTTCGTCAACGCGCGCTGATTCCACATCGAACGAAACCCCCGCGCCGTGCAGAAGGCGACGCCGGATGTCGGACGCGGACGCAAGTATGATCCGATGATGGGCCATGTGGACAACTCCATGAGCAAGTGGCGCATGATTACTCCCTCTTATCCACATTCCGGGTCGCCTGCCATGGAAATGGGTAGAAGTCACCCCGCCCAGCCTGCGCCCGGCACCGAAATCCCTAGGTGGATTGTATGAATTTGCAGGGTGTAGGAATCGCCGATATGGCAGGTTATCCCTGTGGTGTGGATAAATTTATCCTAAAAATTGCACTTTCGTAAAATACTGTTTATAAAGATATAATGGAGTTCTGTGTTCGCTCATACCGCTGAACGTGGATCACTTCGTCCCCAAGCTCAGGGCCTGTGGACAAACTTGTGGGCCAAGCGATAATCCACAGCTTTTTGCAGGCCTACCTCATCATCATCCTTTTCTATATATAAATTTGTTATTGTGCAGATGCGGGATCGGAGCAGCCAGGTGAGCGAATTTCTTTCAGACCTCTATCCGTGGACCAAATCGCTTCATATTGTGTCGGTGATTGCCTGGATGGCAGGACTGTTCTATCTGCCGCGTCTTTTCGTCTACCATGTTGAGGTTGCTCAGCGGGGCGATGTGCGGGATGAAATATTTCAGGTGATGGAGCGCAGATTGCTGCGTGCGATCATGAACCCGGCCATGATCGCCACATGGGTCTTTGGCCTGGCTCTGGTGCTGACCCCGGGAATTGTCGATTGGTCATCGGTATGGCCCTGGTCAAAGGCAGGGGGCGTGCTTGCCATGACGGTATTCCATCAATGGCTGGCTGTGCGGCGAAAGGATCTGGCAGCCGGAACCTGTGTCGTCAGCGGTCGGACGTTCCGCATGATGAACGAAGTGCCGACTGTGTTGCTGATCGTCATCGTTTTTTCGGTTGTTCTGAAATTCTAGGGTTCATTGACTTGGAGCGGCAGCTCGCGTATTGACACGTCACGCACCCCGTCCGGGATAATGCGTTTTCCTGATGAATTACGTGACGTCGGCGCCGAGATGCGCCCAATGAGGCCGATCCATGTCCGATGAAGACCGTTTGAACCTGCGTGATCTCAAAGCCCATACCGCCAAGGATCTTCTGGCAATGGCCGAGGAACTGGAGATTGAGAACGCCTCGACCATGCGCAAGGGCGAGATGATGTTCTCGATCCTGAAAGAGCGGGCCGAGGATGGCTGGACTGTCTTTGGCGACGGCGTCATAGAAGTTTTGCAGGATGGGTTCGGTTTCCTGCGCTCGCCCGAGGCGAATTACCTGCCCGGGCCGGATGATATCTACGTCTCGCCCGACATCATTAGACGCTATTCGCTGCGCACAGGTGATTCGATCGAGGGCGAGATGAAACAGCCCGATGACAGCGAACGGTATTTCGCGCTCACCAGCGTGGATCAGATCAATTTCGAGGCTCCCGAGAAGGCGCGTCACAAAATCGCATTTGACAACCTGACGCCGCTTTACCCTGATCAGCGGCTGACGCTGGAAATCGATGATCCGACGATCAAGGACAAATCGGCGCGCATCATTGATCTGGTCGCGCCTATAGGCAAGGGTCAGCGGTCCCTGATTGTGGCGCCTCCGCGCACCGGCAAGACGGTCATACTTCAGAATATCGCCGCCAGCATTGAGCGGAACCATCCGGAATGCTATCTCATTGTCCTTTTGATTGACGAGCGGCCCGAAGAGGTCACCGATATGCAGCGGTCGGTCAAGGGCGAGGTTGTAAGCTCGACCTTCGATGAACCGGCCACGCGGCACGTTGCAGTCGCTGAAATGGTCATTGAAAAAGCAAAGCGTCTTGTTGAACATAAACGAGATGTAGTGATACTTCTCGATTCCATTACAAGGCTTGGTAGAGCGTATAATACAGTTGTTCCGTCCTCCGGCAAGGTCTTGACCGGAGGTGTTGATGCAAACGCTCTGCAACGTCCCAAACGTTTTTTTGGAGCGGCCAGGAATATCGAGGAAGGCGGATCGCTGACAATCATTTCAACGGCTCTTATCGACACAGGCAGCCGGATGGACGAGGTGATTTTCGAAGAGTTCAAGGGAACGGGCAATTCCGAACTGGTTCTGGATCGCAAGATCGCGGACAAGCGTGTTTTCCCTGCAATTGACATTCTGAAGTCAGGAACGAGAAAAGAAGATCTTTTAATCGACAAGATGGATCTTCAGAAAACTTTTGTCCTGAGGCGGATTCTTAATCCGATGGGGACTACTGATGCTGTCGAATTTCTGATATCAAAGCTGCGGCAGACAAAGACAAATGCCGAATTTTTTGATTCAATGAACACCTGAGACTGTTACCAGCGGAAGGAGACGTCGTGGAGACGATCTTTGCAATGTGCACGGCGCAGGGCAAGGCCGGCGTATCCGTGATTCGTGTGTCGGGCCCGCAAGCCTTTTCTGCATGTGAAATTCTTTGTGGCGACATTCCTCCCCGACGCGTAGCCTCATTGAGGACACTCCGGGATGAAACAGGACTCATGCTGGACCAAGCTTTGGTTCTCACCTTTTCAAGCGCTGCCAGCTTCACCGGAGAAGAGGTTGTCGAATTTCAAGTTCATGGAAGCATCGCAGTTGTTTCGGCCGTTTTAGCGCGGCTCGGACGAATGCCAGATTTGCGCATGGCCGTACCGGGTGAATTCACTAGACGCGCACTGGAAAACGGATGTCTCGACCTCACTCAGATCGAGGGTCTCGCGGATCTAATAGATGCTGAAACGGAAATACAACGCTGCCAGGCTCTAAAAGTGTTGTCCGGAGATCTGGGAAATCGTGCGGAAGGATGGAGGCGTGATCTGATCCGCGCAACGGCTCTGTTGGAAGCGACAATTGATTTTGCAGACGAAGATGTTCCGGTCGATGTGTCGCCTGAGGTATCGGCGTTGATGAACGGTCTGATTCAAGATCTGGAGAAGCAGATTTCAGGAGTTGTCGCGGCAGAACGCATACGTTCCGGATTTGAAGTCGCGATTGTTGGCGCGCCGAATGTCGGAAAATCGACATTGTTGAATGCTCTCGCGGGGCGTGACGCTGCTATAACCTCTGACATCGCTGGCACGACGCGGGATGTCATCGAAGTTAGAATGGACCTTGGCGGCCTACCTGTAACATTACTGGACACAGCCGGCCTCAGAGAGACGACGGATGCAATTGAATCTATCGGAGTAACTCGCGCGATTGAAAGAGCAGGAACAGCAGATCTGCGCGTCATCATGCTGGACTCTGACGGTTGGATGCCTATTGATCCGGTAACTGATGATATAGTGCTTACCGCAAAAGGCGACATTCAGAAGGGTGTTTATCCCGGCATTTCAGGTATTACTGGTGATGGAATTGATTCCTTGATATCGAGGATCAGTGAGATCTTTCGTAACCGCGCAGCAACAGCAGGTATTGCCGTCCGTGCACGTCACCGGGAGGCAATGCACCGGGCCGTACGAAGCTTGGTGGCGGCGCAAGGATGGGTTGCCTCTGGCTCTGATTTCGTGGAATTAGCGGCGGAGGAGTTGCGTAGCACTATCCGCGCGCTCGATTCTCTGGTAGGCCGTGTGGACATTGATCACGTTCTGGACGAAATCTTCGCTAGCTTCTGTCTTGGAAAGTAAGGATTGTTTCACGTGAAACATTACGATTTTGACGTAGTAGTAGTGGGGGGTGGACATGCAGGCTGTGAAGCAGCTGCTGTCGCGGCTCGCATAGGTGCTCGGACGTGCCTCATTACACTTTCGAAGTCAAATATTGGTGTAATGTCCTGCAACCCGGCGATAGGCGGGTTGGGAAAGGGGCATCTGGTTCGTGAAATAGATGCCTTGGACGGGTTGATGAGCCTAGTTGCGGATAAGGCTGGCATACAGTTCCGCCTGCTGAATCGACGTAAAGGGCCAGCAGTTCAAGGCCCACGCGCTCAGGCAGACCGTGCAATCTATCGCCAAGCAATGTGGGACGCAGTAGCATCCTGCGAAAATCTTAGGATACTTGAGGCCGAAGTGGCCGATTTGATTATGAATGGATCTGTCGTAACAGGCGTCGTCCTGCACGACGGATCCGCGATTTCTGCTCGTTCGGTGATCCTTACTACCGGAACTTTTTTGCGCGGCGTAATTCATATAGGATTTGACACGAAACCGGGAGGGCGGGTGGGAGAGCAGCCGTCAGTAAATCTAGCTAAGAGGATGGACAGCTTCGGGCTGAATATGGGGCGCCTGAAGACTGGCACGCCCCCGAGGTTAGACGGTAAAACTATTGATTGGGCGCGGTTAGATAAACAGCCAGGTGATGAGGAACCGACATTTTTTTCGTTTATGACGACAGCCGTTTCCATGCCACAAGTAGAATGTGGGATTGCACATACCAACGCGTCAACTCATGCGATAATCCGAAAAAACCTGAAGTTGTCGTCGACCTATGGCGGGAAGGTAGAAGGGGAGGGTCCGCGTTACTGCCCTTCAATAGAAGATAAGGTAGTTCGCTTTTCTGAAAAAGACTCCCACCAGATTTTTCTTGAGCCAGAGGGTTTGGCGACGGATATCGTTTATCCAAATGGAATATCCACATCCATGCCTGCGGAAATTCAGCAGGAATATGTAAATTCAATAACTGGTTTACATACAGCTCGTATCGTTCAGCCGGGCTACGCGATAGAATACGATTACGTCGATCCGCGAGCGCTGGATGAAGGATTGGAACTCCGTGATGTTCCCAGTCTTTTCCTCGCTGGTCAAATCAATGGTACTACTGGCTATGAGGAGGCGGCGGCTCAAGGTCTGGTTGCCGGTATAAACGCTGCCATGACTGCTCTTGACCGCGAAAAAGTTCAGTTCAGCCGGACGACAAGTTATATTGGCGTAATGATTGATGATCTTATAATGAGGGGCGTTACGGAACCCTACCGAATGTTTACATCTCGCGCTGAATTCCGCCTCGCGCTGCGCGCTGACAACGCAGACCAAAGATTGACCCAGTATGGAATCGACATAGGTTGCGTGAGTGAACTCCGCCGCCGTTCCTACTTGGATAAAAACTCCAAACTGACCTCAGCCAGGTCTCGGTTAGAGCACTTGAAGATTTCTCCTAAAAGTCTCAAGCGTGTAGGCTTGAATGTGAACATCGACGGAGGAAAGCGGACCGGTATGCAGATTTTGGCATATCCGGATGTGACCATTAAGCAATTTTGCGAGATTGATTCGTCTTTAGCTGAAATTGATCCAGCAATACTTAAGCAACTGGCCAAGGAGGCTCTGTATGCCACATACATTAAGCGCCAAGCCGGAGATGTTGCAATAATTTCCCGAGATGCTGCGCATTCAATTCCAAAAAATTTCGACTTTTCATGCCTCAAAGGGCTTTCCAATGAGCTAAAGGCGAAGTTGGGCAAAGTGAGACCATCGAATATTGGCCAAGCTGCTCGTATGGAAGGAATGACTCCTGCAGCATTAACGCTGATCCTCGCAAGAGTTCGTAGATCGGAAGGGCGTACTGGTGAAGATCGAATTGCATAATGTTTCACGTGAAACAATAGAACGGTTAAAGGTTTTTGAGCAGGTTGTGAAAAAGTGGACAAGGAAGATTAACCTTGTTTCCCGAGCCGACAGAGACTTTATCTGGGACCGCCATATCCGTGACTCAATGCAAATTTTGGATGCAGCACCAATCAAATTTCAGCACTGGTTAGATTTGGGTTCTGGCGGGGGATTTCCGGGCATTGTCGTAGCCATTGCATCTGTTGAAAATAGAAATGCGGGTAAGATTACCTTGGTGGAAAGTGATAAAAGAAAAGCGGTTTTTTTGCAGGAAGCTCTGCGGGAAACTGGTTGCCGTGCGACGATTGTCAACGAGCGAATTGAGAACATTAGCGATCAAAAAGCAGATGTAGTTTCGGCTCGAGCACTCGCAAATTTGACTGCACTTATTGATCTTGCCAAGCCACATATGACTGCAGCGGCGGTGGGTGTGTTTCCGAAAGGGGAAAGGTGGCAAGAAGAGCTTGGGGCAGCACGCAAGAAATGGTCCTTTGACTGCACAGCTCATCCAAGCCGACTCAATCCAAAGGCGGCGATTCTTAAAATAGAGAGCATTTCGCATGTCTGAATTGCACCGATTAGGAAATCCCCGTATCATTGCTATAGCAAACCAGAAGGGCGGTGTCGGTAAAACGACGACAACGATAAATCTGGGCGCAGCTTTGGTAGAGGCGGAGCAACGGGTTTTAATCGTTGACTTGGATCCTCAAGGCAATGCGTCCACTGGGTTGGGAATCGAAGTAGAAGATCGCATCTTTACAACATATGATTTGTTGCTGGAAGATATTGATCTGGGCCAAGTAATTCATCCTACTCGTGCGGAAAATCTAATGATTATTCCGGCGACGGTGGATCTGAGTTCGGCCGATATCGAACTGATTTCTAACGAAAAACGTAGTTTCTTACTACATGACGCATTACGCCAGACGGCAATGGAACATTTTGAACTTGATTACATCTTGATCGATTGCCCTCCCTCTCTCAACTTGCTGACGGTTAACGCAATGGTAGCTGCACATTCTGTCTTGGTCCCTCTACAAAGTGAATTTTTTGCTTTGGAGGGCCTGTCGCAGTTGATGCTTACCATCCGCGAGGTTCGTCAGTCGGCAAATCCGAGTCTCGGGATCGAAGGAGTGGTGCTGACAATGTTTGACGGTCGTAACAACCTGTCCGCTCAGGTTGAAAAAGACGCGAGGGATAATCTGGGAGATTTGGTTTTCAAAACTTTGATTCCTCGCAACGTTCGTCTCAGCGAAGCGCCGTCTTATTCAATGTCGGTTCTTGATTATGACCCGCACTCACGAGGCGCGGAGGCGTACAGAGCCTTGGCGCGGGAAATGATTATCAACCATACGCCGATCGCGGCCTGAATGAAGGAAGCAACGTCAATGGAAAAAGTGCAGAGACAGCGTGGGCTGGGGCGCGGCCTGTCTGCGTTAATGGCCGATGTGAATGATCGCAGCACAACAGGCGATAACAAGCCACGCCAGCCCGACAGCATGGTGCCAATTGAGAGTATCGTGGCAAATCCGGATCAACCGCGCAGGCGTTTCGACCTGGATCTGCTGAATGATCTGGCAGCTTCGATCAAAGAAAAGGGGATCATTCAGCCTTTGATCGTACGTCACAAGGGTGACGGATACGAGATCGTGGCGGGCGAGCGACGTTGGCGTGCGGCACAGCAGGCAAACCTGCATAAGATTCCGGTCGTCATACGGGACTTCGATGATACGGAAGTCTTGGAAATAGCGATAATCGAAAATATCCAGCGCGCCGACCTCAACCCTGTCGAGGAGGCAGCCGGATATGTCCAGCTGATGACTAAATTCGGGCATACGCAGGAGAAGCTGGCGGAGGCGTTGGGGAAAAGCAGGAGTCATATCGCAAACACGATGCGTCTGATGCAGCTTCCCGAAGAAGTGCAAGACTTTGTGACTGAAGGAAAATTAACGGCGGGCCATGCACGAACGTTGATTACTTCTGTTGATCCTATCGCCCTCGCGCGCAAGGTTATCGCGGGCGATCTCTCTGTTCGGGACACGGAAAAGCTCGTTCGAAAAGCAGCAGGAGCGGGGGCGCAGGAGGGTGCCGCCAAGCCGATTAGCAGGCGCAACGTTCCCAAGTCGGCTGATACCAAAGCTCTGGAGGATGATCTGTCCGCAAATTTGAAGATGAAAGTGTCCATCGACCATAAGGACGGCGCGGAGGCGGGGAGCATCACCATCAGTTACACGTCGCTGGACGATCTCGATACGCTCTGCAAGATGATTTCCGGCGGCAAGTAGGTGTCAGCCAGGTAACAACTCAGAAATGACTGTATTAAGAATCATTCGCCCCTGGTGCGTTGCGGCGAGCATTTCATTGTTCAACCTGATCATCCCCAGATCGACCAGCCGCTCTACCGCCTCCCGGCTAATAGGCGCGTCGGCCAACTCAGCATAGCGGCGAAGATCAATGCCAGTGGTCAGGCGCAGCCCCATCATCAGATATTCACTGGCCCGGTCCAGCGGGGGGACTGATGTCCACGGGCGCTCCGTTTTCCCGTCCTCGCTCTCGGCGAGCCACTTCGCGGGATTGGAATGGGCCTCGGTTGCCCAACGAGCGAGGCCGCACGTCATCCGTCCATGTGCACCGGGGCCGATGCCAACATAGTCACCTTGCTTCCAGTATATCATGTTGTGACGCGACTCGGCACCGGGCGCTGCGTGATTGGACACCTCGTAGGCGGGCATTCCGGCCGCGTTGCAAAGTTCCTGTGTCACCTCATACATATCTGCGGCCAGATCCTCCGCAGGAAGTCCGCGCAAGCCGCCCGCAGCGTGGCGTGCACCGAAAGCTGTGTTTGGCTCGATCGTCAACTGATAGAGAGAGAGATGATCGACTGCCATGGACAGCGCTTCGGCCAGTTCCAACCGCCATTCCGCCAATGTCTGATCCTGCCGTGCATAGATGAGATCAAAACTGACGCGGTCGAATTGAGCGCGCGCAATATCAAAGGCTGCCTTCGCTTCTGCGACGGTATGGATCCTGCCAAGACGTTTGAGATGGGAATCGTCAAGAGCCTGAATTCCCAAGGAAACCCGGTTCACCCCCGCATACGCATAGCCGGCAAAGCGCGTGGTCTCAACCGATCCGGGATTCGCCTCCAACGTGATCTCCACATCATTAGCGAGTGTCCAGCGTTCGCGCACACGATCAAGGATCGCCTGGACAGTTCGGGCAGGCATCAAGCTCGGTGTTCCGCCGCCAAAAAAGACGGAGTTTAGAACGCGGCCCTGCGTCAGCGCCGCATATCTGTCAATCTCCTGCAGATAAGCGTTACGCCACGCATCCTGATCAATGGATTTACTTACATGGCTGTTGAAATCGCAATACGGACATTTGGCTGCGCAAAATGGCCAATGCAAATAAAGGCCGAAGCCTCCGTGACGCCAGTCTTCAATCAAAACAGAGCTTTACCAGTTTGTTAAAAGCATCCGCCCGGTGGCTGATGCGGTTTTTTACATCGGGAGCCATTTCCGCAAAAGTAACGCAATAGCCATCGGGTTGAAAGATAGGATCATACCCATGTCCATGGTCGCCACGCATTGGCCATACAATCTGACCCTCCGCAGTTCCGGGAAATACCTCATCATGTCCGTCGGGCCAGGCCAGCACCAGCGTGCAGCAGAAGCGCCCGCGCCACGGTGGCGCCGCGCCGCTGGCCAGCAACCTGTCATGCGCCTTGTTCATCGCCATTTCAAAATCACGGCCATCGGCCGTTTCAGCCCAATCCGCGGTATAGACACCCGGCGCGCCGTTCAGGGCATCGATCTGAATTCCTGAATCATCGGCCAGAGAAGGCAGACTGGTGGCGCGGGCTGCGGCATGAGCCTTGATCCGCGCGTTGCCTTCAAATGTCGTCTCTGTCTCATCCGGTTCTCGCAAGCCGCGTTCGGCCGCTCCTGTCACGCTGATACCAAAAGGTTCAAGCAAACTCGCGATTTCCGAGAGTTTGCCAGCGTTGTGGGTAGCGACCAGCAGCGTATTGCCGGTTAATTTACGCATTGACCGCCGCCAGTTGCAGCGCGGCAAGTTGGGAAATTCCTGCTTCGGCCAGATCCATCAGCTGGTTCATCTGATCGCGGTTGAATGTGGTGCCTTCGGCGGACATCTGCACTTCGATCAGCTTGCCCGATTGCGTCATGATGAAGTTGCCGTCTACCCCCGCTTCGCTATCCTCGGGATAGTCGAGGTCCAGCACCGCCTGACCGGCATAGAGCCCGCAGGATATGGCTGCGACCGGATCGACAAGCGGGTCGGACGTGACCGCACCTGCCTTGATCAGCTTTTGCACGGCAAGTTTCAGCGCAACCCAGCCACCGGTGATGGCGGCGCAACGGGTGCCGCCATCGGCCTGAATGACATCGCAATCAACGGTGATCTGCCGTTCGCCCAAAGCGACACGGTCAACTCCCGCGCGCAGGCTCCGCCCGATCAGGCGCTGAATTTCGACCGTGCGACCGCCTTGCTTGCCGGCCGTCGCCTCGCGCCGCATGCGCGATGTAGTGGACCGGGGCAGCATGCCGTATTCTGCCGTGACCCAGCCAAGACCCGAGCCCTTGATAAAGGGAGGCACGCGGTCTTCAATTGTCGCGGTACACAGCACATGCGTATCGCCCACGCGGATCATGCAAGACCCTTCGGCATGTTTTGTGATGCCGGTTTCAATTGAAACGGCACGCATTTCGCTTAACTTTCGTCCGGAGGGGCGCATGGGAATACCTTTTATCTGCTGCAATGCGCCAATACAGGGGCGCGCACATGTATGGCAACCCCGATTGACGTCCGGCGAGGCGCGCGCTTTACTGATCATCCGGACAAGGAGCCCGACCATGAACGACGGCAGAAAGCTGCTGGAGGAAATGAACGACCGGTCCCGCGAAGTGTTCCGCAGGGTTGTCGAGGGGTATTTGCTAACCGGATCGCCCGTCGGCTCGCGCAACCTGACCCGCGACATGAGCGAGAAGATCAGCGCCGCAACCGTGCGAAACGTGATGCAGGACCTCGAATACATGGGCCTGCTGGACAGCCCGCATATCAGCGCGGGGCGCGTGCCGACGCAAAGCGGTCTGCGCATGTTCGTCGACGGGCTTCTGGAAGTCGGCGATCTGCAAACCGCCGACCGCGAGTTGATGGACAGCACATTGTCCTCAAACGCGCAGGACGTGGCGGGGGTACTGGACCGGATCGGGCAGACATTATCGGGAGTGACGCAAGGAGCGTCTCTGGTCCTCGCGCCCAAACGCGAGGCGCCGATCAAGCATATCGAGTTTGTTGCGCTCGGCCATGATCGGGCGCTGGTAGTTCTGGTCTTTGCCGATGGGCATGTTGAAAACCGTATATTCACCCCGCCGCCGGGACAGACACCAAGCTCGATGCGGGAGGCGGCAAATTTCCTGAATGCGCTGGTTGAGGGGAAAACCCTCAGTGAAGTGCAGACGGTGATCGCCCGCCACATCAGCGAGCGACGTCAGGAAATAGATCAGCTTGCGCATGCCATGGTGGAAAGCGGGCTGGCCGTCTGGGCCGGAGAAGGCGAGGGACCCGAGCGCCTGATCGTCAGGGGACGCTCGCATCTGTTGAACGCAGGCAGCGATGAGGCAGACCTGGAGCGGATCCGGACGTTGTTCGATGATCTGGAACGCAAGCGGGACATTGCCAATTTTCTGGAATTGGCAGATGAGGGCGAGGGCGTACGCATCTTTATCGGCTCCGAGAACAAACTTTTCTCACTTTCGGGTTCCTCTTTGGTTGTCTCTCCATATATGAACGCTGACCGGAAGATCGTCGGTGCTGTGGGGGTGATCGGGCCCACGCGGCTGAACTATGGGCGCATCGTTCCGATTGTGGATTATACCGCGCAGTTGGTGGGCAAACTGATCGCCGACAGAAGTTGAAGGGCACAAGACATGGCAGAGCGGAACGAAGATAACTTTCTGGACGATATCGACGAGGCTGAGGCCGAGGAGTACCGTGAGGATTCCGTCGAGGTTTCAGACGAGGAGATCGAACTGGACACCCTGCGCGCCGAGCGCGACGCATTTCATGACAAATTTCTGCGCGCGCTGGCGGATGCGGAGAATGTACGCAAACGGGGCGAACGGGATCGCCGCGAGGCCGAAAAATATGGCGGCACCAAACTGGCGCGTGACATGCTGCCTGTCTATGACAACCTGAAACGCGCGGTTGATGCCATAGCAGAAGATCAGCGCGAGGCGTCCGCGGCGCTGATCGAGGGGATCGAGCTGACCATGCGCGAGCTGATCTCGATCTTTGCGAGACACGGCGTGCGCATCGTATCGCCGCAGGTCGGTGACAAGTTCGATCCGCAGGTTCACGAGGCGATGTTCGAAGCGCCTTTGCCGGGGACAAAGGCGGGCGAGATCATTCAGATCTCCGCCGAAGGGTTCATGCTGCATGATCGCATTCTGCGCCCGGCGCAGGTTGGCGTGTCGTCGATGCAGGACTAGGATTTTCATCTTCTCTCGTGAAGCAAAACCGTCCCGGCATCTGTTCCGGGCGGTTTCGTATCACTCGGCTCTTGGCTCCAGCAGCGCCTTCAGATCGTAAATCAGCCGCAGCGCGTCGCGCGGGCTCAGATCATCCGGCAGAATGTCGCGCAGCGCAGCCTCGACCGCCGAGGGCATTGCAGGCGCAGGCGCCGAGACAGGGCGGCTGGAAAAGAGCGGCAGATCGTCGATTAGCGCCTGCCGGGCGCTGCCGCCCTCGCGCTCACCGCGCTCCAGCGCGTCCAGAACTACGCGGGCGCGCTCGATCACGGCGCGGGGCAACCCGGCCAGCTTGGCCACCTGCACGCCATAGGATCGATCCGCCGCACCGCGCCGCACCTCGTGCAGGAAGATCACGTCACCTTCATGTTCCTTGACGGTAACTGTGGCATTGTCCACGCGGGCCAGCTTGTCGGTCAGGCTGGTCAACTCGTGATAATGCGTGGCAAACAGGGCGCGGCATTCGTTCACATCATGCAGATGCTCCAGCGTGGCCCAGGCGATGGACAACCCGTCATAGGTGGCCGTACCGCGACCGATCTCATCCAGAATCACGAGCGCCTGCGCATCCGCCTGGTTCAGGATCGCCGCGGTCTCCACCATTTCCACCATGAAGGTGGACCGCCCCCGCGCCAGATCGTCCGACGCGCCGACGCGGCTGAAAAGCTGGCTGACCATGCCGATATGCGCCGAGGCTGCGGGCACGAAACTGCCCGTTTGCGCCAGAAGGGCAATCAGCGCGTTCTGCCGCAGGAAGGTGGATTTGCCCGCCATGTTGGGGCCGGTCAGCAGCCAGATGTCACTCGTGCCGCCGAGATCGCAGTCATTGGCCACGAAAGGCCCGCCGCCCTGGCTGCGCAACGCCTGCTCCACGACCGGGTGACGCCCTTTCGTGATATGCAGCGCGCGGCTGTCATCGACTTGCGGACGGCACCATCCGGATTCTACCGCCAGATCCGCAAGGGCGGCGGTAAGGTCCAGTTCCGCCAGCGCGCGCGCGGTCTGGGCCAGCCGCCCCGCCTCTGCAAGAACGGCGGATTTCAGGGATTCATAAAGTTGCTTCTCGATCTCCAAAGCGCGCCCCCCGGCATTCAGAATGCGGGTTTCCATCTCGGATAGCGGAACGGTGGTGAACCGCACCTGATTGGCCGTCGTCTGCCGGTGCTTGAACATATCGCTGAGCGGCGGGGACAGCATCCTGTCGGCGTGGGTTGCGGTGACATCGACGAAATAGCCCAGCACGTTGTTGTGCTTGATCTTCAGCGATGGGATGCCCGTCAGATCCACATATTCGGTCTGCATTCCCGCGATCACGCCGCGCCCCTCGTCCCGCAACTGCCGGGCCTCATCCAGATCAGAATCGTAGCCTGTTGCGATGAACCCGCCATCGCGCACCAGATGGGGCGGGTCGGCAATCAGCGCCATGTCCAGACGATCTGCCAGCGCAGAGTGACCTGCCAGATCCCCGGTCAGAGACCGCAGACCGGGCTCCAGGTCATCGCGCTGCATCATTTCAATGATCGCCTCGGCCCCTTCCAGCGCGTTGCGGATACCAGCCAGATCACGCGGCCCGCCCCGGTCCAGCCCCAGCCGCGACAGGGCCCGGTCAAGATCGGGCACCTTGCGCAGGTGATCGCGCAGGTCCTGCCGGAACCGCGCCTGCTGTACTGCGAAATCCACCATATCAAGCCGCGCCTGAATCACGTCCAGCCGCCGCGACGGCGCGGACAGACGCCGCTCCAGAAGGCGCGCGCCGCCGGGGGTCACGGTCCGGTCCATGACCGCCAGAAGCGTCCCTGCACGCCCGCCGGAGAGCGCGTGGGTCAGCTCCAGATTGCGCCGTGTGGCCGCATCTATCTGCATCACGCCAGCCAGGTTTTCGCGCTGGGGCGGCTGCAGCAGTGGCAGGTTGCCCTTTTGCGTGATCTCAAGATATTCCACGACAGCACCCAGCGCCGCTATTTCAGCCCGCTCGAACGCGCCGAAGGCGTCCAGCGATGTGACCCCGAAGAGCGCACAAAGCCGCGCTGCGGCGCCTGTGCTGTCGAAGGCCGATCGTCCCAAAGGAGTAACGGCAGCGCCGGTTTCCGCCACCGTATCCGCGAAATCACATTCGGACCCTTCGGCAAGCAGCACTTCGCTGGGGCCAAGCCGGGCCAGTTCCGGCCCGATCCGCGCCGGCTCCAGTGGCATCACATGTAGCGCACCGGTGGAGATATCCGTCCAGGCCAGTGCGGATGCGCCGCGTATCTCCGCAATCGCGGCGAGGTAGTTATGCCGGCGCGCCTCCAGCAGCGACTCCTCAGTCAAGGTGCCGGGCGTGACCAGCCGGACCACGCCGCGTTTCACGACCGATTTCCCGCCGCGCTTCTTTGCATCGGCGGGATTTTCCAACTGCTCGCAGACGGCCACCCGGAACCCTTTGCGGATCAGGGTCAACAGGTAACCTTCGGCGGCGTGAAAGGGCACGCCGCACATGGCGATATCCTTGCCCTCGTGTCTGCCGCGCTTGGTCAGCGCAATATCCAGCGCCTCGGCGGCCAGCGTGGCATCGTCGAAGAACAGCTCATAGAAATCGCCCATGCGGTAGAACAGCAGAGCACCGGGATGCGCGGCCTTTATTTCCAGATATTGCGCCATCATCGGCGTGACGGTGTCTGTGGTCACTGCGTGTTCTCCTTGATTGGGCGGACCCTACAAATCCGCGCCACTTGGCGAAAGCCTCTTCGGAAAAGTTTGGGAAATCGTACTTATCCGTGTATACGCGGTCTTAGCCGCAATTTCAGGACATCCTCATGCCAAACCCCAAATTCACCGCCGAAGAGGCGCTGGCCTTCCACCTTGAGCCGACACCGGGGAAATTCGAGATCACCGCGACCGTCCCGATGACGACGCAGCGCGATCTGAGCCTGGCCTATTCGCCCGGTGTCGCCGTCCCGTGTCTGGCCATTCAGGACCATCCCGAAATGGCCTATGACTACACCAACAAGGGCAATCTGGTTGCAGTCATTTCCAACGGTACCTCGGTTCTGGGGCTGGGCAATCTGGGCGCACTGGCTTCCAAGCCGGTGATGGAGGGCAAGGCGGTTCTTTTCAAGCGCTTTGCCGATGTGAATTCCATCGATATCGAGTTGGATACCGAGGATGCGGATGAATTCTGCGCCGCCGTGCGGCTGATGGGACCGACCTTCGGCGGTATCAACCTAGAGGATATAAAGGCACCTGAGTGCTTCATCATCGAGCAGCGCCTGAAAGAGGAAATGGATATTCCCGTCTTCCATGACGACCAGCACGGAACCGCCGTGATCTGCGCTGCGGGCCTGATCAACGCGCTGCACCTGTCGGGCAAGAAGATCGAGGATGTGCGCATCGTGCTGAACGGCGCCGGGGCGGCGGGGATCGCCTGCCTTGAGCTACTGAAAACCATGGGTGTGCGTCACGAAAACACCATGATGTGCGACACCAAGGGCGTGATCTATCATGGCCGCCCGATCGGGATGAACCAGTGGAAATCCGCACATGCCGTACATACTGACCGACGCACCCTGGCCGATGCGCTGGAAGGCGCGGATGTGTTTCTCGGCGTATCAGCCAAGGGCGCGGTGACGCCGGAAATGGTGGCCAGCATGGCGCCCAATCCGGTAATATTTGCCATGGCCAATCCGGACCCCGAGATCACCCCAGAGGAGGCGCATGCCGTGCGCTCGGACGCGATCGTCGCGACGGGGCGCAGCGATTACCCCAATCAGGTGAACAACGTCCTTGGTTTTCCCTACCTGTTCCGGGGGGCGCTGGACGTGCATGCCCGCGCCATCAATGACGAGATGAAGATCGCCTGCGCCGAGGCACTGGCCGCGCTGGCCCGTCTGGATGTGCCCGATGAGGTCAACATGGCTTATGGCCGCAAGCTGTCCTTCGGGCGCGATTATATCATCCCTGCACCCTTCGATCCGCGGCTGATCTACATGATACCGCCCGCCGTGGCCAAGGCCTGCATGGAAACCGGCGCCGCCCGCCGGATGATCGAGGATATGGAAGCCTATGAGGCGGCGCTGAAGGCCCGCATGGACCCCACGGCCAGCATCATGCGCTCGATCAGCGCGCGGGCCCGCCATGCTCAGGCAACCATGATCTTTGCCGAGGGCGACGATCTGCGTGTCCTGCGCGCAGCCGTGCAATATCAGCGGTCGGGCATGGGCAAGGCACTGATCGTCGGCCGTGAGGAGGATGTCGAGGCCAAGCTGACTGCCGCAGGCATGGCCGATGCCGTGGCCGAACTGGAAATCGTCAACGCGGCCAATACCCCGCACCTGAAGCAATACCGCAATTATCTTTACAACCGTTTGCAACGCAAAGGGTTCGACCGGCACGACATCAACCGGCTGGCCAGCCGCGACCGCCATGTTTTTGCCTCGCTCATGCTGGCGCATGGCCATGGCGATGGTCTGATCACCGGCGCGACGCGGAAATCGACCTATATTCTGGAACTGATCAACCACGTCTTTGACGCCGATCCCGAACATGGGGTCGCTGGCGTCACCGCTCTGCTGCACAAGGGGCGTATCGTGCTGATCGCCGATACCCTAGTGCAGGAATGGCCGGACGAGAATGATCTGGCCGACATCGCCGAACGCGCTGCCACGGTTGCGCGCAATCTGGGGCTCGAGCCGCGCGTGGCTTTTGTCAGCTTTTCCACCTTCGGTTACCCCAAATCTGAACGCGCGGAGAAGATGCATCGAGCACCTGCGGTTTTGCAGCGGCGCGGCGTCGATTTCGAGTTTGAGGGTGAAATGACTGTCGATGTGGCTTTAAACCCCGCCGCACAGGAGGCGTTTCCATTTCAGCGCCTGACGGGACCGGCGAATATCCTCGTGGTGCCGGCGCGGCATTCGGCCTCGATTTCCGTCAAGCTGATGCAGGAAATGGCGGGTGCGACCGTTCTGGGGCCGATCCTGTCGGGCCTCGATAAATCGATTCAGATCTGTTCGTCCACATCAACCGCGACCGATATCGTGAATATGGCCGTCCTGGCCGCGTGCAAGGTGGGTTAGCGCGCGATGTCACGTCGCCTTTGGGCGGCGTGACAGGTGCCGATCCGGGATCAATGCAGGTAGAAATGCGAAAGGGGCGCCTGCAACAGCGACCCCTTTCAGAAACCGGTTCAGATTGTAGGCTCAGCCGTTGACGCTGTCCTTGAGGGCCTTGGCGATTGTCATCTTGACTACCTTGTCGGCGTCCTTCTTGATCTGCTCGCCGGTAGCGGGGTTGCGCACCATCCGCTCGGGACGCTCGCGGCAATAGATCTTGCCAACGCCGGGCAGGGTGACGGCACCGCCTCCCGACACTTCGTTCGTGATCACGTTGATCATCGCATCCAGCGCCGTTCCAGCTGTCTTCTTGTCGCTGCCCATTTCGTCTGCCAGTGCGGCAACAAGCTGGGTCTTGGTCATCGGTTTTGCCATCAGAGTGGTCTCCTTCTACTGCCCGCGCTTGGGCCACAGGCAATGGTGTAACGCTATTTTAAACAGTATTACAACGAATACCGCGCGTTGCATCGGCGATTATCTGCAAATAGTGGCGCTTATAGAAAGGCAGTTTCGTCAAAGGCGCGCAGTTTGCGGCTGTGGATCCGGTCCAACGGCATTTGCGCCAGGGTCTCCATGGCGCGAATGCCGATCCTCAGATGCCGCTCCACCTGATCGTTGTAGAAAGCGGACGCCATTCCCGGCAGCTTCAACTCGCCATGCAGGGGTTTGTCCGAGACGCACAGCAACGTTCCATAGGGTACACGAAACCGGAATCCGTTCGCAGCGATCGTCGCGCTCTCCATATCCAGCGCGATCGCCCGGCTCTGGCTCAGGCGATGGACGGGGCCGGACTGATCGCGCAGCTCCCAATTGCGGTTATCCACGCTGGCAACGGTGCCGGTGCGCATGATGCGCTTCATTTCAAACCCGTCCATATTGGCAATTTCCTCGACCGATTGCTCCAGCGCGATCTGGATTTCGGCAAGCGCGGGAATGGGCACCCAGGTCGGCAGGTCCGCGTCCAGCACGCCATCCTCGCGCAGGTAGGCATGGGCGAGCACGTAGTCGCCCAGCCGCTGCGAATTGCGCAGCCCCGCGCAATGGCCCACCATGATCCAGGCATGCGAGCGCAGGACGGCGATATGATCGGTCGCTGTCTTGGCATTGGACGGGCCGACACCGATATTCACCAATGTGATACCGGATCCGTCAGGTTTCTTGAGATGGTAGGCGGGCATCTGCGGGAGCCTCAGCGGCGCTTCCATCGGCTGATCCGCATCGGTGATTTCCGCATCGAAGGTTCCGACAAAGCTGGTATAGCCGCTGTCCGGATCGGCCAGTGCGCGACGGGCGAAAGCCTCGAATTCGGTGACGTAGAATTGGTAATTGGTAAACAGGACATGGTTCTGAAAATGCGCCGGGGATGTCGCCGTGTAATGCGAAAGCCGCGCCAGCGAATAATCCACCCGCTGCGCGGTGAAGGGCGACAGCGGCGCGACCGCCCCCGCGCCACGGTCATGCAGCCCGTTGATGATGTCGTCATTGGTGGTATCGAGATCGGGCACATCGAACACATCGCGCAAGGTAAAATTGGCAGCCCCCTCGTGCGGGACAGTCATGCGTTCGTCCTGCGCCACGGCGAAATGGATCGGGATCGGCGTATCGGACATTCCGATGCGGACCGGAACATCGTGGTTTGCGATCAGCAATCCGATCTGATCGATCAGGTAGCTGTGAAACAGCCTGGGCCGCGTGACGGTCGTCGCATGTGTGCCCGGCCCCGCGACGTAACCAAAGGCCAGACGGCTGTCGATCCGTTCAAAACTACGGGTGGTCAGACGGATCTCAGGATAAAATGCCCGGATACGCTGGGTTGGGACAGGGCCGGCCAGTGCCGCGGCGAACTGCTCGCGCAGGAAGTCCACGGACAGATCATAGAGCTTGCACAGCTGATCGACCGCGGCCTCCGCATCGTGAAATTCCCGCGCGGGCGGCGTGTCGGGCGTCAGATCCGGGCGTTCTGAAATCGGCATCACCGCATCCTTTCAGGTGTTCGCGTCACGTTGGCACGCGGACCTGCGGGGTTCAAGCGGGCGCGGGACGCAGCACTTGCCAAGCGAACCCGCCTGTCACATATCTGGTCCATGGGTATGCTTCTTTCCTTTGGCCACGGCTATTCTGCACGGGCCCTGTCGGATCTTCTTTTGGCTGAAGGCGGCTGGACGGTGGCCGGCACCACGCGCAGCGCGGAGAAGGCCGGGGATCTCGCGCAGACCGGGGTCGAGCCGATCATCTGGCCCGGCGCCGACATGCGCCCGGCGCTGGAGGCGGCCACGCATCTGCTGATCTCGGCCGGGCCGGGGCCGGACGGCGATCCGGTGCTGGCCGCGCTGGGAGATGATATCGCGCGCATTGCGCCCCGGCTGGCATGGTGCGGATACCTGTCCACCACCGGTGTTTACGGAGATCACGATGGCGGCTGGGTGGATGAGGCGACGCCGCTGGCCCCCAGCACCCGCCGCGGCCGTCTGCGCCAGGAGGCCGAGGCTGCGTGGCAGGCAATTCCGGATCTGCCGCTGCATATCTTCCGGCTTGCCGGTATTTACGGCCCCGGACGCGGCCCCTTTGCCAAGGTGCGCGCAGGAACGGCGCGCCGCATCATCAAACCGGGGCAGGTCTTCAGCCGCACCCATGTCGAGGATATCGCGCAGGTTCTGGCTGCGTCGATCCGCCAGCCCCATCCCGGCGCTATCTATAACGTCTGCGATGATGATCCGGCCCCGCCGCAAGACGTGATCGGCCATGCCGCCGAACTTCTGGGCCTGCCCATGCCCGAGGCGGTCCCGTTCGATCAGGCGGACATGACGCCGATGGCGCGCAGTTTCTACGCCGACTCCAAACGCGTCGCCAATGACCGGATCAAACGGGAACTGGGCGTGACCCTGCGCTATCCCAGCTATCGCGACGGGCTGCGCGCCATGATGCACAGCAGCTGACTGTCTAGGCTTTCAATCCCCCTCCGGCCCTGATTTAACACCCCGGAAGCAGTCCCGGAGCCAGACATGGTCGACATCGCCGAACGCGTGCATAACCATAAGTGGAAGATCGACCCCATTGTCAGATCCCTGATCGACACAGATTTCTACAAGCTTCTGATGTGCCAGTCGGTGTTCCGCAACCGGCGCGATACGCAGGTGACGTTCAGGATGATCAACCGGTCCACGCATATCCCGCTGGCCCATCTGGTGGACGAGGGCGAGCTGCGCGAACAGCTGGATCACATCAGATCCCTGTCACTGGCCCGCGGCGAAAGCACGTGGATGCGCGGCAACATGTTCTACGGCAAACGTCACATCTTCAACCCCGCCTTCATGGACTGGTTCGAGAAGCTGCGCCTTCCGCCCTATCATCTGGAGCGCGTGGGCGACCAGTACGAGCTGACATTCGAGGGGAGCTGGCCGGAGGTCATGCTGTGGGAAATTCCAGCGCTCGCCGTCGTCATGGAACTGCGCAGCCGCGCGATCCTGAACAATATGGACAGGTTCGAGCTTCAGGTGCTTTATGCCCGTGCAATGACCAAGCTGTGGGAAAAGGTCGAAGCCTTCCGCAAGGTGCCGGATTTGCGCATCGCCGATTTCGGAACGCGGCGGCGGCACAGTTTTCTGTGGCAGGATTGGTGCGTTCGCGCCATGCACGAGGGGCTGGAGGAAAAATTTGTCGGCACCTCGAACTGCCTGATCGCCAAGAACCGCGATCTGGAGGCGATCGGCACGAATGCCCATGAGCTGCCGATGATCTACGCCGCCCTCGCGGATTCGGATGCCGAACTGGCCCGCGCGCCGTATGACGTGCTGAGCGATTGGCACGAAGAGCATGAGGGCAACCTGCGCATCATCCTGCCCGATACCTACGGCACCGAAGGATTCCTGAAGAACGCGCCGGAATGGCTGACACGCTGGACCGGTATCCGCGTGGATTCGGGCGACCCGGCAGCCGGCGCCGAGATGGCCATCAACTGGTGGAAAGCACATGGCGAAGATCCCACGGAAAAGCTGATTATTTTTTCCGACGGTCTGGACGAGGCAAAGATCATTGAACTTCAGACGCAGTTTGCGGGGCGCGTGCGGGTATCGTTCGGCTGGGGCACGCATCTGACCAATGACTTCCGCGGGCTGGTGCCGGATGATGCGTTGGCGCCTTTTTCCATAGTCTGCAAGCCTGTCGCGGCCGATGGACGGCCCACCGTCAAACTGTCGGATAATCCGCGCAAGGCAATGGGCCCTGCAGATGAGATTGCCCGCTATAAACGGGTGTTCGACGTGGGCGAACAGGAAGAATTTGACGTTCTGGTGTAATCCCTCAGCCTTGCAACCCTGATGCAGCGCGCGCCAGTTCAGTGATTTCGGCCCAGCTACCTGCCTCTACCAGAGCACCGGGGGCGACCCAGCTGCCGCCGACACAAATGACGTTGGGCAGGCGCAGATATTGCGCGGCATTCGCCGCACCGATACCCCCTGTCGGACAAAACCCGATCTGGGGAAGCGGCCCGCCAATGGCCGCAAGCGCGGGCGTGCCGCCAGATGCCTCGGCGGGAAAGAATTTCTGCGTCATGTAACCGCGCTCAAGCAGTGCCATCGCCTCACTTGCGGTGGCGGCGCCGGGTAGGAGTGGCAGCCCCTCTGCCTCGCAGGCGTCCAGAAGCGCAGGCGTGGCACCGGGCGATACCCCGAACCGCGCGCCTGCCGCCTTGGCCGCGCGCACGTCGTTCGGGGTGATCAGCGTGCCTGCGCCGACATGGCCGCCCGGCACGTCGGCCATTGCGCGAATCGCGTCCAGTGCGGCAGGGGTGCGCAAGGTGACTTCCAGCGCGGGCAGACCGCCTGCGATCAACGCCTCGGCCAAGGGGCGGGCATGGGCGGCGTCACGGATGACCAGCACGGGAATCACGGGCGCAAGCATACAGATTTGCAGTATGATCCGGCTGGCTTCGGCTGCGCTCACCTGCATGGCTCAGTCTCCAAAAATGGTGGCGCCGGTTTCGGCCGAGCTGACATTGCGGCGAAACGGCGCGAAGAGCTCGCGCCCCATCCCAAACTGGTTCGCGCTCAGATCTGCCGTTGCGGCGGGGCGCTCCAGTACGCCTTCGGTGCGGATCTCAAGCGTGCCCGCTTCGGGATCGATGCGCAGGATATCGCCATCCCGCAATTGGGCAATTGGGCCACCATCCATCGCCTCGGGGCAAATGTGGATCGCGGCGGGTACCTTGCCGGACGCGCCGGACATGCGCCCGTCGGTGACCAGCGCCACCTTCTGTCCGCGCCCCTGAAGGATCGACAGGATCGGCGTAAGGCTGTGCAATTCCGGCATGCCATTGGCCTTTGGTCCCTGAAACCGGACCACCACGATTACATTGCCCGTAAGTTCGCCATTCTGGAATGCGGTTTTTACCGCATCCTGACTGCTGAATATGCGCACCGGCGCCTCGACTTGACGATGCTCGGGCGCGACGGCTGAAATCTTCATCACCCCGGTCCCCAAGGCACCGCCCAGCCGCACCAGACCGCCTGAGGTCTGGAAGGGATCGGTTACAGGGCGCAGGATCCTGTCGTTCAGGCTGCGTCCGGCGCCGTCCTTCCAGACCAGATCGCCGCCTTGCAAATGCGGCTCTTGCCGGTAGGCATCAAGGCCGGTGCCCGCAATGGTGGTGGTATCCGGGTGCAGAAGGCCATTGTCCAGCAGATTGCCGATCATGTAGCCAAGCCCGCCTGCCGCGTGGAAGTGGTTCACATCCGCAAGGCCATTCGGATAGACTCGCGCCATCAGCGGCGTAACGGCGGAAAGGGCAGAAAAATCCTGCCAGTCGAGAATGATGCCGCCCGCCCGCGCCATGGCGATCAGGTGAATCAGCAGGTTGGTTGATCCCCCCGTGGCGTTCAGCCCGACAATGCCGTTCACAAAGGCCCGCTCGTCGAGGATCCGGCAAACGGGGGTGTAGCTGTCGCCCTGAGCGCGAAGAGCCAGCGCGCGCTGAGCGCCTGCGCGGGTCAATGCATCCCGGAGCTCCGTATTCGGGGTGACAAAGCTGGCCCCGGGCAGGTGCAGGCCCATGAATTCCATCAGCATCTGGTTGGTATTGGCGGTGCCATAGAACGTGCATGTGCCCGGCCCGTGATAGGAGGCCATCTCCGCCTGCATCAACTCCTCGCGCGTGGCATCGCCAGTGGCGAATTTCTGGCGCACCTTCGCTTTCTCATCATTTGGCAAGCCACTGATCATTGGCCCCGCAGGCAGAAAGACAGCGGGCAAATGGCCAAAGCTCTGGGCTGCGATCACGAGGCCCGGCACGATCTTGTCACAGACCCCCAGAAACACGGCGGCATCGAACGTGTCATGGCTGAGTGCGACGGCCGCCGATAGCGCGATGACGTCGCGGGAAAAAAGGCTCAGCTCCATCCCCGGCGCCCCTTGGGTCACGCCGTCGCACATCGCGGGCACGCCGCCTGCCACCTGCGCGGTTCCGCCGATCTGGCGCACCGCATCGCGGATCAGATCGGGAAAGCGGTGGAGGGGCTGATGCGCGGAAAGCATGTCATTATAAGCGGTCACGATGCCCAGATTGCCTGCATTAGCGGCGGCCAGTGCTGCTTTGTCGCCCGCATCCGCCGCCGCATAGGCATGCGCCTGCCCGCTACAGGACAGATGCGCGCGGGCAGGTCCGTGGGGCCGGGCCGCGGCCATCCGGCTCAGGTAAATGCGGCGCGTTCTGGCGCTGCGGGCGATGATGTCATCGGTCACCCGCGCCAGAACCGGGTGCAGGGTCATGTCGTCGACTCCAAAAGCGGCTCAGCAATTTGGCTAGCGCTAACATACTTCGCCAGCATGGACCAGCAGGCGTTGTGGATTTGCCGCATTGCCCTAGAAAGCCTGCGCCGCCTCTATGGCGCGGCGCCATGCGGCATATTTGGCCTCGCGCGTGTCTTCGGACATTTCAGGCATGAACTTGCGCTCCAACGCCCACATTTCGGAAAACTGTTGCTGGCCGGGATAGATGCCCGCGCGGTGGCCCGCCAGCCAGGCCGCGCCCATTGCCGTCGTCTCCAGGATTGCTGGGCGGTCAACGGGCGCGCCGATGATGTCGGACAGAAATTGCATCGTCCAGTCCGACGCGCTCATTCCCCCGTCGACCCGCAATGTGGCGGCGCTGGCCGCACCGTCCGTGGCCTGTGCCCAGTCCAGCGTCATCGCATCCAGCAGGTCGCGCGTCTGATAGCCGACCGATTCCAGCGCCGCGCGGGCAAGTTCGGCGGGGCCGGAATTGCGCGACAATCCGAACATGGCCCCACGGCAATGTGCATTCCAATAGGGCGCGCCCAGCCCGGTAAAGGCGGGCACCAGCACCACGTTCTGGGTCGGATCGGCAGCTTCGGCCAAGGCTTGCGTCTCCGCTGCCGCGCCGATCACCTTCAGCCCGTCACGCAGCCATTGCACTACCGCCCCTGCCACGAAAATCGACCCCTCCAGCGCATAGGTGGGCGTGCCATCGAACTGATAGGCGATGGTCGTCAGAAGACGATTTTGCGACCAGACCGGCGTGGATCCGGTGTTGAGGAGCGCGAAACAGCCTGTGCCATAGGTCGATTTCAACATGCCGGGGGAAAAACATGCCTGCCCGATGGTGGCGGCGTGCTGATCGCCCGCAACGCCGTATATGGGGATCGCCCGGCCAAGGAGATCGCTGCGCGTATTGCCGAAATCGGCCGCGCAATCCTGCACCTCGGGCAGCATCTGCATGGGTATGTCCAGCAGATCGCAGATGGCGCGGCTCCACCGGCCCTTGCGGATGTCATAAAGCAACGTGCGCGCGGCGTTGGTGGCATCCGTCACATGCGAGGCGCCCCCCGTGAGCTTCCAGATCAGGAAACTATCCACTGTGCCGAAGAGCAGGTCGCCCGCGCGGGCCCGCATCCGCGCGCCTTCCACATGGTCCAGAATCCATTTCAGCTTGGTCCCGGAAAAATAGGGGTCGAGCAGCAGGCCCGTGCGACCCGTCACCATTGGCTCGTGACCTCCGTCGCGCAGCGCATTGCAGATTGCGGCGGTGCGGCGATCCTGCCAGACGATGGCGTTATGAAGCGGCTCGCCTGTCTTGCGGTCCCAGACCACGGTGGTTTCGCGCTGATTGGTGATGCCGATGGCGGCAATATCGGCCGCGGTAATGCAAGCACGCTCGATCACCTGTCGGCAAGTGGCGGCAACCGTAGACCACAGGTGGGACACATCGTGTTCCACCCAGCCCGATTGCGGATAATGCTGGGGAAACTCCTCCTGAGCGATGGCGCAAACCTGCAGCGCATCGTCGAACAGGATCGCGCGGCTGGAGGTGGTTCCTTGGTCTATTGCCAGAATGTAGGGCATGATGGCTCGGATTTTGGGGGCAGGGGGCCGGGGCGCGATGATGCCGCGCCCCCGGATCTTGTGTTTCACTGGTTTCAGGAAATTACAAGGTTATCATAGAGGATGGTTTTCGGCTCCTCATCGTTCTCCAGCTTGGGCTGAGGCACCCGGTGTTCCCTGTTAAGAGTACCTCGATTCTTGACCATTTTCGTAACCGCGCAGCGGTGCCTGTGGCGTGAAGCGGGAGGGAGGC
>JAUNVT010000144.1 GCA_030540655.1 Rhodobacterales bacterium
CTGGCCCATAAGGCTTCCTTCCATTCCTGAGAAAGAATCGCACTATCAAACCATGGGATCAAACATCTAGGGCGCGCCTTCAGGTGATCAGATCCCGTAAACGCTCCATCCGTGTCGCAACCTGCTTCTTCAGAAAATCGCTTTTCAGCCGATGATCGTCGTCGAATGCGTCATGTGCCGCCGCTACCAGAACCAGCGGACCATGCACCACCTTCACCTGAAGCTGCGTGAGGATCGAAAGGGTCATGAAATGCGCCGTTTCGCCCCCGGTGCGGCCCCCGGCAGCCGACAGGATCACCGCGACCTTGTCCCTCAACACCGGCGGATCGGCGCGGCTGAGCCAATCGATCGCGTTCTTCAGGACACCTGAAATCCCCTTGTTGTATTCGGGCGCGCCGATTATCAGCGCATCCGCCCGCGCCACCTGATCCATCAGCGTCTGCACGGCGGCGGGGCGGCCCTCTTTCTCCACGTCGCCATTATAAAGAGGCAGGTGCAGATCGCCCTCGACCACCTCTGCATCGCCAAAAGCGAGCACCGCTTCGGCGATCAGCATCCGGTTGAAAGAGCCCTTGCGGAGCGATCCGGAGATGGTGAGAAGGACGGGTTTGGTCATCGGATTTCCCTTCTACGTTTGCCCTTTATCCGCGCCGCAGTGCAGCAAGGGCAATACGGCAAGCGCAGGATCTTACCATTCGACAGGCCCTTTATCAGCAAATGCATTGACCAGAAAGTCTATGAAGGCGCGGACCTTGGGCTGCGTGAACTTGCCCGGCGGATAGACGGCGTAGATCCCCAGTGTTTCAACCGGCAAATCCGGGATGACGTATTCGACCGCGCCACTGGCCAGGGCATCTGCGAAAAGGAAGCTGGGCAGATAGGCAATGCCCAGCCCCGAAACTGCCGCGTTCAGCAGAGATTGCCCGTCATTCACCGAGAACCCGCCAGCGGTGCGAATCTGGCGCTTTTCGCCCGAAGGCGCGGTCAGCTTCCAGGCCGATCCACCTGCCTGACTGGAATAATGCAGAAGTTTATGCGCATTCAGATCGTCGATTTTAGTCGGGCGCCCGTATCTCGCCAGATAAGAGGGGGCGGCGATCATCCGTTTGGTCGTCCCGGCCAGTTTGCGGGCGCGCAGGGTGCTGTTTTCCAGCTCGCCTATGCGGATGGCCATGTCGAACCCTTCGGAAATCAATTCCACGTAGCGGTTATCCAGCACCATGTTCACGGTGATCTGCGGGAATTCCTCCAGAAAGATACCCAGAACGGGGCTGAGGTGATTGACTCCGAAATCTGTCGCGACACTGATCCGCAAAAGACCCGAGGGATCGCACTGCATCGAACTGACCAGCGCATCCGCCTCCCCCGCGTAGTTCAACACCTGCAAGGCGCGGTCGTAATAGGCCAGCCCGATCTCGGTCGGGCTGACGCGGCGCGTGGTGCGGTTCAGCAGCCGTGCGCCCAAACGCGCCTCCAGCGAGGAGACATGTTTGGAAACCGCCGATTTCGAAATGCCCATTTTGCGGGCCGCATCGGTAAATCCGCCCTGATCGACGACCGTCGCAAAGGCTTCCATTTCTGACAGACGATCCATAGTGCGCATCCCTCCGGCTGGGTATCAGTCGCAGCTATGCGAGACAATTCGGGCAAAATAGCGGCATCGTTTCGACAATCCCGGGCCGCGGCGGGGAATCTTGCGTCCATTGGAAACGAAGAAAAAAACTGCGTCAGAAAAGGCTGCCTTGGGCGGGCTTGTCTTGTCTTGGTTTTCGCTCTGCTTTCGTGGGCGCGGCACCGCCGATCTTCAGGCGGCCATCGGCAAATTCGATTTCCAGCGCGCCCGCCATCCTGGCCGCCTTGGCCGTTGTGACAAGGGTTACATCGCTGCGCACCACCGCATAGCCGCGCTCCAGCGTGGCCTTGTAGCCCAAGGTTTCGCGCAGCCGGTCGAGCGCATCGATACGCTGGCGCCATGCGGTGGTCTGGCGCAGCGCGGCGGCGGAAAGGCGCTGCGCGCTGCGCTCCAAGTCGGCGCGCGATTGGGCAATGGCGCTCCCGGGCGCGCGGGCGGCCAGACGCACGGCCAGCCCCTCCAGCCGTCTGGCGTCATCGCGCGTGCGGCGACCCAGCGCGCCGCCCAGCCGCTCGGACGCAGCACCCAGACGCCGGGCGTCGGTTGCGATCATACGGCGCAGGACGCCGGGGCGCAGGGCGCCACCCGCCTCGGACAGTGCAATGCGGTGCACCTGCACTCCCCTTATCAACGCCGCCGGCAGGCGATCGCCCCAGACATCCAGCCGTTGGCGCGGGGTGTCCAGAAGCGCCTCGATCCGTGGCAGCGCGCGCGCCAGATCGCGCAGACGCTGGCCGCGCTGTGTCACGCCCCCCGTGAGCGCACGGATCAGCCGCCCCTCCTGCCCGTCCAGCCATGCCAGCAATTCCATCCGCACCGGCACGGCCAGTTCCGCCGCGGCGGTCGGCGTGGGAGCGCGTTTGTCCGAGGCGTAATCGATCAACGTCGTGTCTGTTTCGTGGCCAACAGCCGAAATGAGCGGGATATCACTGGCCACAGCCGCGCGCACCACCGATTCCTCGTTAAACCCCCACAGGTCCTCGATCGAGCCGCCGCCACGCGCGACGATGATGAGGTCGGGCCGGGGCAGCACGCCGCCGGGCGTCATGGCGTTGAAGCCTTCGATGGCGCGCGTGACCTCAGCCGCACAGCGTTCGCCCTGTACCGCGACGGGCCAGATCAGGACCTTGCGCGGAAACCTGTCGCGCAGGCGGTGCAATATGTCGCGAATCACTGCCCCCGAGGGGGAGGTGACAACACCGATGATTTCGGGAAGATACGGCAGCGGCCGTTTGCGCGCTTCGGCAAACAGCCCCTCGGCTGCCAGCGCCGTTTTGCGTTTCTCCAGCATCGCCATGAGGGCCCCGGCGCCAGCGGGTTTGATATCCTCGATCACGATCTGGTAACGGGATTGGCCGGGGAAGGTGGTCAGGCGGCCCGTGGCGACCACCTCCATCCCCTCCTCCGGCTGGACGGGCAAGCGGCCCGCGACCCCTTTCCAGATGATGCCGTTGATCACGGCGCGGTCATCCTTCAGGTCCAGATAGACATGTCCCGATTTGGGCCGCGACACGCGCCCGACCTCGCCGCGCACGCGCACATGGCCGAACTCGCCCTCGATCATGCGCTTGATCGCGCCCGACAGGTCCGAGACGGAAAATTCGGGCGCATTTTCGCCGGGATGAGGATCATCGATCAGGTCAGACATGGCCCTTCAATGCCTCATCCCGCCGCGCTTGAAAAGAGGCGCTAGACTTGCCGCGCCTCGTGCTTGCCTTCGCCGATCTCCTCTATCAGTTTCTTGCAGAATGCGGGCAGATCATCAGGGTTGCGGCTTGTCACCAGCCCCTGATCTGTAACGACTTCCTTGTCGTGCCAGGTTGCGCCTGCGTTTTCGACATCTTTGCGAATCGAATGATAGGAGGTCATGTGCCTGTTCCTGGCGATATCGGCCTCGATCAATAACCATGGCGCGTGGCAGATTGCGCCGATAGGTTTCTTGGCCGACCAGAATGACTGCACAAACGCAACCGCATCGGAATTCACGCGCAGCAGATCCGGATTGATCTGGCCGCCCGGAAGGACCAGCGCGTCATAATCGGCCGCGTTTACAGCGTTCAGATCATGATCCACCTCCACATTCGAGCCCCAATCCCCGCCATCCCAGCCACGGATCTGGCCGCCCTCGGGCGCGATCACGTGCACGGTTGCACCTGCGTCCTTGAGCGCCTTGAGCGGTGTCTCCAATTCGGATTGCTCAAAGCCGTTGGTTGCCAGAATTGCGACCTTGCGTCCTGAAATATCAGCCATAGCGCTTCCTTTCATGTCACTATACTTTCTGCTGAACAAACGCCTGCAGCGGCACTGCGTTCCATCCGCCGCTTGCCTGCGCGCAACCCTGCGCATAATGAGTGCCTCACGGGTACGGTGAGCGGGAGAGCGGCATGAACATCTTGATCCTCGGCAGCGGCGGGCGCGAACACAGCCTTGCGTGGGCCGTGCTGCAAAATCCGAAATGCGACAGGTTGATTGTCGCGCCCGGCAATGCCGGAATTGCCGCGATTGCAGATTGCGCGGCGCTGGATATCCTCAATCCCGGCGCTGTCGTCACCTTTGCTGAACAGGAATCGATCGATTTCGTCATCATCGGCCCCGAAGCGCCGCTTGCCGCGGGCGTGGCCGACCGCCTGCGCGAGGCGGGCGTCCTGACCTTCGGCCCATCCAGGGGCGCGGCGCAGCTTGAGGCCTCGAAACGGTTTACCAAGGAAATCTGCGACGCGGCAGACGCTCCCACTGCCGCCTACGGCGCATTCACCGATCCGGCGGCCGCCCGCGATCATGTCACCCGGCAGGGTGCACCCATCGTCATCAAGGCCGACGGGCTCGCCGCAGGCAAGGGCGTCATCATCGCCGAGACGGTGGATCAGGCCCACGCCGCCATCGAGGACATGTTCGGCGGCGCTTTTGGCGCTGCGGGCGCCGAGGTGGTAGTCGAGGAATTCATGCAGGGCGAGGAAGCATCGCTCTTCGTGCTGTGTGACGGGGTAAACATCCTGTCCATCGGCACGGCGCAAGATCACAAGCGTGTGGGCGAGGGCGACACCGGCCCCAATACTGGCGGCATGGGTGCCTATTCGCCCGCCCCGGTAGTTACAGCCGAGATCGAGGCATTGGCGATGGAGCGTATCGTGCGTCCCACAATCGCCGAAATGGCGCGGCGCGGCATGCCCTTTCAGGGCGTGCTCTATGCCGGGCTGATGATCTGCAACGGCCAGCCGCGGCTGGTGGAATACAACGTACGTTTTGGCGATCCCGAAGCCCAGGTTCTGATGATGCGTCTTGGCGCACAGGCTCTGGATCTCATGCTCGCCGCCGCCGAGGGGCGCCTTGACAAGGCGGGCATCACATGGGGCGAGGACCATGCGCTCTGTGTGGTGATGGCCGCCGACGGCTATCCGGATGATTATGAAAAGGGCAGCGTGATTGGCGGGCTGGACGCGTGCCCGTCCGACAGCTTCAACATGGTGTTTCACGCAGGGACTGCCACAAGGGAGGGGCAGATCACGGCGGCAGGTGGCCGCGTTCTTGGCGTCACCGCACGCGGTAATACCCTGCAGCAGGCCGCAGGCCGCGCCTATGAAATGGTGGACCGGATCGACTGGCCCGAGGGGTTCTGCCGCCGCGATATCGGGTGGCGCGCGCTATGATCATCCGCGACAAGCCCGGAATTCTGCAACTGCTGTTTTCAGTGCGCGGCTCTGTCCTGCCAAAGATCCTGCCGCGCGTCATGCTGGTGACGTCATTCACCGCCGCGCTGGTCTGGTTCGACCATGAAATCCTCGCCCTTCCCCACACCAACGCCGCACCCTTCGCGGTCTTCGGTATCGCACTCTCGCTCTTTCTGGGCTTCCGCAACAACGCCGCCCATGATCGCTGGTGGGAGGGGCGCAAGCTCTGGGGCCAGCTGATCGCCGACATGCGGTCTCTGGCGCGCGAGGCAGACATCTTCCTGCCCGACCGCGAGGATCATCATCGGCTGCTGCGGCTGGCCATCGGCTTCGCCCATGCGCACCGGATGAATCTGCGCCAATTGCCACCTAACGCGGCGCCGGTGAAATGGCTCAGCAAACAGGATCTTGCCCAGCCTCATCCACCCTGCGCGATGCTGAACCAGATGGGTCTTTTGGTGGCGAATGCCGCGCCTGATGGATTTGCCAAACGCGCCCTGGCGCAGCGCCTTGCCTCCATTTCGATTGCGCAATGCGGTTGCGAGCGGATCGCGACTACACCGCTGCCTTATGTCTATTCCCTGCTGATCTTTCGCACGACCTATCTTTATTGCGGATTGATCCCGTTCGGTCTGATCGAAACGGCAGGCTGGCTGTCGCCCGTCTTCGTCGCGATCATGGCCTATATCTTCATCGGTCTGGCCGAAGTGACGGAAGAGCTGGCGCATCCTTTCGGGGAGACGGTAAATGGTCTGCCGCTCGACGCGATGTGCCGCATCATCGAAATCAGCATGGCGCCGCATCTGAACATGGATTCTCCCGCGCCTCTCAGGGCTGATCGGTTTTACCTGAGCTGAACCGCGCGGCCGGATGCGCGCCTGCGACGGGCGCAAACGTCCACAGCGCGCGGCGGGCGGGCGATGGCAGAGGGCGCTTCGGCAGACGCCGCGCCTTCAGATCTGCTTTTCCGGCATCTGCACGACCAGGCCGTCCAGCTCATCCGTCACCTTCAACTGGCAGGTCAGGCGTGAGCGGACAGGATCGGGCTCAAAGGCAAAATCCAGCATGTCCTCTTCCATGTCATCCTTGGGCGTCAGTTTGTCGACCCATGCCGGATCGACGTAAACGTGGCAGGTCGAACAGGCGCAGGCGCCGCCACAATCGGCATCTATCCCGGGTATGTTATTGTCACGCGCGCCCTCCATGACGGTCAGGCCATTGGGAACCTCGACCTCATGCCTGGTCCCGTTATGCTCGATATAGGTGATCTTGGCCATGATCTCAGGCTCCCGTTTCTGGCGTTTGGGATGTGTTAGCCGCCGGGGCATCGGCAAACCAGTCCAATCTGGCGAACCGGAGAAAAAGAGTTGCGGAGCAGACCAAATGTTCTACCTTTGTTTCTATGCAGAATCGCGTCTATGCTTCGCCTCGCCACCCTGATGACTGGCTCCGCCCACCTGCGGCGCTGGTGGCTGAACGGCTGAGCCTGCCGCCCACCGGCGCGCGGGTGACAGTGGCCGGGCTGGTGATCCTGCGCCAGCGGCCCGGCACAGCCAAGGGTGTCATTTTCCTTACGCTCGAGGATGAGACAGGCATCGTCAACGTGATCGTCTGGCGCAACATCTACGAGCGTTTTCGCCGCGCCGTGATTGCGGGGCGGCTGCTGCGCGTGACGGGGCGGGTGCAGCGCGACAATGATGTCGTGCATGTTCTGGCCGACCAGATCGAGGATATATCTTTCCTTCTTGATGAATTGCTGGCTGTAAA
>JAUNVT010000145.1 GCA_030540655.1 Rhodobacterales bacterium
AGATCAGGGAGAACGCCTTATGATACGATCTGGCCCCCTACCCAAAGCGACCCCAACATGTTATTTTCCTTAATGAGCGTGGTATAGGGCGCAGGCGCTTATCATAGCATGGGCCTCTGGCGGCGTATCTTCCTCACCGGCAAATCGGTCTGCGCCTTGCCAATGTCTTCTTTGGCCGCGCCTTCAATCTGCATGGTGCGGTCGCCACTGCACGCCATTGGCCTGTGTTTGCGATCCTGCAAGTCGTGTCGTCGGCCGCAAGGGGCTCGTCCTGAGCCGGTTTCTTCGAAACATTCTTGTCGGAAACTTCGGGCGCCCCCGGCGATCCGGACAATCTTGGCAGTTCTTCTTTGTGTTTCATAACTTTGTCCTTTCTGAGGAATGGCCCGCTGCTTCGCTGAACAACGCCGCGCGTCGCGGGATCGCATGCTTCTCCAACCTTTGAAGACCTCGGGTACCTTCAGCACCAGAAAGCCCGCAACGATCCGCCAGAAGATAATCCTCAATGCCATCGTCGCCCCTTGGGAGGTAGTGCACGGGTGCAGTCCGGGCGCCGATCCATATCAGGATATCAGCCCGATAATTTCGGCCGAATTGTCGTGATATCTCGGGCTTGGCATCCGTTTCGCTTCGCAGCATCACCTGCGTGCGGCACGAGGGTGAGATCTATAAAGGCAGTGCTCTCCGCCCGAGCGTGGACAGACATCACTCTCGACATTCTGCGTTTCCAGCGCTGCATTTGCACATGTCCGCGTCGGCCCCTCCTTTCTGGTTCAGCCAGAACGCCAGCGTGCGCAGGATCCGACTGGGCGCGACGGTTCCGGCTGTTATCGGTGCGGGCCGAGGGGGAGGTCGGCATCGCCTGTCGAGCGCTTCTGCACGGCACTGCTCTAGATCAGGCCCGACCTGCATACAGGGGCGTAAGGTGTGAGGGATGCCAAACTGTGCGAGATGCATTGCTCATCCTGAGCTGCGGTTGCCGCGAAAGCACCCAATGGAGAAATTCATGGATTTGACCACAATCCTCATCATCCTTTTAGTTGTTGCTGTGCTCGGCGGAGGCGGCTGGTATGGCCGCGGGCGTTGGTTTTAATTTGAAGCCTTTCGGCATCGCTGCGCCGAAGCGGTTGTAATGCTGCAATGCAGCATTATCTCTATAGTACAGCAGACGACCTACTTAATGCTCCTGAAGGGAGATTTACCATGACAACGCAGACAACCGAATCCGCCGCCACCCAGAAGACTACCGAATCCATGGCCAACCAGTTCCAGACCATGTTCAACGGGCAAGGTAACCAGGATGTTTTCAAGGCACTGGGCCGGATGAGCGAGCGCATGACTGCGATTGTCGTTGAGGCCGGAACCCGGTCCACTGACATCATGAGCAACGCGACGAAAGAAGCCTTTTCGAACCTGAGCGAGGCCACACAGGTCCGCGATGAGCTGGGCGATTACAGCAAGGCCTATAGCGACTTCGCACAAAAGCAGATGGACCTCTTGACGCGTACCGCGCGAGAAGTCGGCGAAGTGACCCAGCAAGCTGGCACCGAGACGAAAGAACTGGCATCTGAGACCAGCGAAGAAATGAGCGAGAAAGTGGCTGAGTCCACCAAACGCTTTGCTGACAAAAGCGCCGAGATGACCAAAGACGCTGTGAACAAAGGCGCCGATACAGCCAAAGACGCTGCGAACAAAGGCGCCGAGAGTGCAAAAGATGCATCCGACAAGGCGAGCTCGACCGCCAGGAAGTAAACCTGAGCATCAGGCTTTTAAGAGTATCCAACCAACTAACGGCGGGCCCCCACGGGCTCGCCGTTGTCGAATGGGGTGTGCCCAAAGACACCTGTTTTACTGAAGATTTCATAAGCGCTGGACGGCGTGAACGATTTATTCATGAACCATAAGGTTTATTGGACAAGGATCGGCGCGTATCCCCGGAGGCATTATGTGCTATCAGGAGAGAAAGAAGACATCTACGTTTGAACGGCTCGCAAAACCGGCTCTTCCCGCCAAGGCTGCGCCTTCCCTGTGTCGGGGCCGGCCGGGGCTGGGGTGCGGACCCCGCATGAGGCGGCGGACGGCGTTGCGTATGCCGGTCTTATTATGACGCTCCCGGGGATCGGTCTTTGGATGGATTGGGCAGTCGGGCTCGCAGAGCTGCCTGGCAGGCAAATGGACCTCGCGGAATCGGCGATACTCGGTGCGCATTCCTTCTGGAGCCAGGCCTTCGGCGGCGGAACACCAGTCCCGGACGCCCCGGATACACCATCTGATGGCCAGCTTTCGGCTGAAAATGCAAAGAAAGCCACCGTCAGCCCAGTGCCACGGGGGCGTCCTCAGACCTCGGACCGGTCGCAAGGCGCAAAGGCCAACGCGAATGGCCTGACCCCGCAAAACCCGGACCGTCCGGTTAAGTCGCGGGCAAAGACGACGGCCTCATATGGCGGATCGTTCACAAAAGGGGTCCACACCAGTGAATTCGGCACGCGGTCGTTCAAGCTCTATAGTCCGGCTGCCGCCGAAACAGCCACCGCCCCTCTGCCGCTGCTCGTAATGCTGCACGGATGCAGCCAGACGCCGGATGATTTCGCCCAAGGCACGGGCATGAACGCCCTCGCCGAAGAGTTCGGGTTTCTGGTCGTCTATCCAGCCCAGGAACGTAAGTCGCAGACATACGGGTGTTGGAACTGGTACAGGCGGGGCGATCAGAGCCGGGGCGGCGGGGAGCCCGCGCTGATCGCCAGCTTGACGCGTTATATTATTGGCGAACATGAAGCAGATCCGGCAAAGGTTTATATTGCAGGTCTGTCGGCAGGCGCATCCGCGGCTTTGATCGTGGCGGCTGCCTATCCCGACATCTTTGCCGCAGTGGGCGCCCATTCCGGCGTACAGATCGGCGCCGCCCATGATGAGATCTCCGCAATGGTGGCCATGCAGCAGGGTGCGCCGGGGCTGGGCAACCCTGCCCGGATGCCGACCATCAGCTTCCACGGCGCTTCCGATAATGTCGTTCATCCGCGCAACGGTGGATTTATCGCCGCCCGGGCGCTCGAGCCCTATCCGTGTCTTCGCAAGACAGAAACAACCGGGCATGTCGCTGGTGGGCGCCACTACCTGCAAACCTCGCATAGCGTGGGCAGGGGACGTTCCCTGACGGAGCACTGGGTCGTAGCCGGTGCTCCGCACGGCTGGTCTGGCGGCAACGCTGCCGGCAGCTATACCGACCCCAGCGGTCCGGACGCGTCGCGCGAAATGGTGCGTTTCTTTCTGCGTCATCGAACGACGGTGAAGCAACGGTCCCCGCTCCTCATCTGACATTATTGACCTGATCCGAGGGCGCCTCTGGCCCGCGAGCGTCTATGTGATGCCCAAGCGACGTCACTCGTCCGGGGCTTCGGTCACAGCAGTCACGCATTTGCAGCCGCAGACCATCGATGCTGTCACGGCAATCTGATCTCAAGAGAGCAGTGCAAGATGTCTCTCAAGGCGTTGGCGACCGCGGCCTCCTCTACAGAGCTCCGCCGGGACTAATCTGGATCAGCGTCAGCGGCTGACAGACCCTACAAGATGAGGCGTGTCAGCCGAACCTTCGGCAGACACGCCATTTCCGAGTATCCAAGATGCGCGAAGGTTGGCTGGATCCCAATAAGGTTTGACCGATCCGAGCGCATCTTATTTTCGGAACGTCCAGGAAAGGACAATCTATGACTCCCCAAATGAACAAAACCGACGAGAAGATGAAATCCGTCAAGGCCGCCTGCGATACAGCGCCCGATGGGCCCAAGAAGGAGGCCTCGCTGAAGCATTATCAGGCGGCCGAAAAGGCGCAGAACGCGAAGAACGACACCGAGGCGAACAAGGAACTCGACGCGGCCAGGCACGCGCTCGCGTGACATCCTGCGTCTGATGGGATGACCGGACCACCCTTCGCGCGGCGAAGGGTGGTCCTTTTCATTTCAACAGAGGGCCAGTCTGCGATAAATATTCCGGATCGAACTCCGCCAGCGCCACCAAACCTTGATAATCATCGAACGTCACACTCCCGTCCTGAAACGTGACCAGCCCAGCCTCCCTCAGCTTGCGTAAAACACGATTGACGTGCACAGCCGTCAATCCCAGCGCATCTGCGAGATGATATTGCGTCAGCGGACACGCATAGCCCGCTTTGCTGCCCATCCCAACCAGCGCCAGGCGGGCTCCGAGTTCTAACAGGAAATGGGCCATGCGGGCGTCGGCGTCGCGGCGTCCCAACCCGACCAGACGTTCGACCACTATGGCCTCATCGCGCGATGCAGCCCAAAGAATGGCTGTTGCCAGTCGGGGGGTCTCTACAAACGCATCGAGAAGATCGCTGGTGAGAACCTCGGCAGCCTCAATCTCCACGATTGGCTCAATGCTGTGATCCGAAGTGTGCAGCAGAACGCTGCGCAGCCCTAGAAAATCCCCCGGAATCTGGAAATCGACGATCTGGCGCGACCCGTCTGGTTGCAGTTTGCAGGAGCACACCCAGCCTGCCGCCATGATGTAGGCAGCATGATCCGACTGCCCTTGATGGACCAGATCGCGGCCTGCCACAAAGGTCCGGCGGCGCTGATGGAGACGCTCCAATACAGCCAGGTCGTCCGGCGCCAGCGCGACGAAGGCGGACAGTTTCTTTGCGAACGGACTCTTGGCGGAGATATTCAAAAAGTTATCCTGGCGTAAGAAAATATGGTTGGGAGACTCCCCCCCGGGCTGCTTTCGATCAGTGCAGCAGAACGCGTTTTCCGTCAGTGTGCTGTATATTGTCAGGCTCATCCTTGTTCCTGATCAGATACCCCCGAAAAAGGATAGCGCATGATGCCAGATCACACAATTTACTCAGGAATGGCGGCGCTTTCGATTTGCGAGTCTCTCCTGCTTGCCCTGAACGATCATAATCTTCTTCCCGAAAGTGAGATCGTCGGCGTCCTGCGCGATGCTGCGGCGACCCACGAGATGGCCACCGGATCGGATGCCGAGCGAGAGATGCATCAGGCGGTCGCGAGCAAGATCAACCACATTCTTTCGGGTGGGAACTCGGTTCGAAGGCCATGAAACCCGAAAGGAGTTTGCACCAGCGTCACACAGCCCGGGCGAGCACGTCAGAATGATCTCCGGCAGGCTTATGCAGGGAGCTGTACCGCAAAACCCGGTCGGCTACGTGGACGGCGGCGTCGCCTGATCTGCTCAAGGCCGTCTTCGGCCCACGGGTAATGCCGCGGCAGCCGTGGCTCATCTGCGGGAAAGCCGAATAAGGCCTCCTTCTGCGTCGTTGTCAGGATGGTCCGGTGGACCGCGTTTCTTTCGCTTGCGATTATCCCATTGCGTATCATTGATTACAATATGGGTTAAGGAAATGCATCTGTCTTGAAAGGCAAGGTCTGAAAGCGCGCGGTGGCCCTGACCGGCCCAAAGACCTCCGGCTATCGGAGATCCGGTCAGGCGGCGTCGATGCTTTGGCAGGCCCCTCCCCTACCGGTTTGAATGCAAGCGGATAATGCCGCGAGGCGAGAGCTGCCGTTCGTCCCCGCCGCTGCGAGTGACCGGAAGGCGCTCATTCACTGTTATTTATGCGGCGTAGCGAATTTGAGAACCCAGCGATATAGTTATAGTAACTTATCCATGCGCCAGCACTGGAAAGAATTTCATGACAACTTCAATGGATACCGGTAGTGTGACATGGCGGCTCACGCCCGACCTGCTCGGCATTCTCGATAACACCGGCGTTTTCAGATACACGAACCCCGCTTGGCAAAAAACCCTCGGATGGTTGCCGGAAGAGATCGAGAACCGCAGCTTTTTCGAATTCATTCATCCTGACGATATATCGGCGGCCCAAGAGGCGTTTGCTGATATCCAGACAGGCAAGCCTATCCTGAAATTCGAGAACCGATACCATCATAAAGAGGGTGGTTACAGATGGCTCTCTTGGAATTGCGTTCCCGACGAGAAGCTATTTTTCTGCAGTGCACGCGACGTAACCGACGAGAAAGAGGACCAGGCCGCACTGAAGACCCGAGATGCCGAAGCAAAATTTCGTGAGCAGTTCATCGCAGTTCTGGGCCATGACCTACGCAATCCCATCACTGCGATTGGCGCGGCGCTGCGGCTCATCGGTCGCGAACCTCAGACGGACAAGGCGCGGGGCTATATGGAGACCACGCAGCACTCTTTGGACAGGATGAGTAACCTCGTCGATGACGTGATGGATTTTGCGCGAGCGCGTCTTGGTGGCGGGCTGGAAATCGCCGCGGACGACAATGTTCTTGTCCAACCTGCCCTTGAGCAGGTCGTCGAAGAGGTGCGACTTGGAAATCCGTCCATCGCCATCATCGAAGACTTTCGTTTCAACGATTTCTTTCGATGCGATCCGGATCGAATTGCACAACTGCTGTCGAACCTGCTTTCGAACGCTATTACCCATGGTAACAATGATAAACCTGTTGATGTTTCAACCTACGAAGACAACGGAAATTTCGTGCTCTCGGTCGCGAATGTCGGCGAACCAATACCCCAGGCAGCGATGGAAATGTTATTCCAGCCATTTACGCGCAGCGACGTGCGTGAGTCGCAGCATGGTCTCGGCTTGGGTTTGTTCATTGCCCACGAAATTGCGCGCGGGCATCGTGGCTCGCTTACAGTATCGTCCGATTTGGAAGGGACCGAGTTCAACTTTGTAATGCCCCTTACACCTGCGGATGGGCATGAAACTGACATATAATTGCAACTTTTAGCTCTCTGCATTTTTTGACATTGGCTTTGCCAGACAATCCCCCAGCAATGCAGATGCGCGTTGTATCGTGCTGCCAGGAGGCTGATTTTACCACTATGACTACATTACAGATACCAACATTCAAGCATCGGATAGCGATCACACCACGCGATATCGACGAGATGGGTCATGTCAACAATGCCGTGTACCTTCGTTGGGTGCAGGAGGCGGTTGTTCACTATTG
>JAUNVT010000146.1 GCA_030540655.1 Rhodobacterales bacterium
CGTGATCACTCAGGGAATGAGTCAGGCCATCAAGCTGCAAATACTACACTCACAGGCCGGGAAATGGCCATTGCAATGGCTCCGATCGAAGCAATCGGGAGTGCCATGGTCGCTATTGCCTGTCTGTTCGCCTTGACAAGGCCGGGAGCGCACTTGCGTGCCGCTGCACGACGGCTGGGGATCTACGGCGCTTTTCTGGCATTGGGTTTGCCTCTTTGTCTGATCGCGTCCAACATTCTGGCTGCGCCGCTGACAGGTGCGGCACTCGCCGAACATCAGGCGGTCGTCGCGGAAATTGTTGATGCTGTGCCGATGTCTGCCACGGATACGACGAAGAGCGATATGGAGGATGAGCGATGGTTTGCCGGGCTTCGAGAGACGTTTAGCACAGGGAGTGACCATCTGCCTGTTCTTCTGGTCAGTTCCCTATGGCTGGTGGTGCGGAGTTCCACGAGATCCTGAGGATGCAACTCACGTATTGAAATCAGCGCAACGTCCTTCAACCGCCCTTCATATAGGGCATCAAGACCACCTCGCTATCGGGCTTCACTTCTGTAAACCATGAATTGCGATAGACCAGCCCATCGACGGCAAGACTGACACCGCGGTCGATCTGTGGTTTCAGCGCCGGATGCTTTTCTGCCAAGGCATCCAGCAGCTCCTTGAAGTTTCGGGCCTCCACCTCGACCATCTCACGCCCATCGGCCAGATCGCGGAGCGAGCCCCAGAGCTTTACCTTGACCACGTTGCCTATTCCTTTGCCATGATTGCCTTCAGGATTTTTGGCGGCGACATGGGCAACTCATGCAGGCGCACGCCTACGGCGCGGCTGACGGCGTTTGACAGGGCGGCAAGGGGGGGCACGATGGGCGTTTCGCCCACGCCGCGCACGCCGTAGGGGTGGCCTGGATTGGGAATTTCAAGGATCACCGTGTCGATATTCGGCAGGTCGGAGGCAACCGGGATGCGATAATCGAGAAAGCCTGCGTTCTGCAATCTGCCATCCGCGCCATAGATATATTCTTCGTTCAGCGCCCAGCCGATGCCTTGCGCCGCACCGCCCTGCATCTGGCCCTCCACATAGTCCGGATGCACCGCCTTGCCCGCGTCCTGGAAGACGGTGTAGCGCAACACGGTTGTTGCGCCGGTTTCGGGGTCCACCTCCACATCGGCCAGATGCACGCCAAAGCTGACACCGGCGCCTTCGGCGTTGCTCTCGTGGTGGCCCGCGATCGGTCCGCCGGTTTCAGAGGCGATTGCGGCGATCTCGGCCAGTGTCATGGGCTCGAAATTGCCGGCATTGGGGCCGGAGGGTTTGGCGGCGCCATCCTCCCAGATCACCGCATCTTCGTCGATCCCCCACAGCCGGGCAGCGCGGGCGCACATCACCTGAATCGCGGCGCGCGCCGCCTTGATGGTGGCAAGGCCCACGGCAAAGGTCACGCGGCTGCCATCGGTCACATCGTTATGACCCAGAGAGTTGGTATCGGTGATGACGGTGCGCACCCTGTCATAGGGAATGCCCAGTTCCTCGGCGGCCATCATCGATATGGATGCGCGGCTGCCGCCGATATCGGGATTGCCTTCTGTCACGCCCACGGTGCCGTCGCTGTTGATTGCCAGCGAGACGCTGGTATTGCCGCCGAAGTTGAACCAGAAGCCGCATGACAGGCCACGGCCCTGATTTTCTGCCAAGGGCGTGTGATAATGGTCATGCGTCTTCGCTGCCTCCAGCGTGGCCATCAGGCCGATCTGGTCAAATGTCGGACCGTAGGAGGATCTGGTTCCGGCCTGCGCGGCATTTAGGATACGCACCTCCAGCGGGTCCAGATCCAGCGCCTGGCACAATTCGTCCACGACGCTTTCGACGGCATAGACCGCCATGGGTGCGCCGGGCGCGCGATAGGCGGCTTCCTTGGGCCGGTTGGTCAGCGTGTTCCAGCCTTGGGTCCGCACCGCGTCCAGATCATAGGCGGCAAAGGCGGCCTGCGCACCCATGTCCACGGTTCCGCAGGGAAAGGCGCCGCCCTGATAGCGGAGCCGCGCCTCGCCCGCCGTGATGCGGCCATCCTGCGTCATGCCGATACGTACGTCCATCGACGATGAAACGGTGGGACCGGTGGCGCGAAAAACTTCGGAGCGGCTCATCACGATCTTTACGGGTCGGCCGCATTTGCGCGCCAGCGCCAGCGCGACGGGTTCGATGAACACGGTTGTCTTGCCGCCGAAACCGCCGCCGATTTCGGATGGGGTCACGCGCAACTGGCTGGCCTGCATCCCCATGATGCCGGCGCAGAGTTCGCGGACGTTGAACTGACCTTGGGTGGTGCACCACAGATCCGCCTTGCCGTCAGATGCGTAGGACGCAAGACAGGCATGCGGCTCGATATAGCCCTGATGCGTGGCGGCGGTGGTAAAGCTGCGCTCGATCACTGTGTCGGCACGGGCGAACCCGGCGTCCAGATCGCCATGACCGAATTCGCAGTAATGGGTGATGTTGGGCGCGCTGCCCTGCGGCACGGATTCATCCGCACGCCCTTTCTGAATGACGGGCGCGTCCGGCTTCATCGCCGCGTCCACATCGGTGACATGGGGCAGGGGCGTGTAATCGACGCGGATCAGCTTAAGCGCGGCCTTGGCCGTCGCCATATCCTTGGCGGCGACGGCGGCAATCGCGTGACCGTCATAGAGCACCTTGCCGCGTGCCAGACAATTGTCCTGAATATCGCGCAGCCCCTCATCCCCGGGCACGCCCCAATCGGCAGATGTGACGACCGCCTTCACACCCGGCAGGGCGAGCGCGGCAGAGGCATCAATGTTGTTGATGATCGCGTGAGGGTGCGGGCTGCGCAGGATCAGGCCCACCTGACAGCCGGGCACAGTGAAATCCGCGCCATAGAGCGCGCGGCCCGTCACCTTGTCCACGCCGTCCGGGCGCGCAACGCGGGTGCCAATGACCTTGAACTCCTGCTTCGAGCCTGACGGGATGTTCATATCATGCGCCTCTCATATCGGCGGCCGCAATCTGAACCGCCTTGATGATCTTGTCATAGCCCGTACAGCGGCACAAATTGCCTGCCAGCCAGTAGCGGAGTTCGGTATCGGTGGGGTCCGGGTTACGCTCCAGCAGGTTCTTCGCGGCGACCAGAATGCCCGGTGTGCAGATACCGCATTGCAGTGCCGCGTGATCGATGAATGCCTGCTGAAGCGGGTGGAGCGCCGCGCCCGTGGCCATGCCCTCGACGGTGGCAATATCGGCATCCTGCGCTTCGGCGGCCAGAACAAGGCAAGAGCATACCAGCCGCCCGTTCATCTCGATTGTGCAAGCGCCGCAATCGCCGGTGCCGCAACCCTCCTTGGTGCCGGTCAGGCCCAACCGGTTGCGCAATGCATCCAGCAGGGTTTCCGCCGGGGCGCAGACAAATTCAGCCTCGTCGCCGTTAAGCGTGGTGGAGACATGGATGTTCTTCATGGGTTTTCTCCTGCGCGTTCCTTGGCACGCGTCATGGCAATGCGTGCAGCACGTCTGGCCAGCACCCCTGCCACGGTGGTGCGGAATTCGGCGGTGCCGCGTTTGTCGTCGATGGGATTGCAAGCTGCCTCGCAAGCCCGCGCGAGCGCCTTCAGCGCCGGATCTTCCAGCTTGGATCCGATAATGGCATTCGCCGCGTCCTGCACCAGCACGACCTTGGGGCCGACGGCGCCCAGCGCGATGCGCGCCAATCTGATCGTCCCATCGCGCGCCAGTTCAATATTTACCGCGGCCGACGCAACCGCGATATCCATTTCGGTACGTGGAATGAAACGCAGATAGGCGTCTGCCGCGCCTGCCGGGCGGCCGGGCAAAAAGACCGAGGACAGAAATTCGCCCTTGCGCAAAGAGGTCTTGCCGGGACCTTCGGGAATATCCTCGACCGCGCAATCGTGGGCGCCATCCGGCCCTTCGATCCTTGCTACGGCGCCTGCGGCGATCAGTGCGGGAACGCTGTCGGCGGCGGGCGATCCGTTGCAGAGGTTCCCCGCCATGGTGCAGCGCCCCTGTACCTGCGTCGATCCTATCAGCTCGCACGCCTCAACCACACCGGGCCAGATTGCGCGGACGTGCTCATGTTCGCCGAGGCGCTGGCCGGATACCGCAGCACCGATCCGCCAGCCGCCATCTTCGGGTGTTATGCACGCTATGCCGTCCAGCCCCTTGATATCCACGATCGCCTTCGGCGCGATCATGCCGGAACGCAGCTGCACCAGCAGATCCGTACCACCGGCCATGATACGCGCGCCGCCATCACCGGTCATCAGGAGATGAGACACCTCGGCAGCAGTTCGGGGCCTGATATATTGCATGAACTTCTCCATATCTGACCGGCAGGTCGCGTGAGTGCGCCCTAGCTCTATTAAATCCCAAACTGATTGCCGCCGCAATCGGGTGATGCCAGCAGGTTTGGCAGGCGAAGCAAAATATTTGATGGGTTGCGGTGCGCGGCGGCGGCAGGCACGTTGCGCCAACCTCCGGCGCGCATCGGCGCCCCAGCCACGTGATGCCCAGATGACACGACCATTGCCATGAATGAAATCTGGGACGGCCTTGTGCACGCCGCCTTCCTTATTCTTACGTTGAACGCGGACCTTTACGAGATCGCCGGCCGCAGTCTTCAGGTCACTTTGGCGGCGCTGGTGATCGCGTCGGCCGTCGCGCTGCCGCTGGCGGCATTGCTCGCGGTCCAGCGGTTTCGTTGGCGCCGGGCGACCATCGCGCTGCTGAACGCGCTGATGGGATTGCCGCCGGTTGTGGTGGGATTGATCGTCTATGTCATTTTATCGCGCAGCGGCCCTTTGGGTGTGCTGGGCCTGTTGTTCACCCCCACGGCGATGGTGATCGCGCAGGTTGTCATCATCGTGCCGCTGATCGCATCGGTCGCGCATCAATCCCTGCGTGAGCTGTGGTCCGAATACCACGACCTGCTGATTTCGATGAATACCGGCCGGGTGCAGCGCATCGCGACGCTGCTCTGGGATGGTCGCAGATCACTGCTGACCGCCGCGCTGGCCGGGTTTGGCCGCGGCGTGGGGGAAGTGGGCGCGATCATGATCGTCGGCGGTAATATTGATCATGTGACGCGGGTAATGACCACCGCCATCGCGCTGGAAACGGGCAAGGGCAACTTTGCCTTGGCGCTGGGGTTGGGGATGATCCTGATCGCCCTGTCGATCATGGTGAACCTTGCGATCCACTGGCTGGGCCGCACCGAAACCGAGGGCCGCTGGTGAGCACGCTTTTACCAATGCACGCGGTTGGCGCTTCTGTGCACCGGCACGGCAAGCGCCTGATCGGGCCAGTGGATCTGACACTGGAGGGGCAGGGGATCACGGCCCTGATCGGACCCAACGGTGCTGGCAAAACCACTTTTCTGAAGGCGCTGCACGGGCTGGAGCGGCTGAGTGCCGGGCGCATAGTCTGGGCCTGCCCGCAGACCGAGGCGCAGGTGCAGCAGGCTTTCGTTTTTCAGACGCCAGTGATGCTGCGCCGGTCCGTACTTGATAATCTGATCTATCCTCTGCGATTGCAGCGCGTCCCGCGCGGCGACGCCCGCAATGCGGCACAGGAATGGTGCGCCCGCATCGGTCTGGCAGGTATGGAGGGACGGCCTGCAACCGTTCTGTCCGGCGGAGAGAAGCAGAAACTTGCGCTGGCACGCGCACTGATCATCCGCCCCCAGATGTTGTTTCTGGACGAGCCGTCAGCATCGCTCGACGGTAGTGCCACGCGGGAGATCGAAGCGCTTTTGCATCTTGCAACGGGCGCGGGAACCCGTATCGTCATGGCCACACATGATATGGGGCAGGCGCGCCGCCTGGCCCGCGAGGTCGTATTTCTGCGCAAAGGCATGGTTCACGAGGCCGCCGCTGCTGATGCATTTTTCGATGCACCCACAACGGCTGCCGCCAAGGCGTTTCTGGCAGGCGACATCGTAGACTGAACACTCACCCTGAAACAGGAGTTTCAACCAATGCGCATACTTACACTTGCAATCGCTGTCGCGCTTGCCGGCGCAGCGGCCACGGCCGAAGAAATGAAGATGGCTGTCACCACCAGTTTTGAGAATTCCGGTCTGGCCGAGGTTCTGCTGCCGGCAATCAAGAAAGATACAGGCATCGATGTGCAGCTTCTGGTCGTCGGCACCGGTCAGGCGATCAAGCTGGGCGAGACGGGCGATGTCGATGCGCTTCTTGTCCATTCCAAATATGCCGAGGAAAAATTTGTAGAAGAAGGCCATGCCGACCACCGCCGCGAGATCATGTATAATGATTTCGTCATCATCGGCCCCAAGGATGATCCGGCCCATGTGCGCGAGGCAGCTACGGCAGGCGATGCGTTCAAGGCGATTGCCGAGGCGAAGGCGCCCTTTGTCAGCCGCGGCGATGACAGCGGCACCCACAAGAAGGAACTGACCCTGTGGACTGCCGCAGGATACGGCATAGATTCGCAGGGCGATTGGTACAAGGCGGTCGGTGCCGGTATGGGCTCAGCGCTGAACACAGCAGCCGGGATGGATGCCTATATCATGGCCGACCGGGCAAGCTGGCTGAATTTCGGCAACAAGGCGAATTTGGAACTTCTGTTTTCGGGCGATCCTCTGCTCTTCAACCAATATTCCTATATTGCGGTCAGCCCTGAAAAAGGCAGCCACATCAAAAGCGATCTAGCAAACGAGGTGGAAGATTGGCTGACAAGCCCCCGCGCCAAGGAACTGATCAATGGCTACAAGATTCAGGGCGAGCAGTTGTTCACCTACAATGCCGATATGACGGACATGTCCAAAGCGGCCGAATGATCATTGCCTATGGCCGACCAGCGTGGTGCCGCCTGTTACGAAACCCGGCCTTCCTGAGAAACAGCTGCTGCGTCTGGGGTGGGAGCCGGGCCGATGGC
>JAUNVT010000147.1:0-3793 GCA_030540655.1 Rhodobacterales bacterium
AAACCCCGGGCATCATACCGCCGTAGCAAGGTCAGGGCAATTTTTCGAGGTGCCCCATAGACACTGCAAGCTCATGGGCCATGCCCCCGATCGCATGCAGGACGGGTTGACCGGTGAGTATCGCGACATGATCCATGCCGACGCGGCAGCCGGGATCGAGAAACGTCGCAAGGCCTTCCTGCGCAAATGGCGGCTGAAGCGCCGCGCGGTGGCCGATAGCCTGGAGGAGGCCGGGGACCGGCTGTTCACCTCTGCGCGGCTGGATCCATCGCAATGGAAACCGGCCGGAACAACCGACGCAACAGAGCGCCTGAGGAATTCCGCCGCCGCATCAGGACCCCGGAACGTGCTGCCCTGCGCCCAAACCGTGCCGATGCTCCCTCGGGCGCTGATGGCATCGGGCCAGATCCAGATGCGACAGGTCGATGGCCGGGAAACCCCGGCTCAGCCCATGGTCGCGATCAGCCTTGACCTCGCGGCTTGATCAGGCCCAGATCCCCATGCCCGGAAAACGCCGCCGGAGAATTTCCTCCAGATTCGAGACACCACTTAGGTCGCATTGCAACACTCAGATGCCGGATGATTTCATGGATAATTCCCATTGCGATTGATCGCTGCGGATGGGTGTCGTTTCCTGCGGGCTGCGTGCCGGTCTTCAGTGGATCAGGGCGTCTGCCCCCGCCGCAAGACTGGCAACGATTGTCCCCGTCAACAAGACCGATGCCGCACCAAGGACCAAGCCTAAACTGCTGACCAAGCCGTCCTGCTCCACGATGCCCACGCCGATGATGAAGAGTGAGATGGCCGGGAACCAGCCGCTCAGAGGGACTGGCAAGAACAGTGCAAAGGCAATCACGAACATCAGAAAACCGAGCGGGCGATCATTGCGTCGTGCGAAGAGCGCCGTGTAGCGCGGCGTCAGAATACGTTCGAGCCTTCGCGTCACCGGCCTGAGGCGGAGGACTGTTCGTCTCAGCTTTACCGGGTCAAGTGCCAGCCGGGCCAGACGCCCGGGAAGCCTCACATGAGGGTAACCCAACATCATCTGGGCCGTGGTCACCAGAAGCGGCAGAGCGGTGATCAGGGAAGAACCGGGGGGCAGCGGGAGCAACGCCAATAGCGAAAAAATGACGATCGCCCACCCGAAGGACGCCTCGCCAAGCGCCGACAGGAGGGTGCCGAGGGTCAGTGTCCCTGCCCTGTGCTGGCGACGTGATGTGCGCAAGATCGGAAGTGACAGTGAGGGTCGTCGTGCTTTCTCGTCGTCGGACTGCATTTGGTTCTTTCTGTGTGGCTCACCTGCGATATCAGGGCGCGAGCGCCCATTTGCAATTGCGAGACCCTTCAAATGAACAAGGTGTACAGAAATCCGCTCAGAGGCAGGGTCTGCTGTTCCTTTCCTTTGATCCGCATCTTAAATGCTGACGAGCCGCGTGGATTTATGCCATGCTCAATTTGACATCCGACCGACAGGACCGTGAATGCTTCAGGACCTTCTCTTCGTAGCCAGTGGCCTTATTCTTCTTTTTTATCGGCGGTGAAGGCCTTGTGCGCGGCTCGGTCGCCATTGCCGCGCGCCTCGGCATCTCGAAGCTCCTGATCGGGCTTGTTATTGTGGGGGTTCGGGACGTCAACGCCGGAACTGCTCGTGTCGGTGAGCGCTGCTCTGGCGGCGCCCCCGAAATTGCCTACAGAAACGTCATTGGCTCCAACATCGCGAACGTCTTGCTCGTTGTTGGACTGGCGGCCGTCATTGCGCCCATCATCGGCTGGGAACGCACGGCGGTACGCGAGGCACCGGTGGCAACGTTAGTTTCGCTTGCGGCGTTAGCGTTGTTACAAGGGGATGTAATTGCCCGCATCGGAGGGATTGCGATGCTGGTAGCGCTGGCGGGCTACCTCTTCTCCAGCTATTGGCTGAAGCGACGGGATCGCGCGGCCAAGACATTTCAGCATGAGGCAGAGGCGTTCGAGGATATCCCCTTGCCGCGCCCGTGGCTGGCGCCAGTCCTCGCGCTTGTCGCCATCCGCACCTCGCTCCCCGAACTGGCCACTGCCATCGTCGCCGCGATCCGGCGCCAGTCCGATGTAGTGCTAGGCAATGTCATTGGGTCAAACATCTTTAACATTCTCGCTATTCTCGGGGTAACTGTCGTGATCCAGCCCATCGACGTCAGTGCACGGTTTCGCGATATCGACACGCCTGTCATGCTGGGAGTTGCCTTGCTGTTGCTGGCCATGCTGTTTGCAACAAAGAAGGTCGGGCGGCTTTGGGGCATTCTCATGCTGGTCGCTTATGCAGCCTATATGGCGATCCTTTTTACCAACGGTATGTCGGCCTGAAAGGTCAAAAGTTAATCCTTCGATGCGGCCCTGCCTGCGAACCGGAACGTGCGCAGCCAAACGCTGCAGACGTGGTTGTTGAGGCGCTTTAACATGCTCGATGATCTGCATTTGTCAAAAATAGCCAAGATGCAGGGGCTGATCATCTCCCCGATCAAACAAGAGGCTGGGAGAAGTGGCATGCCCTGAACTCGTTCATCCCATCAATCAGCTGTTTTTTCCAACGGCCACTTGATCTGGAACTCGATTTCTTCCTCGCCATCACCTCTTTCATGCTCGATGTTAAAAGTGGCCCGGACCGGAACGGAAATTCGCTCCCCCGCGATCTGGATCTCGAACCGCCGTCCTTGTTCCAGGGCGTCGGCGAGGCGTCGAAGCTTATTTATAAAGTCGGAAAGCGGATAATCCTTCTCGATATCTCTGTCGGGCTTATGTGTCATCCTGTCTCCATTTCTCTACGGTGCTCGAAGCCTCAGCACCCACTGCCAAAGCGTCTAGATTACATGTCGTTTTGTATAATCGGGTTTCAAATAGTTTTAAAGCAAAGGGTTCTTTTTATTCTGTTCTTGGTGCTTGGCGCGCGCACTGGCTGGATTGGATCGAATTGAACAAAATCATTGAACGCAGCAGTTCCTCGTTGCCCGCCGCCGCGCGACCGGGAGCGGTTTCAGGATGACAGACTTTATCGCGATGAGCACAGAGACGGAGACTATCATACGCCTTACAAGAAAAGCAGCCCCACTGTTTATTGGTAAAATATTGACTTCTGAAGTTGGTAAAGTTGACAAAGCGGCCTATCGGTTTCCTGCGTCGCGCCAATGTACCCTTTTCTGGTCAAGGCTGGCGCCTGTCATGGCGGGTGTCGACGTCACCGCTTCGGGGGAGGATGCGAGGGATCACCGCCAGGATGATCAGCATGATCCCTGCCGACAAGACGGCGGTGGCCTCTAATCCAAGTCCCGCGATCATGCCGATCCCCGCGGTTGCCCAAATATTTGCGGCGGTGGTCAGCCCCTCGACTTTTCGCTCCGTGGCACGGATGACAATGGCGCCAGCACCCAGAAAGCCGATGCCCTGAACGATCCCTTGCAGGATGCGCGACATGTCAGACAAGGGAACGCCGCTCTGCAACGGGCCGATGACGAAAAGCGCAGCGCCCACAGCCACCAGCATATGGGTCCGCACCCCGGCGCTTCGTGACTTTAGTTCGCGTTCATATCCCAGCATTCCACCCAAGGCCGCGGCGAGTACCAGGCGCAATGTGACGCGCGTCACGGTGGATACATCCGGAATATCCGAAAATTCGCTTACGATGGTTGCCCAGATTTCCTGTCCCATGACGCTATCCTTTCAATTCTTTTATTCGTGACAGCAAACTTGGGCCCTTGGCACCTGCGTGCCGCCCCAAGCGCTTGCCTGGACATTCTTCAATTAAAAGTCATGGCGCTTT
>JAUNVT010000147.1:3893-6921 GCA_030540655.1 Rhodobacterales bacterium
TAGCAAAGGTAATAGATAGAGCCGATGCCCCGCACGCCATAGACAGAGACCACGGCACGGTCCCTGTAACCAAGATCGGTTTTCAGCAGCGCGATCCAGCCGGACAAGGGGCGAATAACCATGATGAGTGTCAGCGCGATCAGGATATGGATCCAGCTAAGGTCGGCAAGCAAGAGCGGAAGGACACTGCCCAACGCAATGAGCAGGAGCGCCGTCAAAGCGTCTTCGATGGATTCCGAAAAATCGTGCAAGCGCCGATGAAAATGATGGTGTTCTTCAATTCTGCGCAAGGTCAGACCGAGGATTGCCACGGCAATGAACCCGTATCCTTCGGCCAGCTCTGTTGAGCCGTAGCACAAAAGGATCCCGGCGAGTGCGATGACCCCGGACCCGGTATCCGCCAGTACCGATGTCTTGGGCACCATGAAAAGGATGTAGCCGAGCGCCTTGCCACCGGCCCATCCCATCGCGGCACCGATTGCAATACGGTAGAAAACATCCCTGAACAGCCAGTCCACCGCCCATGCACCAGGATTCAGACCTTCTGCCGCGATGATCAGGCCCAGATAGACAAATGGAAAAGCCAGCCCATCGTTCAGCCCTGCCTCTGTCGTCAGGGTAAAGCGCACGGGATGTTCCTGCCCCTCTTGCGGCGGGCCGACCTGCACGTCCCCCGCCAGAACCGGATCCGTGGGCGCAAGAACAGCTCCCAAAAGGATAGCCCCGGCGAATGTGAGGCCACCCAGCATCACACCAAGCACAGCGACAGCAAAAATGGTCAGAGGCATTGCAATCGCCAGCATGCGCAGAGTGGGGACCCATCGTTTCCACGGCCTCAAACTGTCGATGCGCATACCAGCGGCGAACAAGGCGACAATGACTGTCAGTTCGCTCACCAGTTCCCACGGCAGGGGTGTCAGGCGCGGATCCGGCAGCGATGGCGTGCCCGGAATCAGCAAGGAGACACCCGCGCCGAACAGGATCATCAGAGGCGCTGCCGCCGGTTCGCGTCTCGATATCAAACGCGGCAACCAACGCGCCAAAATCACGATGGCTCCGACAACCGCCAGAGCGACATGATAGGGGTTCAGGTCGAAAAAAGCGTTCTGCTGCATGCTCTGGCGGTTCCAACTCGAATTACTGCTATGCGCAGATCAATACGGCGCGGCGTTGGCGCTCGCAGCGCAGTTGCGCACAACTGTTTCTAAGCCCCAAGCACAAACTTTGTGTAAATAATTCTGATTTGGCGGCATGTTTGTAAGGGATTCGTCGGCTTGGGATCCGCAAGGACGGAGGACATTCGCATGTGGATGCCACGTTCCGCCGCAGTGCGCTTCACTTGCCATCGAGGTTGGTTTGACCGTGGGAACGCCCGGCGCGCTGCGCCAGGCGTCCCACAATTTTAAAGATGGAAATATGCGCTTATTGTTGCGCAGCGCCGAGTTCTTCATCACTCAGAGAGCCGTCCGCATTGGTATCCATGGCCTCAAATTCTTCTGCTGTGACATCGGGGGCTGCCGCCTGCACCTCCTCCAATGTTACCGCGCCATCACCGTTGGTATCCAAATCGCTTACGCTGGCAGCCCAGGACGGCGCGGCAAGAGCGAGAACAGCGGCGGATGTCATAAGCATGGTTTTCATGTTCGGTCTCCATTCATTTTGCGAGGCTTTTGTTTGCCGGCCCCTTCACTACCCAGTTCGCGTCCCGTTGTTCCTGCCGGTCGCCCTCGTGGCGCCTGCTGTGCGCAGTCTTGCCTGCTACGGCATCATAGGTGGGCGCAGTTTTGCCTGAAATCTTCGGTTCGAGACGAATGGCGCATGAGCTCTTTAAATACTATCAGATGCGGAATACTTGCCCCGGGTGATCCTATAATCACCGAGAGTCTCATCAAGGTTGGCATGGGTATCCGGATACTGTTGCGTGGCTCGCAGATTGCCGCAATCACGCCTCATCTCGAAACAATCAAGGCAAACAAAGGAGACCTCACGTGACCATCGTAAAATCGATCCTATCTGCGGCTGTCGCTCTCACAGCATTCTCGGCACCGGCTTTCGCCGAGGACCCAGTGTTCCAAATGCCCGAGCAATGCAGCTCTTCGCCCACGGGCGGAACGGAGCATTCCTCGATGGGCCACGACAGCTCGAGCCGCGGAATGATGGGATTTAATGGCATCAAGCCCGACGCCATGCCCGAGCATGTGCAGGAAAATATGCGCAGGATGATGATTACCATGCCGGCGATGCAGGAAGGTATGATGCGTGAAGATGCCGATGTCGCATTCGCCTGCGGGATGATCGCTCACCATCAGGGGGCAATCGACATGGCGCAGGTGCTGCTAGAGTACGGTGATGATCCGCAGATGATCGCGCTTGCCAAAGAAATTATTGCCGCGCAGGTCGGCGAAATCGACAAAATGACCAAATGGCTGGACGAAACCGCCAATTGACGCGAAATGGCCGCACAGTCCAAGCTGTGCGGCCACTTTACACAATGACCGTTCCACAAGCCTCACTATTCATGTTGGCGCAAAGCGGTCTGATTTGCGGCCATCAGCTGCGTGGTTCCCCGGTCACCGGATCGAGCTTCACCTCGGTCGATGAGCCATCGGTTCCTTTGTACTCGATCTCCCAATAGCCATCGTCGTCCCACTCAACCTCATCTATATAGCCCAGCCGATCGCCCACACGCTCCTCCAGAGCAGTGATGACAGCGGAAAGCTTCATGGCGTCGGCAGGAGGGGGAGTATCCGCAGCCATAACCGTCACGGGAACCAAAGCAGCCACGAGAGCGGCAGTAAACATGCGCATAAATATCTCCTTCATTCAGAATTCGACTTTATAACCATGGCATAGCATGAAGGTTCCGATCGTCATCGTTTGCAACCGGCCACGCGCAATAATTGCGCCGCTCTTTGCGCTCCGAAACCAGAAGGACCCTGTATAACCAAGGGCACCTCTCACGCCTGCCACTAATTATGTCCAAGACCAGATGTCAGCGTTGGCTGACCTCCGCCTGATTGTCCTTCAG
>JAUNVT010000148.1:0-3280 GCA_030540655.1 Rhodobacterales bacterium
GAAGTTCAAACGCTGCCCCATTGGCTTCTTCCATATCGATAGTGCCGAAGTGCAGGGCTCTGATGCCGTCGGGGGCGGTCACATCATCAGAGCCGACCAGATCTGGAATGTCGGCCATGGCCGGGATGAGATTGCCGATGCCATCGCGGCGCAGTTGCGGGAACTGGACTTTTATTCGACCTTCTACAATCTCAGCCACCCCGTTGCCGCCGAACTGGCGGGCAAGATCGCGGCGCGCACACCCATCAATCTGAACCGCGTTTATTTCTCGAATTCAGGTTCGGTGGCCAATGACACCGCGATCCGCATCCTGCATCACTATTACAACCGGCTGGGCAAGCCGGAGAAGAAGATGATCCTGCCACGTATCGGCGCCTATCACGGCTCGACCTATCTTTCGGTTGCGATGACGACGCCCGGTTTTCGCGAGAACTGGAACAGCGCGAGCGATCTGGTCCATCACATGAAATCGCCGAGCTATTACCGGGAAGGCAATGGCATGACCGAGGCGGAGTTCCGCGATCATCTGCTGGACGACATGCGAGCCAGCATCGAACGCATCGGTGCCGAAAATATTGCCTGTTTCATTGCCGAGCCGATCATGGGCGCGGGCGGCGTCATTGTTCCCCCGGAGGGATATCTTCAGGCGACTGCCGAGATCTGCCGCGAGAATGACATCAAATATATTTCTGACGAGGACGTGACCGCCTTTGGCCGGCTTGGTCACATGTTCGCATCAAAATAGGTGTTTGGCGTGCAGCCTGATATCATCACCAGCGCAAAAGGTCTGACCTCGGGCTATCAGCCGATGGCAGCCACCATCATCTCGGACGAGATCCATGATGTGATTTCCGCCAAGGACAATTTCTTCATGCACGGAATGACATATTCAGGCCACCCTGCCTGCGCCGCTGCGGCGCTCACCAATATCCGCATTCTGGAGGAGGAAGACATCCTTGGCCACGTGCGGGTGGAGGGAAAGCGGTTCGAGAGCAAGTTGAAGGAACTGAGCGATCTGGAGATCGTTGGCGAGGTGCGTGGCAGCCATTTCATGGTCGGGATCGAGTTCGTCAAGGACAAGGAAGCCAAGGAGGTTTTCGACGCCGAGACCGATATCGGCAAGCGCGTCGCCCGCGAAGCGCAGAAGCGCGGGCTGATCGTGCGGCCTTTGGGCAGTATGGCGGTCATGTCGCCCCCCCTGATCATGAGGTCGGAGCAGACGGACACGTTCGTGGACGTTCTGCGCGAAAGCATTGATGCGGCGGGCGCAAATCTGCGCATCTGACAGATTGCGCGTGACACTGACAATACAAAGGAGATTATTTATGACCTTCAACGCTCTGGTCGTGAAGAAGGACGAAGACAGTGGCAAGACAAGCGCCGCGGTAGCCCAGATTTCCGAAAGCGATTTGCCCGACGGCGACGTGACGGTTGCGGTCGAATATTCGACCGTCAACTACAAGGACGGGCTGTGCATCGGGCCCGGCGGTGGTCTGGTGCGCAAATATCCCCATGTGCCGGGCATAGATTTCGCAGGCACGGTCGAGACATCGAGCGATGAGCGCTACAAGCCGGGCGACAAGGTGGTTCTGACCGGCTGGCGGGTGGGAGAGGCGCATTGGGGCGGTTACGCGCAAAAGGCGCGGGCGCGTGCTGATTGGCTGGTGCCGCTTCCGGGTGGGCTGGACACGCGGCGCGCGATGGCGGTCGGCACCGCGGGCTTCACCGCCATGCTGGCGATAATGGCGCTGGAGGATCACGGGCTGAAACCCGGATCGGCGCCTGTGCTGGTGACGGGCGCCGCTGGCGGTGTGGGCAGCGTTGCCATCGCGACGCTCGCGCAGCTTGGCTATGAGGTCGCGGCGGTGACGGGACGCCCCGAAACCGGCGATTACCTGAAGGATCTGGGCGCAAGCCAGATTGTGGCGCGCGAAGATCTGACTGAAGTGACCCGCAAGCCGCTGGAGGCCGAGCAGTGGTCGGGCTGCATCGATGCCGTGGCCGGGGCGATGCTGGGCCGGGTTCTGAAGCAGATGCATTACGGCTCGTCCGTGGCCGCTATCGGCCTGGCGGGCGGCGCAGCGATCGAGGGCGCGCTGATCACGCCGTTCATCTTGCGCGGTGTCAATCTTCTGGGAATCGATTCGGTGATGCAGCCCTACGCGCGGCGGCTCGAGGCGTGGAAGCGGGTCGCGCAGGATCTGCCGATGGAGAAACTGGAGGCGATGGTGCAGCCCGCTACGCTTTCGGACCTGCCCGATCTGGGGCGCGACATCCTGAAAGGTCAGGTAAAGGGCCGTATCGTCGTTGATGTGAATGCCTGAAGGCGACCCGAACGGGCGATCCCTACTGCCTGACGGAGGGTCCCGGCGCGTCAGGCGCCGGGCTGCGATAGCATGGAAAGACGGCGCATCGCCTCAACTCCCAGCAGCGGGCCGATACCAAGCACGGCCAGGGTGGCGGACCATCCCATGTAATCTGCCGCAAGCAGCGCGATCTGCACCGTGAAGGCGGTCAGAAGAAACCCCAGCGCCGTCTGAAACGTCATGAGGCTTCCGGCTCGTTCAGGCGGTGCCGCATCCGCGACCAAGGCTGAAAATTGCGCCGAATCCGGGATGACAAATGCACCCCATAGCAGCACGAAAGAGATGGACAGCGCCGGATGGCCGCCAAAGGTAATGGCGGTGCCAAAGGCGGCCAAGGCACTTGCCGCCATGCAAAAGCCGGCGATCTGCGCCTTTCCCAGACGATCGGCCATTACCCCCGCAGGCACACAAAGCACCCCGCCCAAAACAATCGCTCCAAAGGCTGTCAGCCTTGCCAGATGCACGGGGTCTGGGTTCTGACGCTGATGAAAGGCGGGCTGTTCGAGGGCTACCTGCGCCACTGGAGGGGGACAGGCTTTGAAAGCCCGCTTTATAATGTAGGAATCATCATCTTTGGTATCGTGTATGTCTATTTGCTTTTCATGTTGTTCCCGTTGGCACAAGCTATTGCGATGGTGCCCGAGGATGCACGTCAGGCGGCGCGCGATCTGGGCGTGACCCGCTGGCAGGTGCTGACGCAGATTGATCTGCCGCTGGCTGCGCCGGGGATCATGGTGGGTATCTTCTGACGTTTGTCCTGGCCATGGGCGCGATGGCCGAGGCCAAAATTCTGGGTGGGCGCGCGGTGATCGTCATGGCGGACGATACCCAGACTGCCTTCATCCATGGGCAGAATTGATCTTTGGGCGCGGCGCTGTCGATGATTCTGATCCTGTTGGTCGGAACGCTGGCGA
>JAUNVT010000148.1:3380-6880 GCA_030540655.1 Rhodobacterales bacterium
CATGAAATCACGCTGCCGCTGTTGATGCCGGCGATCATCACCGCAGGACTATTCGCCTTTCTGCTCAGTTAAGGAAATTTCTCGCTGTCGCTATTCCCCACCGGCGCGGATTCGACGCTGCCCGAATGGCTATTTGCGAAAATGGTATCGGGGTATTCGCCGCTCTTGCCGGCATTGGGCATCCTGTCGATCATAGGCTCGCTGCTGTTGATGCTGCCAAGGAGATGGGTGCACATGTTCGCTACGAGATTGCCGACGTAGGTGATTGGGAGGCAATGAAAAAGGCCGTAGACAGCACCGCTGCGGCACAGGGTGGCCATGATATCATGTGCGCCAATGCCGGGTATTTTCCACAGACCAAGATGATCGATATGTGGAAGAATGGGACAGCGTTATGGCGACGAACCTGCGCTCGTCATATCTGGCGGTCAAGGCAGCGATTCCTTATTTCGAGAAGGCTGGCACAGGGCGCGTCATATTAACATCGTCGATCACTGGCCCCGTCACCGGGTTTCCCGGCTGAACGCATAACGGGGCCTCCAACGACGGTCAGTTAAGGTTTCTCAAGACAGTTACGATGGAGTTGTCGCGTTACAACACCACGATCAACGCGGTCATGCCCGGCAACATCTATATCGAAGGGCTGCAAGGGCTCGGGCAGGAGTATCTGGATGCAATGGCGGCTTCGATCCCGCTGAAACGTCTCGGCGCGGTTGAGGATACAGGCAACGCGGCCTTGCTTTTTGCCTCGGACGAGGCGGGTTATATCACGGGGCAACAGATAGTTGTGGACGGCGGGCAGATTCTTCCCGAGTCAGTAGAGGCAATCGCAGAAATCTGAGGATCACCGCGCTTTCAATCATCGTTTTACGCGCTGCCTCTGCCGCATGCGCGAGGAATATTTGTAGAAAAAGAGGGAATGACCATGGCGCAAACCAATATGCCGCTGGCCAGGCTTCTGCCTCTTCTGGGCGAGTTGGCGCAACAATCACTTGGCCTGTGGGATATGCCGCCAAACGCGCGCGCAAAGCTGATCAATGTTTCGGAAAACGCCACCTATTTGATCAGTGCCGACGAGGGCTACCAAGCGATCCTGCGCATTCATCGCGAGCAGTATCACACACGCCGCGCCATTGAATGTGAACTGGCCTGGATTGCCGCGCTGAAGAACGCGAACGCCGTCGTCACCCCCGACAGTTATACCGGAAAGAATGGTGAGGTTATCCAGACGGGACAGATCGAAGGATTTAAAAATCCTCGCTACATGGTTCTTTTCGAATTCATTGAGGGCACGCAGCCCGATGAGGAGGGCAATCTGGAGGACCCATTCGAAGAATTGGGCGAAATTGCCGCGCGCACGCATGAACATTCCAAAGAGTGGCTTCGTCCGAACAGCTTTGAACGGCTTGTCTGGAATCTGGAAACGGTGTTCGGCGACCACGCCAACTGGGGCGACTGGCGTGATGCACCCTATGTCACACCCGAAGTGACAGAGGTGCTGGATCGTGTTGAGGCGCGCGTAAGAGGCCGGTTGGAGGCCTTCGGTACGGGTAAGGATCGCTATGGCCTGATTCACGCCGACATGCGGTTGGCCAACCTGCTGATTTGTCCCGAGGGCATCCGCCTAATCGACTTCGACGATTGCGGGTTCGGCTGGTTTCTTTACGATTTCGCGACCGGCATCAGCTTCATGGAGGATGATCCGCGTGTGCCTGAGCTCAAAAAAGCCTGGCTGCGAGGGTATGAAAAAGTGCGGAAATTAAGTGATACGGAGAAGGCTGAGATCGATACCTTCGTGATGCTTCGCCGGATGGCCTTATTGGCGTGGATCGGCAGCCACCTAGAGGCGCCTGAACCGCAGGCGCTGGCGCCGGATTTCGCCAGGGTGACGGCAGAGCTTGGGGAGGCCTATCTGGAATCTCTCTTGCCTGTCTGATTCTACGGTTTGACAGTGTGTAAAGCCGTATATTTCTGCGCGTCCGCCTGATGTTCTGGAAATTTATGCTGGCTTCCAGGGGGCTACGCAGCCTTTCATCTCTCATCTTGGACGCACGAAAGCAAACACAGAAGACGTATCTTCATTGGGCTCGACGTCTTAGACGGTCAACGGTTGAATAGGAGGCAAATGGGACACGCTTTAAGGTAACCAAAAACCTCAGCCCGTAGAACCCGTTCTCAATTGAAGGCCTTTCGCACGGATGGCCAGACCTGATCAGCGGTCATCAGGGGAATCAATTATGCCCTTTTATTGAATAGCTTCGCCCTTGGATTGGGCGGTTTCTTTGATAGAATCGTTTCGCATCAAATGCTTTAATGGCATCAAATGGTCACAAGTGCCGGCTACCCTCCAGACAGTATAAGAAACTTGAAGATCAACACGCTATTCGACAGGCTTCTCCACGCTGGCACTTACATCTTCGTTGTTATCGGTCTGGTTCTTCTTTGGAGGACCGCGCCTACGCTGGTCGGGCAAGCTCTTGGCAGGGACGCCATTGATGGGCTTCGGCATTGTCAATGTGGTTGAGGGAGTAATTGACCACCAGATCCTTGGTCTTCATCACGTCAATGAGACAGTTACGCGGGAATAGATTTATAGGGACATCCGGTTTTTTGGTAGGTGATCGGGGCCTTTTGGTCATGGGGATGGCTGCTCTGCGGATCTGGAAGACGAGTCTTCGTTGGCCGATTTACGGCGTCTCCGCATTAAAATCCGACCACTTTTTCTCAGTGCCGGCCACATCGCAGAGGTCCGGTATCTTTGCTGCCCATGATCCTCCGCTGCTGTGCAATAGTTGCATGGAAAGAAGGTTAAGTAGAGATATGCGCAGAAGTTGGTGACGCTTGATCAGGCGGCAGCTTGAAGTTGGCGGATCCCGTCGCGGAACTCAATCCCCTGGATGATCTCGGGCAGTCGGTTTTGACCGTCGCGCTTTCGCCATTTCTTCTGCGCTGACATCATCAGCTTGAAGGCCATGGCAAGGCCGGTCTTTCGGCTGAGACATCCCTTGGTGCGTTTTGTTCGATGCCGCACTGTGGCGACCATACTCCCGATCGGATTTGACGTCCGGATATGTGTCCAGTGCTCGGCCGGGTAGTCGTGGAAGGTCAGCAGCGCGTCCCGGTCCTTGACCAGTCTGGCCACCGCCTCGTCGTATTTCACGCCATGGGTTTCGACGAAGAAATCGAAAGCGGCGTTGGCTTCAGCCTTTGTCTCGGCCTGCCCGCTGCCCGGCAGTGCATTGCGCAGCAATGTCACGAGAGGGAGATATCGTGCAGATGCGCCTTGGCCTTGGCCTGGACGGATTTCGGCATCGCATTCAGCACGTTCATGGTCTTGTGGAGCCAGCACCGCTGCTCCCGGGTGGTGGCGAACACCTCGCGCAGGGCCGTCCAAAACCCCAGGGCACCGTCGCCGATGGCGAGCTTGGGGTCCTGTTTTCGCCTGCTCAGCGTTTTGTCCGCGATCTTAAGTGTGCCGGTGCCGGATCGGCAGATGCGTT
>JAUNVT010000149.1 GCA_030540655.1 Rhodobacterales bacterium
CTACGCCAAGGGCTCCGCGCGCGGCCTGTTACATCAAGAGTTGGGACATAGCCTGTGAGGGTCACTGAAGCACGTGAGAAATTGATCGGCCAGATCCGGGCTGGGAAAACCATCTCTGTGGCATTGAGCTTTCAGCTCTCGGATATGATTTGGACCCGGTTCGCGCATCACCATACCGGCCCGCGGCCATGAACAGCGCCTCAATGAAGAGGCTCTATACATGACCGCACCTGATCACATGCTCACAGGTTCAGAAAAACCCTTGCACTAACGGCGGCAGCCATACATGCCACTCATACATACTGAAATACGCCCTGATGTCGGGCGCGCGTGGTTCAGCGCGCAAGGCGTGGATGCTCGGCGAGTAACAGGGGTGATGTATGACCAGCTTTCAACCATCAAGCAGGCTGCATTGCACGGCCTTGGTGTAGCGCTCTTGCCGGAGTATCTGGTCCAAAGGTATATTGCGGCAGGTCGGATCGCCGCCGCGTGGGGCGGGCCAACGCCTACGCCGGGACCCTATTGTGTGGTATGGTCTGCGTCCAAAGTGAAGGACGGCGCTCTGACGAAATTCCTAAACTGGCTGGCCACGCAGACCGGTGAGGATGATCTGCTGCCCTGATGGACCAATGGATCAGGCAAGCAGTTGCAGGCTGGCTCTGAACCTGCGCATCTTTTCCTGATAACCCAGCGCGCTTTTACGAAGCCCGGCGATGGCCTCTTCGTCCAAAGCGCGCACTACCTTGCCCGGCACACCCATGACCAGCGAGCCGTCGGGAATCTGCTTGCCTTCGGTAATCAGCGCTCCGGCCCCGATCAGGCAGTTGCGCCCGATCACGGCGCCGTTCAACACGGTCGCACCCATGCCGATCAGTGAATTGTCCCCGATCGTGCAACCATGCAGCATCGCCTTGTGCCCGATGGTGCATCCCGCACCAATGGTCAGCGGATGGCCCATATCGGTGTGCATGACAGTGTTTTCCTGCACATTCGTGCCCGCACCGATATGAATGATCTCATTATCACCGCGCAGCGTGGCACCAAACCATACGGAGCACGCCGTCTCCAGTACGACCCGCCCGATGACATGCGCACCGGGGGCAACCCAGAAATCTCCGTCTGCGGGCGTGACGGGTGTGTGTCCTTCGAAAGAATAAATCATGTCCTGTCCTCGAATTCCATTTGCAGCTTGCGCACATGCTGCGTCAGTTCGGGTTGCTGAATACGGCGCAACCGTGCCGCACTGATGATCTGCTTCAGCTTTCTGTCCGTCGCATCCAGATCGTCATTGGTCAGGACATAGTCATATTCTGCCCAATGGCTGATCTCGTCCCAGCTTTTCTTCATCCGTTTGGCGATCACTTCAGGGCTATCCTGCCCGCGCGATTCCAGACGGCGGCGCAGTTCCGCAATAGACGGCGGAAGCAGGAAGATCGACAGGGTATGTTTGCCAAGGTCGGAGTTCTGGATCTGCTGGGCGCCCTGCCAGTCAATATCAAACAGAACGTCGCGCCCTTGCTCGATCGCCGTCTCGACCGGGCTCTTTGGGGAGCCATAAAGGTTTCCGAAGACATAGGCATGCTCAAGCATCTGGCCTTCATTCACCTGATGCTTGAACGTATCCGTCGGCAGGAAGAAATAATCTTTCCCTTCTATCTCCCCCTCACGCGCCGGGCGGGTAGTGGCGGATACGGAAAAGAGAACGTTCTCGTCCCAGTCCCGCAACCGCCGCGACAGTGTGGATTTGCCTGCACCCGAGGGCGAGGACAGGATGATCAGCAGGCCACGGCGATGGGTCATATCTCACTCCACATTCTGGACTTGCTCGCGCAACTGATCGACCGCAACCTTGAGTTCCAGCCCAAGGGCGGTCAGTCCTGTGGATTGTGCCTTCGCGCAAAGCGTATTGGCCTCGCGATTGAATTCCTGACTCAGAAAATCGAGCTTGCGTCCCACCGGCGTGCCGCTGTCCAGCAGGTCGCGTGCAGCAGCGACATGCGCCCGCAAGCGGCCGATTTCCTCGGTCACGTCGGCCTTCACGGCAATCAGCGCCAGTTCCTGCGCAACGCGGGCGGGATCGGCGCCGGTTGCCCCCTCCATGACACGGGCAAGGCTGGTGGTGAGCGCGGTGGCCATTTCCGGCGCCCGGGCGGCGGCGGCAGTTGCAGCCGCGTCGACGATCTGTGCGATAACGGACAGATGGCTCTCCAGCAGCCTGTGCAGGGCAGCGCCCTCGCCGGCACGCATAGTAGCAAAATCGGTTAGAACATATTCGAAATCGGCGCAAAGCGCGGCACATAACGCATCCGTTTCGGCCTCGCCGCTCGCTGTTTCGAGAACGCCGCGCACTGCCAGAATATCCCCGGGCCGCGCGGGGGCAAGGGATAGCCCGCAAGCCATCGCGCGCGCCTCCACCTCGGCCATCGCGGCCAGCACATCGTCAAGCTGGCAGGAATTTATCCGAAGCCTGCCCCCCGCATCCTCTGTCTGCACGCGCAGGGTCAGTGATATGTTACCCCGCGCCGCAGCACCCGCCAAACGTGCGCGCAAGGCGGCTTCCAGCCCGGCGATCCAGTCGGGCACCCGCAAGCGAAGATCCAGCCCCTTGCCGTTGACAGCCCGCAACTCCCACATCCAGGACCAGCGCCCAAGCGCGCCCTGTCTGGCTGCAAAGCCCGTCATCGAATTTACTCTGCTTGCTGTCATCCACGGGCCTCCAGCCGGTTTTCGCCATATCCCTAAGCGTTGCGCGCGTATGTGGCAAGGCATCGGAAGAGCCCGCAACCATTGGTGGAATGGTTAACCATGCCCTCCGGATTTTACACAATGGAACAACCGTTCGTGACATGTTCAGCCCAACGGATCGTGGCCTATAGCAGTGGGATTCGGCTTTATTCCGGAGCCCCCCTCAAAGGCAGCGCGATTCGCATGACGTATTGACCAATACCGCAAAACTCGGAAAAGGCTGCAGAGGATGACGTGCGATACTATGATGACAGAGCATTGGAACCCCCCGCAATTGCGCACTGTGCCCTCCCGATTCCCCGTATCTCCTTTGGCTGTTGCGGCGCAAGATGGCAGGCTGGCAAATTTTCTTGCCTATTGGCGCAAGGTGAGACAGGGCCTCAATGTGCCGTTTCGCGCCGATATTGACCCCCGCGGCTTTGAGCCGGTGCTGGGAAATTCCTTCGTCGCAGAGCGTATCGCACCCGGGTTAGCACGCCTGAGGATTGCCGGTAATCATCTGACAGAGTTGATAGGGACGGAAGTTCGCGGAATGCCGCTCAGTGCGTTGATCGACCCCGCGCAACGCGATGTCTTTTCGCACCATCTTGTACGTCTGTTCGATGAACCCGCGATGGTCCGTCTGTCGCTATACTCGGCTGCGGGATTCGGGGCTCCGGCGCTTACAGGCCAGATTCTGATCCTGCCCTTGCGCAGCGATCTTGGCGATATTTCACGCGCTTTGGGATGCCTTGTCACGACGGGGAATCCGGGGCGCGGGCCGCGCAGCTTTGAAATTATACATACACAGATCACACCTATAGAAGGCGCTGCCGCAGTCAAAGCATCAGGTCCGCATCCGGTCGGATCGCAGGAGCACACCACAAGCTGCTTCGCCGAGCGCAAGGGCGGGCATTTGAAGCTCATCAAAGGCTGATGAGCCGTCGCCCGCGCAGTTTATTGCGCGGGCACAGGTGTCAAACGGCCAAAGCCTCCCCCGCGTGACGAAGTGCCGACAGTTCCTCGGCTACCAGAAACGCCAGCTCCAGAGATTGGGATGCGTTCAACCGGGGATCACAGGCTGTGTGATACCGGTGACTCAAATTTTCGTCGGTAACCGCGTGCAGACCGCCGATACATTCCGTGACGTCCTGTCCTGTCATCTCGAAATGGACGCCGCCGGGAATAGTGCCCTCTGCCTTGTGCACGGCGAAAAACTCGCGCACTTCGCGCAGCACTGCGTCAAAGGGTCGTGTTTTATAACCCGATGCGGATTTGATCGTGTTGCCATGCATCGGATCGCACACCCACAGCACATTGGCGCCTTCGGCCTGCACCGTCCGGATCAGACGCGACAGATTTTCCTGCACCTTGCCTGCACCAAAGCGCGCGATCAGGCTCAGGCGGCCCGCCTCGTTCGCGGGGTTGAGCTTGGCCATCAGAGCCTTCAGATCGTCCTCGGTCATGCTGGGTCCGCATTTCAGACCAATGGGGTTCAGCACGCCGCTGGCAAAATTCACATGGGCGCCGTCGGGTTGCCTTGTGCGGTCCCCGATCCACACCATGTGACCCGATCCTGCCAGCCAATTACCCGAGGTGCTGTCCAGACGCGTCAGCGCCTCCTCATATTCCAGCAGCAGAGATTCGTGGCTGGTGTAGAAATCCACCGTCTGAAGCGCCTCGTTGCTGCCGTCATTGATGCCGGCGGCACGCATGAAATCCAAGGCATCGCTGATCCGGCTGGCCATTTCGCGATAGCGCGCCGCCTTCTCGCCCTCGGTAAAGCTGAGGGTCCAGCTATGGACCTTGTTCATATCCGCATACCCGCCCTTGGAAAAGGCGCGCAGCAGGTTCAGCGTTGCGGCCGATTGGGTATAGGCTTGCAGCATCTTGGCCGGATCGGGAATGCGTGCATCTTTGGAAAACGGCAGATCGTTGATGATGTCCCCGCGATAGCTGGGAAGTTCAACCCCATCCACGGTTTCTGTCGGCGCGCTGCGCGGCTTGGCAAACTGACCCGCCATGCGGCCCACCTTGACCACGGGCACCTTGGCACCAAAGGTCAGCACCATCGCCATCTGCAGCATCACCTTGAACGTATCGCGGATCGCATCGGCGCTGAACTGATCGAACGCTTCGGCGCAATCGCCGCCCTGCAACAAGAAAGCATCGCCCCGCGATGCCGCGCCCAGTTGCGCCTTGAGGCTGCGCGCCTCTCCGGCGAAAACCAGAGGCGGGTATTTCGACAGCTTTGCCTCCACCTCTTTCAACGCGGTCGGATCGGTGTAGTCAGGCATCTGGATACGGGGTTTGCCCCGCCAGTCGGATTTGGTCCATTCTGCCATTTTCTGTACTCCGCGCCTAAAGCAATTCTGAAACGGCTCTATATCGAAGCCGCCGCCTGCTGACCATACGAATATTCGGGTGGGGCGGTCAAATCCACGTGCAATCTCTTGTCAAACACAGGCTATTGAGGGATCACAGATGCATATCTGTGCGTCATTTCAGGATAACAACCCATGCCCAAGGCTCAAAGACAGGATCGGCCCGGTACCCCGGACGCGCCCCGCCGTTTTGTCTTTGTCCTGCTGGATAATTTTACCCTGATCAGTTTTGCTGCCGCAATCGAATGTCTGCGCATCGCGAACCGCATGGCCGGCACGCAGCTGTATGACTGGACTGTCATCGGAGATAGCGGCGACGTGACTGTCTGTTCGGCCGGCGCGCGGTTTCAGCTGGACGGACCGTTGGGGGAGCTGTCGCGCGATGATACCGTCCTGGTCTGCGGCGGCATCCAGATCCATCAGGCGGCGACCAAACGCATGTTGAACTGGCTGCGAAGGGAGGCGCGGCGGGGACTGAAAATCGGCGGGTTGTGCACCGCAGCTTACGTCCTTGCACGCGCCGGCCTGCTGGACGGAAAGCGCGCCACGATTCATTGGGAAAACCACGACAGCTTCGCCGAGGAGTTTCCCGAGGTGGATCTGACCAAATCGATATTCACCATCGATGGCAACCGCATGACGACCGCAGGCGGCACATCGTCGATCGATCTGATGCTCGGCCTGATTGCTCAGGACAATGATGAAAAACTTGCCAACGCGGTAGCAGATCAGCTGATCTATTCGTCGATCCGCACTGCGCAGGACACCCAGCGCCTTTCAGTGCCTACCCGCATCGGCGTACGTCATCCAAGGCTCAGTCACGTCATCCAGATGATGGAATCCAACATAGAGGAACCCATCAGCCCCGCGATACTGGCGAGCGATTCAGGTATGTCGACCCGGCAGCTGGAGCGTCTGTTCCGCCGCTATCTGAACCGCTCGCCCAAGCGTTATTATATGGAACTTCGCTTGCAAAAGGCGCGCAATCTGCTCATGCAAACCGACATGACCGTGATCAACGTGGCGCTTGCCTGCGGATTTTCATCGCCTTCGCATTTCTCCAAATGCTACCGCGCGCATTACAACACAACGCCGTATCGGGAACGCGGCACACAGTCATCGGGCCCGCAAGACGCACCCTAGACGACTCTGTCAGAAAGCGTACTCTGTTAATTTCGTCATAAAAACAACAAATATTCGACAAACATATCGGCAGCCTTTGTGTCAACTCCACGTCTTACTACAATCAGCGCGAAGGCTGTCTCAGGCAGGGAAATTTGTCAAAAATTCATGGCGGTATGTCTGAGAGGATTTCGCCGTGGGTGCAGCGATGGCATTGGAAGGTGGGCTTTGCCGGAGTGACATCGAGATGAGATGTATGGAAGATGAAGACCTCGAACTAGGGCCGAAGCCTGCCGGCACTTGCAGAAATCTACGATAACGGCAGCCGCTGCGATGCTGTACGGATGGGCAGGGCAGTTCTGCACAGCGTGCGCGCCTCCGCCACATGGATTAATGCTCGCAGCCCTGATGTGCTGGTTGATGAAGGCGTCCGGGCAATCAGCCCAAACTCAATAATGCCCACGCGAGGCGCTTGTCGCAATTTTGCAAGCGTTCTGATCCGGACGACTCATTGGATCATGATGTGGCGCGCCGATCGCCCTTGCACAGTGGCTGGATAAGGAAAAGTTCGTCAATGACATGGTGCGGCTCAAGCGCGAGACCGGGTCGCTTTCGCCAA
>JAUNVT010000150.1 GCA_030540655.1 Rhodobacterales bacterium
AGCCTGAGCGGCTGGCGGGGGTCTGGCATGTGCAAATCGTCACCCTCTTGCCAGAGGTATTTCCGGGCGTCTTGGGCCACAGTCTGACGGGCCGTGCGCTTCATGATGGGCAGTGGTCACTCGGTACGACAGAACTCCGCGCCTATGGTTTGGGCAAACATCGCAATGTGGATGATACTCCGGCAGGCGGCGGGGCGGGAATGGTGATGCGTGCCGACGTCATGGGCGCGGCAATCGATGCGGCGCGGGCTGTTTCGGCTCCAGGCAGTCCGCTGATCTATCTCAGCCCGCGAGGTCGCCGTTTCGATCAGGCGATGGCGCGCGATCTGGCGCAGGCACCGGGAATGATCCTGATCTGCGGCCGGTTCGAGGGGCTGGACGAACGTGTGATTGAGCAATCTGGTGCTATCGAAGTGTCCTTGGGGGATTTCGTGATGACCGGGGGAGAAATCGCAGCACAGGCGCTTATCGATGCTTCTCTCCGGCTGCGCCCGGGCATCCTTGGCAACGCAGACAGTGCGGTGGAGGAAAGTCATTCCAGCGGCCTTTTGGAGCATCCCCAATACACGCGGCCTGCCGAATGGCAGGGGCGCGTTATCCCGGAGGTGCTGATGTCGGGCAATCATCGCGAGATTGCGAAATGGCGGCAGGCGGAATCTGAACGTATCACGCAGGAGAGGCGTCCGGATCTGTGGGAAAAACATCGGCAGGACGGATAGCCCCCGCCCTTGCATAATTCCAACGATTGGCCTAAGCCCCGCTCATCCCGCCCGGCAGCGCCCGAGTCGGGAGCCGTAAGGTGTGCCGAAATGTCGGATGAGTTTTGCATCCGGCCGGGCACGCCCCGGCTGCACAAGATAAAGGACGATCCGATCTGGGGCGGACTTCTGACATCATGTCGGAGGGATTCGGTCAAAGACCACCAGCTCTCGGGGCGCGAAAACATTTGCGGATGATAACCGCAAGCAGTTCAGGAGAATAGCGATGAATCTTCTCGCTCAGATCGAAGCGGAACAGATTGCCGAGCTTGGCAAGACCATTCCCGATTTCAAGGCCGGCGATACCATCCGCGTCGGATACAAGGTGACGGAAGGCACGCGCACCCGCGTGCAGAATTTTGAAGGCGTATGCATCAGCCGCAAGAACGGCGCAGGCATTGCCGGATCGTTCACCGTCCGCAAGATTTCCTTTGGCGAAGGGGTGGAGCGTATGTTCCCGCTCTATTCGACCAATATTGACAGCATAGAGGTCGTGCGCCGTGGCCGCGTCCGCCGTGCCAAGCTGTATTACCTGCGCTCGCGTCGCGGCAAATCGGCCCGTATCGCCGAAGACAGCACCTATAAGCCCAAGAAAGCCTGAGGAGCGGACCGATGAAAAAAGACATCCACCCCGATTATCACGAGATCAACGTCAAGATGACCGACGGCACGATGCTCAAGATGCGCTCGACCTACGGCAAGGAAGGCGATCAGCTTTCGCTGGATATCGACCCCACTGTGCACCCTGCATGGACCGGTACCTCGGGACGCCTGATGGATTCCGGCGGCCGCGTGTCCAAGTTCAAGAAGAAATACGAAGGTCTTGGCTTCTGAGCCAGAGGTCGTTTCGATTTCCCGAGACGCCGCCCCATCCGGGCGGCGTTTTCGTTTGAGCGAGCGGCGGCGTGACCGGCCGCCAAGGCTTGCGCGCGCGGGAGATGCGCGGTAACCCGCAGCAGATACAAGACCGAGGATGCCCCGATGGACGATCTGCGCGACAAATACATCCGCCTCATTGCGGAGGCCAAGGCCGAGGCAGATCTGGAGGATCTGCGCGTGCAGGCCGTCGGCAAGAAGGGCGAGATCAGCCTGGCCATGCGCGAACTGGGCCGGATGACCCCCGAGGAGCGCCAGACCGCCGGCCCCCGGCTGAACGCGCTGAAGGACGAGATCAACTCGGCTCTCGCCGCCAAAAAAGAGGCGTTGGGCGACGCGGCGCTGGACGAACGCCTGCGCGGCGAATGGCTGGATGTGACCCTGCCTGCCCGCACGCGGCGCCAAGGCACGATTCATCCGATCAGCCAGGTGACCGAGGAGGTCACGGCGATCTTTGCCGATATGGGCTTTGCCGTGGCCGAAGGGCCGCAGGTGGAAAGCGACTGGTATAATTTCGATGCCCTGAACATCCCCGGTCACCACCCCGCGCGGGCCGAAATGGACACGTTCTACATCCATCGCAGCGAGGGCGACGACCGGCCTCCGCATGTGCTGCGCACCCATACCAGCCCCGTCCAGATCCGCACCATGCAGGCCGAAGGCGCGCCCCTGCGCATCATCGCCCCCGGCCGCGTCTACCGTGCCGATTACGACATGACCCACACTCCGATGTTTCACCAGATCGAGGGGCTGGCGATCGACCGAGATATCTCCATGGCCAACCTGAAGTGGGTGCTGGAGGAATTCGTCAAGGCGTTCTTCGAGGTGGATAACGTCGATCTGCGCTTTCGCGCCTCTCACTTTCCCTTCACCGAACCCTCGGCCGAGGTTGATATCCGCTGCTCGTGGGAAGGCGGCACACTAAAGGTGGGGGAAGGCAATGACTGGCTGGAGATTCTCGGTTCCGGCATGGTGCATCCGAAGGTTCTGGAGGCCGGCAATATCGACCCAAGCGCGTGGCAAGGCTTTGCCTTCGGCATGGGCATTGACCGGATCGCGATGCTGAAATACGGCATCCCCGACCTGCGCGCATTCTTTGACAGCGATCTTCGCTGGCTGAGGCATTACGGATTTGCTGCGTTGGATGTGCCGACGCTCAGGGGTGGGTTGAGTAAGTGAGCCCGTGGGTAATAGTGACAACGACAATAGCGGCTTGCACGACTTTGTTTGCGGCTTTTTGGGGCTTTAGATGGCGGGAGCGGCGTGAAGCGATAGCTCGACTCGTCTTGTCACTAGAAGAGGTACGCACAATTATTGAACAGCGGGCCAGTGTCTATGTGCGTGAGGCAGCGAATATCGACGCTCAAGTTGTGGAAATGGAAAAATCAATTTCTTTAGTTGCGGTTCACGGAATGGGTGACGTTTCTGCGAAAGCGAGTGATTACGCTCGGTCGTTAATTTTCTGGAACGCCGCCTTGATCGAAGAAAAGCCGTTCAGACCTCGCCATGCTTACAAACAAGGTACGCGCGTTAAAAATTCTGGCCTCTATGGTGACGCTAGGAAAAACAGCCAAGAAGCATCGCAGTCAGTTATGGAGGCACGGAAGGATTTTTTTTCTGAAGCTTCAAAATCTTTGAGGATCCGTATTGCGGTAACTAAAGCAATCATACTGGAAGAGAGTAGTAAAAAATGAAATTCACCCTCTCTTGGCTTAAGGACCACCTCGACACGACTGCCTCGGTCAATGAAATCACCTATGCGCTGACCGATCTGGGGCTTGAGGTCGAGGGGGTTGCGAACCCTGCGGCGCGGCTTGCGGATTTCACGCTGGGCAAGGTAACGCATGCCGAGCCTCACCCTGATGCCGACCGCCTGCGCGTGTGCAAGGTTGCCACCGGCGAGGGCGAGCTTCAGATCATTTGCGGCGCGCCGAACGCGCGCGAGGGGATCACCGTCGTGGTCGCCAAACCAGGTGTCTATGTTCCGGGCATCGACACCACCATCGGCGTGGGCAAGATCCGCGGCATCGAGAGCTATGGCATGATGTGTTCCGAGCGCGAGATGGAGCTTTCGGACGGGCATGAGGGCATCATCGAGTTGCCGTCTGGCGAGGTGGGCGAGCGCTATATCGACTGGCTGGCGGCGAACGATCCGGCCAAGGTGGACCCGGTCATCGAGATCGCCATCACCCCCAATCGCCCCGATGCACTGGGCGTGCGCGGCATTGCGCGCGATCTGGCCGCACGGGGCCTTGGGCGGATGAAGGACGCAGCCACCGTCCATGTCGACGGCCAATTCCCTTGCCCTATAGGCGTGACCATTGACGAGGACACGCGGCAAAACGGCTGCGAGGTATTCGCCGGACGGCTCATTCGCGGCGTGAAAAACGGACCCAGCCCCGAATGGCTCCAGACCCGCCTGCGCGCTATCGGCTTGCGCCCTATCTCGGCCCTGGTCGATGTCACCAATTTCTTTACCTATGACCGCAACCGCCCCCTGCACGTCTTTGACGCGGGCAAGGTGCAGGGCGATCTGCGCATCCACCGCACCAAGGGCGGCGAAACGCTGACCGGGCTGGACGAGAAGACATATACATTCGGCCCCGATCATGTGGTCATTTCCGACGACAATGGCGTGGCCAGCATCGGCGGCATCATGGGCGGCCTCGCCACCGGCTGTACCGAGGATACCACGGATGTTTTCCTTGAGGCGGCTCTGTGGGATCATGTGCAGATCGCGACAACGGGCCGCGCGCTGAAGATCAACTCGGACGCGCGCTATCGCAACGAGCGTGGCATCGATCCTGCCTTCAACATGGAGGCGCTCGATCTGGCGACGCAGATGATCATGGATCTGTGTAGGGGCACGCCATCGGATCTGGTGCAGGCAGGCCACGTGCCCGATACCCGCCGCGCCTACCGGCTGGTTCCGGAACGGGTGCAATCGCTGGTTGGCATGGACATCTCCGAGGCCGAGCAGCGCCAGACGCTGACGGCGCTTGGTTTCCGGCTGGAAGGGGACATGGCGACCGTGCCAAGCTGGCGCCCCGATATTCAGGGCGAGGCCGATCTGGTCGAGGAAGTGGCACGTATTGCCTCGCTGACCAGGCTGGTCGGCCGCCCCCTGCCCCGCGCGCAGGCCGGCGTGCCCGCGCCGATACTGTCGCCCATGCAAAAGCGCGAGCAGATCGCGCGGCGCACGGCAGCGATGCTCGGCTATAATGAATGCGTGACCTACAGCTTCATCGATCACGGCAGCGCCACGCTGTTCGGCGGTGGCGATGACGCCACGATGCTGGCCAATCCGATCAGTAGCGAGTTGAGCCATATGCGCCCCGACCTGCTGCCCGGGCTGTTGCAGGCAGCCGCCCGCAATCAGGCCCGTGGCATTTCCGATATGGCGCTGTTCGAGGCTGGCCATGCCTTCCATGGCGGCGAGCCGGGCGAGCAGCATTTACAGGTGGCAGGCCTATTGATCGGGCGCACCGGACCGAAAGATGTGCATGGCGCATCGCGTGCCGTTGATCTTTATGACGCGCGTGCCGATGCCGAGGCGATCCTGTCCGCAATTGGCGCCCCGGCCAAGGTTCAGATCCTGCGCGGCGCGCCTGGCTGGTGGCACCCGGGCCGTCATGGCATGATCTGCCTTGGCCCAAAGAAGGTGCTGGGGGTGTTTGGCGAACTTCATCCCAAAACCCTGCGCGCGATGGGGCTGAAGGGCACGGCGGTCGCCTTTACACTCTGGCCTGCCGAGGTTCCTCTGCCGCGCAATGCCACGCCCAACCGGGGCGCCGCGCAGATCCGCGATCTGCAGGCGGTGGAGCGGGATTTTGCCTTTGTCGTGGATGCGGAGGTCGAGGCGCTGGCGCTGGTCAACGCGGCCATGGGCGCTGACAAGACCCTGATCGAGGATGTGCGCGTCTTTGACCAGTTCATCGGCGGCAGCCTTGGTGAGGGCAAGAAATCCCTGGCCGTCACGGTGCGGCTGCAACCCACGGAAGCGACCTTGAAAGACAGCGAGATCGAAGCCGTTTCAGCCAGGATCGTCGAGAAGGTCGCCAAGGCAACAGGCGGCGTCCTGCGCAGCTGATTCACGAAAGGAAAAATCATGATAAATGTCTATCTCAGCGGCGAGATACATACCGACTGGCGCGACCAGATCGAGAAGGGTGCGCAGGATCTGGACATCGTGTTTACCTCCCCGGTGACCGATCACGCTGCCAGCGATGATTGCGGCGTGGCCATTCTGGGGGCCGAAGAGGACAAGTTCTGGCACGATAACAAGAGCGCCAGGCTGAACGCCATCCGCACCCGGATGGCGATCGAGGAGGCGGATATTGTCGTGGTGCGGTTCGGGGACCAATATAAACAGTGGAACGCAGCCTTCGATGCGGGTTATGCTGCGGCTCTGGGTACGTCGCTCATCATCCTGCAACCGACCGAGCACGACCACGCGTTGAAGGAAGTCAACGCCGCCGCGCTGGCAGTTGCCCGCACTCCTGAGCAGGTAGTGCAGATGCTGCGCTATGTATCTGACGGAACATTGCCGAAATAAACCGGCATATCGAGGGATACAGAAACGATGCTGAGCGAATTCCGGGACTTTATCGCCAGAGGCAATGTGATGGACATGGCCGTTGGCATCATCATCGGCGCCGCCTTTACCGCGATCGTCACGTCGGTGGTTGGCGATCTGATCAATCCGATCATCGGCCTCTTCACCGGCGGCGTGGATTTCACGGATAACTATTTTGTTCTGGCGGGCGAGGTTCCTGCAGGTGCATCGCTCGAGCAGGCGCGTAATGCGGGCGCCTCGGTCTTTGCCTATGGCGCGTTCGGGATGGCGGTGCTCAATTTCTTCATTATCGCTTTCGTGGTGTTCATGCTGGTGCGCTACGTCAACAAGGTGAAATCGCTCGCGATGAAACCTGACGACGTCGCGCCCGAAGTGCCCACCGGCCCCTCGGAAAAAGACATCCTGATCGAGATCCGCGACAGCCTCCGGGCGCGCTGATTGCACGGATTTGTACGCGACTTCAAGGGGGCTCCGGACATTGCGGGGCCTTTCTTATGTGGA
>JAUNVT010000151.1 GCA_030540655.1 Rhodobacterales bacterium
TGGCGTGCAGGGGCTCTCTCTTCGCACAAGAGCCGCGATCAGCATAAGACAAGCCAGTGGACGATGCAGACACCTGCAAAGACGGCCGAGACAATTGCCAGGGGATACATGTGAAAGGTCGGGAATATGAACGCACCTCCGGTGAAGGCAGCCGCCCAAAGCGTGATCCATGTAGGACCGGTCACGCGCTGGACCAGTTCGGGACCGGCATCAATAACGCTGGTGACCAACGTCTCGCGGTGCCCATGCGGACTGTCGGGCAGATAATAACGACCCGCATCCATGCGTTCGACGAGCTTGGGATCGTCCCATAGCGGATAGCGAAAGGTGATGTGCGGAATTGACCGTGCCCCCCAGTATTCCGCCGGAACGTAATGGCTCCATTTCAGGGTGCCTGCGCCCCACGGATTGCGGGGCACCTCCTTCTGATCGCCTTTTGGGCGCAGCAGATCCCAGACGAACACGGCGAACCCGGCTGCGATCACGAATGCGCCAAGGGTGGAGATCATGTTGAGCCAGCCCCAACCCATCCCGGCCGAATAGGTGAAGACCCGCCGCGGCATCCGCAGCAGGCCGGTCAGGTGCATCGGCAGGAAGGTCACGTTGAATCCCCTGAATATCAGCCAGAAGGCCCAGCGGCCTAGACGCTCGGACAGCATCTTCTTGCGGATGAAGGGATAGAAATAATAGACGCCGGCGATCACCGGAAAGACCATGCCGCCGAACAGCGTGTAATGCAGATGCGCCACGATGAAATAGGTGTCATGCACCTGCCAGTTGAAGGGCGCGATGGCCAGCATGACACCGGTCAGGCCGCCGGCGGTGAAGATCACCAGCGCGCCTGCAATCCACAACATCGGCAGGCTCATTTTCACCCGGCCCGCGATCAGTGTCGCGGCAAAGGCGAACAGTTGGATCCCAGTAGGAATCACCACCGCCTCGGAGGCGGCCGAGAAGAAGCCAAGCGAGATATTCGGCAGCCCGGTGGTGAACATGTGATGTACCCACAGGCCGAAAGACAGGAACCCGGTGCCGACGGCGGAGAGCACGATCCACGAATAACCGACGATGGGCCGCCGTGCGACGGTCGGGACGACCATCGCGGCAATGGCGATGGACGGCAGGAACACGATGTAAACCTCCGGATGACCGAAGATCCAGAACAGGTGCTGCCACAGCATCGGATCGCCGCCGCGCGCGGGATCAAAAAAAGGCCAGTCGAAACTGCGCTCCAGCTCGAACAGGAAATCGCCCGCGATCAGCGGCGGGAAGGCGAACAGGATCATTCCGCCGACGACCAGAACATACCACGCATAAAGCGGCATGATGTCGACGCGCATCCCCGGCGGGCGGCATTTCAGGACGCCGACGATCAGCTCGACCGCGGCGGCAATCGACGCGATTTCGATGAACGAAAGGCCCAGAAGCCATATATCGCTGCCCGGCCCCTCGTCCTGTGTGGCAAGAGGCGGATACATGAACCATCCCGAGGTCGGGGCAGCATCGAACAGCAGCGACCCCATGACGAAAACGCCGCCGACCACGAAACACCAGAATCCAAAGGCCGAGAGGCGCGGAAACGGCATGTCGCGCCCGCCCAGGAAGGCCGGCAGGATCAGAATGGCGATCGCTTCGAACATCGGCACTGCGAAGAGGAACATCATCGCAGATCCGTGCATGGTGAAAAACTGGTTGAACCTGTCCGCCGAGATCAGGCCATTCTCCGGCACCGCCAGTTGCAATCGCATGACCAGCGCCAATATTCCCGCCAGCAGCATGAAGCCAAACGCGGTCAGCGCGTACCAGAGGCCGACTTCGGAATTGTTGACCGCGATAAAGTAACGCCAGCCCTTGGGCGGCGTCCAGGCCGCGCGCAATTCTGCCGCAGTGCGTGCCTGTTCCCCTGCCGGGACAAGTTCGGCCAGCATCTCCTCGGTGGGCGGATAGGGGCCGCTTGGGCGGGTTTGATCAATGTTGCTCATTCCAGCCCCTTGAGATAGAGCGCCAGATCCGACCGGTCCGCGCTGTTCAGATAATCATAGACAGGCATTTCCACTCCGGTTTGACCGTGCCGGTATGTGCTATCCAGGTCTCAAAATCCTCAAGCGTCGCGCCCAGCGTCCCTGCACCAAGGCTAAGGCGACTGCCCACATGGGTCAGATCCGGGCCGACCGCGCCGCGCGCCGCCGTTCCGCGAACCGCATGACACGCACCGCAGCCCTCGCGCGCAAAAATGCGCGCGCCGCGTCTGGCGGCGGCGGTTGTCGGAGATTTTGCGGGGGCAGCCTGCGCCTCAAGCCAGCGCTTGAAATCGTCAGGAGGCATCGCTACCACCTCGAACGCCATCCACGCATGGCTCGTACCGCAAAATTCAGCGCATTGGCCGCGCCAGCTACCTGCGCGTTCGGGCGCCAGCGACATGCGGGTTTCGCGTCCTGGAAACATGTCCATCTTGCCACCCAGCGCAGGAATCCAGAAGGAGTGGATCACGCGGGCGGCATCCAGAACGATCTCACTGCGCCGATTTGCGGGCAGGCGGATTTCATTCGCTGAAATAATGGGGGACTCGGCCCCCTCCGGCCAGTATTCCACCCGCCACCACCATTGCTCGCCCCTCACACGCAGGGTCAGCCCTTGGCCGGGCGTACGCTGATCCGGCATGATGAACAAACCGTATGTCAACAATCCGCCCAGCACCGTGGTCGGGAAAACAACGCCTCCGATGACGATCAGCCAATTGGCAAACTGGCGGGACAACGCGGATTGATTGACTCGGGTAACATAGAAGAACAGGCCATTGACGAGCAACCAAAGGCTCACGCCCCCAATCAGCATCACCCAAAACAGATTATCCAGCACCAATGCATCCGCTCCGGCCGGAGCCAGAACGGATTGTCGACCGTCGCAAGCCGCAACAGCCAAGGGGCGACCAGTGAAAGATCACGTTTAAACCATTTTGCGCTGCCAGGGCAGAGCGATCTACCAGTGTCTTTGGTCGTAAATTTCATGGACCCCTCAATACCATGTTTCAGTTACGCGATGCCCAGCATCCGGATCGCCTTCAGCGGGACATTGCTGCACCTCTTCAACAAAAAGCGCCTGATTGTGGTCACTCATCGCCAGCTCAGATAATTGACCAGCATCGTCAGCTCCTTATCGGTTAGCCTATCATCAAATGCGGATACTTTATGCGCCGTTTGTACACAGTCAGATGTTGGCCGGGGTGTAAGATTGCGCAACCCGCTCCGCAGGATGTCGGATTGGATCAGTTTCTCTGCGGCTGCATTCGCCCAACGGAAACAGAGGCCGATGCCAATGATACCCGCAATCCCGGCCATTTTGGATGAACAAGCGTCACTGTCTTACAACTTTATTTGAGGCTGCCACGATCTTCTTGTCCGTGTTAAACTGGCTCAGAGTATAAAACAGCCCAGATTACAGCCGGTAACCAGCCGTAATCCTTCCTGAGGATGAGGATGAAGACGTGTCCTGCGCAGCAACCTTGATCGCGTCGAGCTAGGCCCGTCTGCGGATCTCGGGCCCAAACTTGCGCACCCAGCGGTGAGTTGTCGAGGCGTCGATAGCAATACCCCGCTCAGCCAACATGTCTCGCATATCTCGGCAAGACAGCGCACCGTCAGCAAGGTGATCTCGCGCAAAAATCAATGCCGATTGAATGGATTTTTACGCGGCGCCATCAAACTTTGCGAGTTCTTGGTTAAGTTCTAGGTAAACGTCGTTTTCATTCCTCGACAGGCACGAAGTTTATTTCCGTTAGTGGGCAAAGCCATGACATAATCTTGCTTATCTCCTCGCGAAGTATGCGAAAAGCTAAAGTGTCACTCTGCCCTCCAAAACGTTTGCGACAGAACCTAATTTCGAACTTCGCCTGGGCCGCTCGTCCCGAAGTCGGGGGCGGACTCTTGGGCTTCCGGCTCCGCGGGCGCGGCGCGGTCGGCGCGCTGCTCTGCGGGGCCGCGGGCAGAGATGAGGTTGTTGGCGGTGTTGATGAGGCCGATATGGCTGAAGGCCTGCGGGAAGTTGCCGAGCTGGCGGCGCGTACGCGGGTCGTATTGCTCCGCGAGCAGGCCGAGGTCGTTGCGCAGCGCCAGCAGCCGCTCGAACAGCGCCTCCGCCTCGTCGAGCCTACCCATCATTGTCAGCGCGTCCGCGAGCCAAAAGCTGCAGACGAGGAAGGTTCCCTCCCCGCCGGCAAGGCCGTCCTCGGCATGATCCGGCCGGTAGCGCAGCACCAATCCGTCCTCCACCAGCTCGCGCTTGATCGCCTCGATTGTGGCCACGACGCGCGGGTCCTCCGGCGGCAGAAAGCCGACCAGCGGGATGAGCAGCAGCGAGGCGTCGAGCGCGGTGCCGTCATAGCTCTGGACGAAGGCGCCGCGCCGCTCGCTCCAGCCGTTCTCCAGGATGTCGGCGCGGATCTCGTCGCGCACGGCGCTCCAATGCTCGACCGGCCCGGCGAGGCCGTAATCCTCCACGGCGCGCACGCCGCGATCAAAGGCGACCCAAGCCATCAGCCGCGAGTGTGTAAAATGCCGGCGCCCGCCGCGCACTTCCCAGATGCCCTCGTCCGGCTCGCGCCACTTGGCCTCCAGATCCTTCAGGAGCGCCTTCTGGAAGCTCCAGCTCGCCTCCGAAGGCTCGAGCATGTAGCGCCGCCCGACATGGAGCGCATCCATCAACTCGCCGTAGACGTCGATCTGGAGCTGATCGAAGGCGCCGTTGCCGACCCGCACGGGCTGCGAGCCCGCATAGCCGTCGAGCCAGGAGAGTTCGGTCTCCGTCAGCCGGCGCTCGCCAGCAAGACCGTACATGATCTGGAGCTGGTTCGGGTGTCCGGCGGCGGCGCGCAGCAGCCATTCGCGCCAAGCGTGTGCCTCCTCCCTGTATCCGGAGGCGAGCAGCGCAAGCAGCGTCAGGGTCGCGTCGCGCACCCAGCAGAAGCGGTAATCCCAGTTGCGCTCGCCGCCGATCTCCTCCGGCAGCGAGGTGGTCGGAGCGGCCACGATGCCGCCTGTCGGCTGGAAGGTCAGTGCCTTCAGCGTCACCAGGGAACGCAGCACCGCTTCGCGCCAAGGGTGGCGTTCGGACCGATCATATTTGCAACAGCCTGACCAGTCGAGCCACCACCGTTCAGTCGTCGTCAGACGCTCTGCGGGATCCCAGCGGCGCTCGGCGGGCCGGTGCGAGGGATGCCATGTCAGCGCGAACGGGATCTCTGCTCCTTCGCCGACAGTAAAGTCGCCGAAGGTACGCATATCACGCCCCTCGAGTGCCACCGGTGTGCGCAATTCTACCGCGTCCGGCCCCGCTACCGCCCGCAGCCCGTAATCTGTCCGGCGGACCCAAGGCACCGTCCGGCCGTAGTCGAAGCGGAGCACGCATTCAAACTTCATCCGCACCCGGCCGCGGTCGCCGCGAACGATGCGGATCAGATCGACGTGCTCCTCATCCTGGGCGAGCGGCATGAAATCAATGAGCGTCACTGTCCCTTCCGCCGTCTCGAACGTGGTTTCGAGAATCGGCGTTCCCGGGCGGTAGCGGCGAGTCACACGGGCCTCGGCCACTGGCGAAATCCGCCAGCGCCCGTTCTCTTCGGTCCCGAGCAGAGCGGCGAAGCAGGCTTCCGAATCGAACCGCGGCAGACAGAGCCAGTCGATTGAGCCGTCCCGCGCGACAAGCGCGCAGGACAGCATGTTGCCAATGAACCCGTAATCCTCGATCGGTCGACTCATGCTTTCACATCCGGTGTTTCAATTAAACGAACGAGACGGCCAACCTTGAGGTTCCTGTCTGATCGCTGCGTACTGCCGGAAAACCGGCAAAAGTTGTCATCGTCGCAGTCATGAGAAAACTGATCGGAACCGCAAATGTACTCGTCAAAGCTGACAGATTTTGAACGAGAAAAACTGCTTGATCAGACGGATATTCAAAGCGTTGCTCAACCATCCGGCGCAGGTGCGGGCCGGGCAGTGGGACATTGCCAGGCCGGACGCCAATCGCTGCGTGATCGTCTCGTGTGAAAGCATCCGAGGTATGGCGCCAACGGTTCGAAACGCCGATCGCGGCCAGGATTCGTCGTGATTGTCCGGCACCGTCCAAGAAAAACTTTGCGGATCGTGTGCGAAAAGTCGGGAAACCGCGCAAGGGCATCACGACTGCAGTCGCTTGGAAACTGGTCAACCTTGCTAACGCTCTGTGTAAAAACGGTCATAAATGTGCGCTTTCGACCGCGTGAAGGATACAGTTACTAGGCGAAAGACGTAATTTACTTATCATCACGTCGCTTGCGCGTTCAAACGGCCGTAAAAACTGCGTTCAAGATGAAGCTTCCCTGCCCCTGCCTTCTCTACCATGCCCCACAAATAGCCTCTTGGCGATGCCACTTGGCCCGCGCAATGCATATCGAACACCAAGATCAGTGCCGCCGTAGCGATCTGTTTGCCCAATCGATTCTGAGCAAGGTGTCAAGCATGCTCGTGAACTCGGTCTGAAGAAGGGGAATGAGATTGATTTCTTAAAAACGATTTTACCGTGCTGGTTCGGCGTCAACCTCGTGCCGAGGAAATACTTCAACAGCTGCGCCGCTTCCGAGGCAAGTTACTCGCGAAGGAGCGTCTGAGCCGCAACGCCGCGCATGAGCGCTGAGTTCGCCGACACCAACATCGTCCTTTATCTGCTTG
>JAUNVT010000152.1 GCA_030540655.1 Rhodobacterales bacterium
CGACAAGTGCAACTGCGCGGACACGCAACTCGAAAGGATGCGGTTTACCCATTTTTGACCCCATATCTGCCTCGGCAGAAGGAGATCACAAAAGAAAGCCTTGGGAATCCCGAATCCGATCAGGGCCGATACGCTTTAAATCCCGATGGATCGGGCAGGTGGGTGATGGTAGTCTCTGACATGTGGCATATCCTTTTCTCAGCAGAGAATCGACGGCGTCTGAACACCGCCATGATATGCCGCCACTCAGGGCATCACCAACTTTCGCGCGTTTCTCCCAGTCGAGACCTGCCAGCCGCAGAAGGCTCTCCACGAACCCGGTCATCTGACGGAGAGCCATGCCGAAGAGCACCTTCATCGTCAGGCATGTCTGGATCGCAGCGTCGCTATACTGCGGCTGCCGACCTCGCTTGCTGGTCGGCGGCGGCACCCACACCATGTCCGGGTCGAACCAGATCGTCAGGGAGCCATGCTGCTTCAGCGCTTTATTGTAGGCCGGTCAGTTCCTGGTCTTGTAGCTCGGCGGATGGGTCTGCTCATGCAGACCAGTTACCATGCTGGATTCGCCAGATGAATCCCTCACGCTGCCTTTGCGCAATAAAGCCCCATCGGACACTAAAACCAAACCATTGTTCCAAATTGCGTAAACGAGCAGGATCGGGTCTATATAGATTTTGTGTAACGATAGATTATAGCCTAAAATTAACCAAATGTTGACATATTCAGGAGACCCCCGATGAACGATCAAGTCCATGGCTTTAGTCTGCTTGGTGGTGTGCAACTAGGAAAAATCACCAGCTTTTCGGAAGATGGTATACCACAGGTAGATGTGGCAGGTACCACACATTCCGCCCGGGCATTGCTTCAACTGGACGAAGAGCATTTGGGAAGCGAAGTAGCAGTTGTAGCGCTAGCCGGAGCCGAAAACCAATTGCTGATCCTTGGTTTGATTGACCCACCGGTCCGAAAGAGGACAGTCATCGACGCGAACAATGAAATTGTTCTTCTCTGCGGCAAGAGCAGTATTATGCTCGAAGCAGATGGGAGCATCACAATTAAAGGCAAACAGTTGCTCAGCAGAGCCGAAGGACAAAACAGAGTGCAGGGCGCGAATGTCTCGTTGAACTAACATAGCCAGCGACCAGACTCCTGCGCAGTCTCTTTTTTCAACTATAGGGGCCTAGCTGGGAGCAATAAACCATGGATTGTCGTTCGAAACGGCAGAAATCTGGTCGAAAAAGCTGTAGTGGTCAGTATAATCAGCATCGAATATAAATGCCGACAGAGGGACAGGAGCTCCGAAGTCATCGACGTTTTTCAGACTCTTCTTCGGGAATGTAATAACTACAAAATCAAGAGCGGTTTCCCACCACTCGTCGAATGGATCATGTTGCGTACGGACATGGCGCGCCATTCTAAGGTTATTGTGGACAATTTCGTCAAGGTATGGCCAATAGTCAGCCTGCTGCAAACCATCCAGAAGCGCGGCGATTGCAGTAATCAATGGTCCATTTACTGGCCCACGCCATTCATCTGGATTGATATATCGTACGTCTAGGGCTGGACGAGTTATTCGGCTGGCTGCAATGACTTCCAATAATCGCTCAGCATCGGGATTGTGTTCAAGATATCTCAGACGCGAATATGTCCAGAAAGTCACGGCTGTCGACAGAGCAAACAGAGCATTTGGTTGAACCTTGGAAAGTTCGTCGAGTAAAGATTCATCAATTGGCAGCAGATAGTTGGATGCATCCCATTCGTTCCACGGATAGGTTGCAGGACCCTTTTCTGGATCTTTAGCATCTATATATTCAAGGAATTCATTCAGGACTGGATTCAACGATCACACCGTTGATCTTTGCACCAGTCATATGACTGGTCATTTTCATCGCACAGAACAATATTCACGCATTCGCATAATGCAGCCAAGGTTTTCTTGCAGCGGCCACAGCAGGGTTCAGGATGCTTCCCGGGCCAGTCGATCTTTAACAAAAGTGATCCGCCTTGGCCTGCCGAGATGCTTTTAGCATTGTTCTTCAATAGATCTTCGACAATCTTACCCTCCGCATGGTTCATGCCGCTCTGAGCATTGTTTCCATATTCTCTGTTACCGCAGCCTTTGATAGCATTCATACCAGAAGGTACAGGACCGGTGCCACGCACTGTTTTTGGCCAGAGACCAGTAGCGTAGCCGTTCTGTACGGCAGGGAAGGCTCTGGAGAGATGGCCTATGGTTGATCGAGCTCGAACATATTGTGGTGGCGAGCCATCCCCGGGAAGGTACTTCCCTGCAGCGCAAACGCCTCGCTTCCGATTGGCAGGTGTATTCTGACCCCGACTCGCCAAGTTTATACCATTCAGAGTCTGGCATTCGGCCGACGAACCAACAGGAGGGGGCGCTGCGCTCGCTGTACTAGCCGTCACGGCAGTTGCAGGATTCATGTGGTTCGTCGTCGTCAAATCCATGAACCGCTCAGCACCCTTTTTCTCAAACATCACGTCGAAAGAATATGCTTCAAACCTGGTTTTACCTTGGATGGTGTGTGAAACGACGTCCATACCGAAGTTTCGAGTGGCGGGTTGGTTACCGTTGCATTTCTTGTAGGTGGAGCCGTTTTTCTTCCCGACTTCTTTCTTGTTGATCACCACAGAGCACGTACCATCAGTGGTGTTCGATGCCATATCCGTCACGGGATAGGGAATTGGGATTGGGCCAGCAGGCGGCGATGGGGGAGACAGGCAGACGCTCATCATTGCAGGCGCAGATTTATTGGTGGTTTTCTTGCCTGAGACCTCTTTTCCATTGGCGAATACATCAGCCATCCGACCACTCCGCTACGAGGGCGACGCGCTGGCCGTCGTCTTCGCCTGCAGAGAGCATCACGCGGCCGGGAAGGTAGCCCGACCGCCCGGCCTGATATGCCCAGCCGCAGGCGGCAAACATGTGGGCGGCACCAGTTTCTCCAATAGTTTCTATCACGTTCCAGTGCTCCAGATGTTCACGTGGACGGCGCGAGCGTTTCTCGGGTGGCAAGCGGTCGAGACGCATTGTCGCCACGGCGTGCTCCTTGAATTTGAAATGTTCGCCATTGAGATCTGCCATCGACACTGTGATATCATAAAACTGAATATCTGCATCTGCCAAGGCCATGCGCATTGCATCCGTCAGACCGCTCCCATCAACTGGTGTGTCCTTGTTTCCTCCCGCAACGGAGGAGTCATTGCCGTGGCCCATCCCGGTGATCTGAAGGCCAGGATGCGCACCAGAGGAAACGATCAGTGCTGCTGCAGCCTCACCAAGCGTAAAGCCGCTGGAATTCAGTCTGTTGAATAGACGCTGCTGTTCAGCATAATGATCTGCGATGGACTGTTGCAGGAAACTCTCCGCTCCCACCAAAATAGCCGAAGGTTGACGAAGCGCTTGGGTTTTGGCCAGAAGATACGGTAATCCGACGCGCCCGGCTGACACAACGGTGCTACCAGGGGGCAATGGCCTCTCTGTCAGTATCGGCAAGGTATTGATGACTATCCTTTCGAGAGTTTTGTTGCGTGCTGGTCGGTCCTTGGGAGCGATATTGATCAGGATCGGAACATCTGCAGAATTGTCAATGCCAAGCTCAGGCAAACGGTCCCAACACTCGCCGATAACTGGGGCAATCAGATAGGGAACGAAACTGCTCCCCTCCCACCACTGATGTGCGGCGACACGGAACGCACTGAGGTTTTCGCCAACGGAATAGTCCCAAAGATTAGCCCGCTCTGCACCCGACACCCCCGCCCGCATTGCCGCAACTGTGGAGGGGCCGTCATGTCCGGCAGCGGTCCACATTCCGTATCCGCGTATGGTAACTGTCATTCGGAGCGCCTCGTAACGATAATCTCCGACAGGTCGTGTATATCACGGTTGCAGGCGAAACGGGTCCGCCACGTGAGGCAAAACCGCCGCTCGGCCGGCAATAATTGAACTGTATCCAGAAGTGGGATTTTTTGAGAAAGCGGCCCCGATTTCCGCTGAAAAGTAACGCCCAAAGTTTCTCTTGGGAGGTAGAAACCAAAGCGTCCTTCAACTGTAAGATTAAGCAACTCAACAGGCTCGCCACCCTTTGGAAAGGATATTTGCTGGTCTGGTGGCGCGGACTGATAATACATCGGGTCGAAATCGTCTGGCATAAATGGCATGCGATGATCCATCCAGACCTGATCGTAGGTTCCGACATATTTACGGCGTGGTAGCCAATGTCGACCGACCGGTCCAAAAGCCATAGGCAGGTACGGGCCGTCGATGTCGGTTACGTGACGGTTTGGTTGATACGTCAAGGGAAGGGGCGCACCTTCAAGCGACAAGCGATATGGATAATACCCTACACCCGAAGGATTGGTCTCACAGGTCGCTGCATGCCCCTGTTTTTCGGGGTGCGGGTCTACGCCACCCCACGCATTGTCATACGAGAGCGACAATTTGGTGAAGGGTCTGGTATCGGAAATTCGGTGACCCATCGCACCACGTAGCCAAATCCGAGGGCCGATCACGTCAAAGGCCTTTGACCATTGGCCAAGTCGCATTCCGACTTTCAGGTTTGTCGTCGGTCGTCCACCCGGCGAAAAAGCAACCGCTTCGCAAAGTACGTCACAAGCGCGTTTGACAGGCGCGAAATCATTGTCGAACCGTACCGCGTCGGCCTCCGGATCATCGCCAAATACTTCAGAATAGAAAAGGGGAAGCTGTTCTTGCGCAGGTGTCGCGATCGCTCCCTGTTCGGGAAAGTCAAATGTCGCCTTGACCGCAACAACAACCAGTTCGCGCCCGGATTTCTCAAAGGCAAAATTCAGATCGGCAGCAAATGGCGTCGTATTTTCAAATTGCATTACCACACCCGGTTTTAGCAGGCAAATATGAACCGAAGCCATGCTCCGGCATTGCGTCTACCAGCTACGCGTGAACTGCGTGCCCTCAATATAGACTGGACTTATGTGGTTTGGTAGCATTGCATCAGGGCGCTGAAGTGCTTGAGACGTTGCGACCCATCGGTGCCGCGCCTGATACTTTACCCATGGCTCCGGAGTGCCTTTGAACGTCCACGCAGCGACCCCAAGCAGCAATCGTTCTTCTTCGGAATATCGAGAAGCATTCTGTTCCAACCAAGCTCCAAATCTTTCGACATCAGGCCAGGGAGTGTTCGCGTCAATAAAACTCTCAAGAATTCCAATTGGAGGACCCTCAGGATCTTCGGGAAAATCCTTCATTTCCAGATCTTCATGTGCAACATAGAGACCGGTTATCTGTTCGAACGCAGACACCGCGACGCGTGCATGGAGGGGTTCGGACATGACGGCCAGGAGCCCTTGAAGCCCTGCCATCCATCCCAGTGCTCCGATTGCTACAACACCCCAACGTCGTGTCGCCGGTTCTTCAAGCAGACCACGAACAGCCACAATTGCTTCCTCCCGAGGAAGCACAAGCGGCAGCGTTTCGGCAAAGCACCGCGCCGTTTGTGATCTCGCGGGGAAGCGGTCGACGTCAAAAAGGCGTCTGGCGGCGGTATCATCACCAAGCCGCACTGCTGCCAGATCGGCCTCATCGCCACCAATTTCGCGAAGCTGACTGAGGCAGTCCGTCCGTCCGAGTTCACCGGCCAGCGTAATCGCTCGGGCCTGAACCATCGGGTCAGCATCCGTAATTGCTATCGTCAGATAATGTCGGGGGTCGATTCGACGAAGGCTACAGATTTCCAAGGCAATCATTCGGAAAGGAACCGAGCCATTGATCCAGTCAGACATGACAAGAGCCAGTTCATCATGAGAGTACCACATCGCCGCTTCCGCTATTCGTCGACACAACGTGGGAAGATCACCGTCTGAAAAAGTGATCTTGGCGATCATGTTCCGATGCCGTTGCCGCAGCGCGACATGTGTCAATACGGCGACAGCATCAAGGTCGCCAGATACAGCCTCGGCCTCAGCGATTTCAAGACCCGCTTTATCAGCAAGCACAAGAGCGTCGAGATGGCCGATCAATCGCTGCTCCAAGTCATAAAGATCGATCAAACGATAATTCGGAGCTTCAGCAGCCAGTGCGCGCTGGCTCAAGGTGAATGCAGCATCTTCTGCGTGAATGAGTAGGAGATCATCTCTGATCTTGCGAATTTCGCGCACTATTGGACCCGTTTGGAGCAATGTCTAAAAGAATTCTGTCTGCTCAGTGAAAGAAAGCCAGAAGATACAGCTGAAACTTAGTATTTCCGTACTTGAGTATATTAGGAACGGCCTGTTTACAACGCAACAACTTAACGGAATTTTCCATTGTGCGAGCTGACCTCCCGCAGAATTTTCCCTCCTCCGTCTATTAAAGTCCGCCTTGACTCGACGACAGACAATGAAGCGAACGAGACTTGCGGACGATAAGATATGGGCATGCTGGTCGAGCGCGCAGAGGTCTGCCCAAAATTTGCTGGCAACGTGATCACGCGGCGTTTTGAGTTGTGACCTGCCCCCTGCTGGTCCCTCATTCATAACGAGAGTCTGCAGGTTGGATTTAGAGCGTATCGGCCCTGATCGGATTGGGGATTCCCAAGGCATTCTTTCTGTGATTCCCTTCTGCTGAGGCAGATATGGGGTCGAAAATGGGTAAAC
>JAUNVT010000153.1 GCA_030540655.1 Rhodobacterales bacterium
TCGTGGCCGCCATCAAGGGCGCAGACCCCGACATCACGCTGCAGGCGATCTGCGACCGGCTGGAGGCGATGCGCGAGCGGACGCCCCGTGGAAGGACAAGTTGACAGCCTTCGTCGGTCAAGATGCTGCTGGAGCGGGCCGAGAGGCTGGGGCTGCTGCAGGTTTGACTGTCAGGCGAAAGGATTCACCAACTGAAGCTGGTTTTCCACAAGCAGGCCATTGTGCATGTCTTCGGTCCAGAGCGTGGTGCAGCCGGCAATGAGGCCCGCCGCAACGATCATCGCATCGTAGACTGAGAAGCGGTAGCGTTCAGCGAGAGCCCGTCCGATCTCGTGCGTCTGCAGTGTCAGATCCTCCACAGGACACAACGCCTGGATGCCTGCCAGGAACGCGCCCGTCTCGTCCCATGTGAGGCCCGCCTTGCGGCGGCAGTTCACCATCGCCTCGTTCAGGACTTGCACGCTGATGCGCGGCCCCTGCCCCAGGATAGCCTCGGCGCGATCCGCCTTGGGACCGTCATCAAGCAGATAAAGGACGATGTTGGTGTCGGCGAACTCAGCGCTCATGCGCGGCGTCACGGCTCAACCGCTCGGCGGCGGGCAGTGTGCCACGGAAACGGCGCAGCCTGTGGAGCACTTCGTCGGCTCGAGGCTGGCGCTGGACCCTCAAGGTGCCCTCGTCCTTCACGAGGTCGATCTGGTCGCCTTCCTTCAGGCCGAGTTCGCGGACCAGCTCTGCGGGCAGGCGCACAGCAAGGGAGTTGCCCCATCTTGCTACTTGCATCTTCACCTCCAGGATGAATGGATATACTTGCACGAATGTATATCCTGATGCGCCCCGGTGCAAGCGCCACGCAGATGAACCAGGCGTCTTGTATTCAATTGCGGTTTGGCCATCAGATCCAGAAAGTGCTTGCACGAATCTGACTCCTTCGGCAATAGTCACGGAAAAGGTCGACTAAACGCCTATTTCCGTGAACACGCCACGGGCACGCGAGGGCAGATGAGCAGAGCCGAGACATACGAAGACCTGAATGCGGTGATCCGTCAGCATTCAGAATTGCTGGCCGCGCAGCTGCATTCGCAGCGCGAGAGTCTGTTTCCGCCCGATGCGTCCAAGGCCATGCGCAAATTCACCTCTGGTGAAGCAGCGGCGCTGTTGGGTGTCAACGATTCCTACCTCCGCAAGCTGCATCTCGATGGCAAAGGCCCCTCCCCCGCGCTATCTCCGGGCAACCGGCGGCATTATTCCGCGGAGGACATCCAGGACCTGCGGGTGCTGCTGGAAAAGACCGCCCGGAAACCCGGCGATTATCTTCCGGGGCGGCGGGCCGGCGATCACCTTCAGGTCATCGGGGTCATGAATTTCAAGGGTGGTTCGGGGAAGACGACCTCCTCGGCGCACCTGGCGCAGCGCCTCGCTCTGAAGGGATACCGCGTGCTTGCGATCGACCTCGATCCGCAGGCCTCGTTCACTGCCCTGCATGGCGTTCAGCCGGAGTTCGATTTGCTGGATGGCGGCACGCTCTACGACGCGATCCGCTACGACGACCCCGTGTCGATAGCGAAGATTATCCGCAGAACTTACATTCCCAACCTCGATCTTATTCCTGGCAACCTTGAACTGATGGAATTCGAACATGAAACGCCTCGGGCGCTCGCTCGCGGGAATGCCGGCTTGTTTTTCTTTCGTGTCAAGGAGGCGTTGGCCCAGGTTGATGATCAATACGACGTCGTCGTGATTGACTGCCCACCCCAGCTCGGTTTCTTGACCATGTCCGCCCTTTCAGCCGCGACTGGCGTTTTGGTGACAATCCATCCCGAAATGCTTGACGTCATGTCCATGAGCCAGTTCCTCCGCATGACGGCGGACCTGATGGACGTCATCGCCGACAGTGGAGCCGACATGTCCCATGATTGGATGCGTTATCTCTTGACCCGCTACGAGCCGACTGATGCACCCCAAAACCGCATCGTCGCGTTTCTGCGCACAATGTACGGGGACAAAGTCTTGAACGCTCCCATGCTCAAGTCCACCGCGATTTCTGATGCGGGCCTGACCAAGCAGACGCTTTATGAGGTCGAACGAAGCGCTTTTACCCGGACCACCTATGATCGGGCTATAGAAAGCCTGAACGCAGTGAACGACGAAATCTCTCAGCTCATTCAAAAGACTTGGGGGCGCTGATGACGGACGGCAAAAAAAAGCGAATGTCCATGCTGGACAGTTTAGCGACTGCAGAAAAACCTGCAGCGCCGGGCAGCATGATGTCGAGTAACCGAGCCTTGCGCTCTGCCCGCGATGCAGTAGATGCGCATCATGTTTGGGAACTCGATCCGGTCGAGATTGAAGACAGTCGCTTTGCCGACCGACTTGATCCGGAAGACGTCGATGATCTGCGTGCCTCGATCGAACAGAACGGGCAGACCGTTCCTATCCTGGTCAGACGCCATCCGACAGAAAGCAGTCGCTATCTGCTGGTCTATGGGCGCAGACGGCTGGAAGCCATCCGCGTCTCCGACAAGATAGATAAAGTCCGCGCGCTCATTGCGAATCTCGACGACAGGGCAGCCCTTAGCGCCCAGGTTTCGGAAAACACTGGGCGACGCGACCTCAGCTACATCGAGCGTGCTCTTTTCGCACGTGAACTGCTCGACAGCGGTTTTGGGACGCAGGCTCAGATCGCAGAGGTCTTGAATGTTACGCGCTCGGCTGTGTCGATGTCGATTTCAGTTGCCAAGGCGATCGGTGCTGACTTGGCTCAAGCGATCGGGCCGGCACATGGCATTGGCCGCCCACGCTGGGAAGCTCTCACCAAGGAACTCACCGAAGGAATCATTGATCAGGGCGAGCTCATTGAGATTGCATTGGGTGCTCGCAATAAGATCGCTGCCAGAGAGATTTCTGACGACGATGAGGAGCCTCAGACCGATCCTTCGATCGAAGCATTCGACGCCGTATCGCGCCGCCTCAAGAAGAGCGCCACCCGAGCGCGTGACTCAAAGCCGCGGCCGAAGGCGACGTCGCTGGTCATAGATGGTGTCCCTGTCGGAACAATCAGAAAGTCAAACCGGAAGGTCCGCCTAGACCTGACCGATGTGGATGATGCTTTTGCGGATTGGCTCGAGAACCAGGCCCAGAACGTCGTTCAAGAGCTTCACGCGCGCTGGAAGCGCGATTCGTGAGGAGAAGAAGAGCAGCAATAAAAAGGAGGCACGATACAGGCTAACGAAAAAGGTCCCGCAAAGCTTGCGCTCCACGAGACCCAGACTTTGATCTTAGCATTTTCAAAGTAGTGGGCGAGCGCAATAACCGCAAGTCATAAGTGATTCGCGGGACCGACTTTGTGTGCCTTCGTGAATGAGTTCATGGAATACACCCCACTTTCGCCGTTTATGCGGCCGATTTCGCACGCCCATCTGCGCGTGATCGAGAAGCCAGAGGCATCCGTCCCGGGCAAACCGATCAACAAATGGGAATTGTTTCGGGAGCTGTCCAAGGCGCAGGCTGCCTTTAGCATCACGGAGCGCGATCTGACGGTCCTTCAGGGGCTTCTCAGCTTCTTTCCGGATGATGCGCTTGGCGGGGACGCGGAAATGGTTGTTTTTCCGTCCAACAAGGCCATTTGCGAGCGGCTCAATGGCATGCCGTGCTCGACGATGCGGCGTCACCTAGCCCGGCTGGTCGATGTGGGACTGCTCGTGCGGCGCGACAGTCCGAACGGGAAGCGTTACGTCCGCAAGCATGGCGAGGAGCGCGTGGTCTTCGGTTTCGACCTTTCCCCGCTCTATTGCCGGTCTGAGGAGATCGCACGGGCCGCGGAGGTCGTGCGTGACGCCGAGAACCGTGTCCGGCGGCTCAGGGAGATCGTGAGCCTGATGAGGCGCGATCTCGCTGCACTGGCAGAGTTCGGTGAGGAGATGCAGCCTGGACTCGGTTTCTGGGAGCAACTGCACGATACAGCTGCCCTTACGGCCCGGGCGCTACGTCGCAAGCTGCCACTAGAGGATTTGGAGCAGTATCGTACTGAACTTGAAGCCTTGCTCGACAAGGCGCGGAACGTCATTGATGGCCCTGAAACAGAAGATTTGGTCACCAATGATGTCCAGAATGAGCATCACCAACATAATTCAAAAAAAGATTCTATAGATTTTGAACATGGCTTAGAAAAAGTCCGGGCGGCTGGCGTCGTACCAAAAGACCAACCCGGTGCGTCTGAGGAAGGTGTTGAAGATCTCGATACGAGACGAGTACCGAAGATCCCGCTCAGTCTCGTCATTGCTGGCTGTCCGTCGCTCAAGACCTTTTACCAAGGCGAGATCAGACACTGGCATCAGCTCTTCGACGCGGCGGGCCACGTGCGGCCTGCCATGGGTATCAGCCCGTCGGCCTGGGAGGATGCTCAAAGATGCATGGGTCCGGAACAGGCATCGATCGTCGTTGTGGCGATACTGGAGCGATTTGCGGAGATCAGGTCCCCGGGTGGCTACCTACGCTCACTGACGGCCAAAGCGGCGGCGGGCGAATTTTCCTGCGGGCCGATGGTCATGGCTCTGATCGGCAGGCGGAGCGCGGCGTAATGTTCACAGCTGTGAACATTACGGACAGTTGTCGCGGCCAATCAAAGTTCACAGCTGTGAACTCGCTTCCTATGTTCGCTCGTTTCAACCATCCAAATTTGTGGAGAGTGAAAGGGCTGAAGGGTTTGAGGGTGACGGGAAGTGAGATCGGAAGAGTGGGTTCCGGTGCCCGTCGAGATGAAGACCGATGGAGAAAGCTACCCCCAAAATCACCCTGTCCCCTTCCCGGGACATCCCCTTCGACAAGCTGATCCTGAGCCAATCCAACGTGCGGCGTGTCAGTGGAGGAACTGGCCGAGGACTTCGCGCGCCGGGGATTACTCCAAGGCTTGAGTGTGCGGCCCGTGCTTGCGGAAGATGGCACCGAGACCGGCACGTTCGAAATCCCGGCCGGCGGCCAACGCTTCCATGCGGTGTCGCTGCTGGTGAAGCAGAAGCGCTTGAACAAGACATTGCCGATTCACTGTATCGTACGGGATGCGGGTTCAGCAATCTTGGCCGAGGATGATTCTCTCGCGGAGAACATGCAGCGCGTGGCCCTGCATCCGCTCGACCAGTTTTGCGCCTTCGTGGCGCTGCGTGAAAAGAGCCAGGGCCATGAGGAGATCGCAGCAGCCTTCTTCGTGACGCCCCAGATCGTGAAGCAGCGCCTGAAACTCGCGTCCGTGGCACCTGCGCTGCTTGGGGTTTACGCCACAGACGACATAACGCTGGAGCAGCTCATGGCCTTCACGGTCAATCCGGATCACGAGCGCCAGGTTTAGGTCTGGGAAGCGATCAACGCGTTCTGGAACAAGGAACCCTCTCAGATCCGACGTATGCTGACCGAGACCTCGGTGCGGGCGTCCGACCGGCGCGCGGTCTTCGTGGGTGTCGATGCCCATGAGGCCGCTGGCGGCATGATGTTGCATGATCTCTTCCAGGGCGATGACGGCGACTGGCTCGACGACCCTGCCTTGCTCGATCGACTGGTCAGCGAAAAGCTGCAGACCGAGGCAGAAGCGATCGCGACCGAGGGCTGGAAGTGGATCGAGGTATCGCTTGAACTTGCCCTAAGGCTACAGCCACGGCCTGCGGCGTCTCTCGAACGATCCGGCCCCGATGACGGATGACGAGGGCGCGGAACACGCCAGGCTGCTTACCGAATATCGGACGCTGGAGGAGGAGTATGAAGGCTAGGACGAACTCGTCGAAGAGATCGATACTCGCTTCGGCGAACTGGAAGTGGCGATGGAAAAGCTCGAAGTCCGTCCTTTGATCTTCGACGAGGATGAGGTCACGAGGGCAGGGGCATTCGTCACGGTTGAGCGATATGGCGAGCTGGCCGTTTATCGAGCCTACGTGTGGTCAGAGGATGAGCCGCGGGAAGACACCGGTGTCCAGAGTGGTGAGCATTCGGCGGAAGACGGGCAGGGAAGCGGAGCTACGCTCTAGTGTGCAGGTCAAGTGAGTGGTATCGGTCAGGGCGCCGTGATCACTATTGGCGGCCAGCCGTTGGGCAATGACCTGCCGGATGAAGAGGACGACGGCGCACTGAAGCTTTTGCCCGAGCGCCCGGTCAAAGAACTAACGGCGCAACGGACCTTGGCTTTGCGCGAAGAGCGGTCGGGCGGTCTCCAGACGTCGCGCTCAAGCTCCTGCTCGTGAAACTCGTCCACGACACCTTCCGCTCCTCAGGTGCGTCAGGGTCCTGCCTCGAGGCTTCGGTCAGCCAGGTCTACATGTCGGCGCAGGCCGCCGATCTGAAGGACAGTTCGGTGGAATAGGTCGTTGATGAACGTCACGCCGCCTGGGAGGCCGATCTGTAGCTTGGCGATGATGCGGCGCTTTGGGACTATCTGGCGAAGCTCGACCAAGGCATCCGGCTGTCGCTGCTGGCGCATTGCATCAGCTTCGGGATCAATGCGCTGCATGAGAAGGCGAACCCTTACGGCGCGAGCATCTCCCCCCTGCGTCAGCGTAGTTGTCCGCGGCTCTACTTTTCCTCTATTTCTCAGGTGGGCGGGATAGGACGATGACGTGGGATA
>JAUNVT010000154.1 GCA_030540655.1 Rhodobacterales bacterium
GTGTGGGGCATCAGGCCAGCATCCCGCAGCGTCGCCGATTTCCGGAAAGGTGAAGCAGAAGGTATTCGTGAAATCCGGGGCGGCAAGGTATTCTTGAATCCTTGAGAGAATTGTGATTTCCGATTGTATGGAACGCTTGCTGCGGTCGTCATCTCGGATCAAAGCATATCGCGGGTTTTTGCCTGAGGAGGCAGGGATCGGGCCTCATAGAGGAGCAAAGCTGGCTCTTGATAGCGTCGGGTTCAGCGATCTCATCATGTAACTCAACATACCGGCGGGCCAAAGGCTTTGAGTGGGGTCCTGCCGTGCCTTTTGCTATTCAGCTTGTCGTGCGCGGTTACCTTGAGAGCGCTTGCGCGGCATCGTCGAGGAAAAATCTTGGATCGCTTACCGCTGTCAGCTTAGCTTAGGAAAATCGCCAGCCACATAGTTCACGCCTTCCGGAAGCTGGTGACATTGATTGATCGGTTCGAGTGGACGTCAAAGTTCTGTGCCAGTTTGATTATGATCATCTTCCCGCTTGCAACATCATGTTGCGGTTGCGCAGAAAACCCATCTATTCTGGCGGTTAATGCCGCAGGCGCGACAGAAGTAGCCAAGATGCATGCTTGGGTTGCTGGGTATGATTCTTGCGTCTAGATGGATGCGATAGTCCTTTACTTAAAATTTCGTGCTCCCTAGGGTAATTTCCGAAGTCTGCCGTTGCAAGTTAGCGGTCGCAAGTAATTGAAATCCTGATTCGTGAGTGCAAATGGCAAATACAGCAGATCTTAATGCTCTGAGAGCGAAAAATCGAAATTATCAGGTCCGGTGGGGCTTTATCTGGGCGCTGTGGTGTGCGGTTCTTTGGGCGGCGTGGTATGTGCCCGGCACCGCAATCTATTACGAGCAGCCTTTTGTTCAGCTTGCTCAGGAAGGCAATGCGGGCAATATTCTTGCCGCGATGGTGGTTGCTTTTCTCAATGCAATTGCTGTTCTGTTCTTCATGTTTGTCTGGGTCGCCGTACTTGGAAAGACCGGCGAATATGTCCGTACCCTGCGCCAGCGCCGGATCTCGATCTGGTACCTGCCTGCGGGGCTTGCCGGCGGTTTCGCGATCTTTGGGACCTATGTTGCGCTTGTCTATGTCGGGCCGGGGTTCGCGGCGGTGGCGGGCCTTCTCTATCCGCTTGTGGGAGCCACGCTGGCGCGCCTTTGGTATAACGAGCGTATCACGAGCCGGGCCGCTTTGGGGCTGATCGTGATCGTGGCGGGGGCGGTACTCATCTTCCTTCCTGGGCTGATGACAGATCTGAGCGCCGAGGGCGAAAGCAGCCGCTGGATCGGTTATGTCGGCGGCGCAATGGCATTCATCGGCTGGGGGCTGGAGGGTGCCATTGCCGGCCGCGCGCTGGATGTAAGCGATCCCGATGTTGGCCTCACACTGCGTTTCACCGCCGAAGTCGCAATCTGGGTCGTGATCGGGTTGCCGCTGACGTGGTTCCTCGCCGGCGATCATCTGTGGCTGTCGATGGGGACGGCATTGAAGCAACCGGGTGTCTGGCACATGCTGGTGCTGATGGGCATGACCTTCGCGTTCTGCTACGTGTCCTGGTACAAGTCTTTTCCGCTGATCGGTGTCGGGCGCGGTCAGGCCATCGCGGCCCTTTATGGCCCGTTTTCGCTGATCTATCTGTGGATTTTTGGTGGCCTCACGCCGGACATCTGGTTCGCCATAGGGGCGATCGTCGCGGTTATCGGCAGCTTTGTTCTGTTCACCGAAGGGCGGGGCGTGCTTGAAGTCATCCGCGCAGTGGAGGATCGCTGAGCATGGGCAAGGTACATATCAAGGGCCGTATATTGCAGCTTCTGGCCAGATCCGAAAATCTGTGGGATTATGATATCTGCGACGTGATCATGAAGGAATACGGGCTTCATGGCCGGTACTGGATAGGCACGGTTCGCATGACACTGACCGATCTGCATTCCGGCGGTCTGATCGATTATCTGGAATCGAAGATCGAACCGGGCGGGGGCGAAAGGCTGTTGAATTGTTACCGGCTGAACGAGTTCGGGCGCAGCCGCCTGCGCCAGACCGGCCTTGTGGAGGAAATGATATGATCGAATTTTTTGTCTGGGGCATGCCCGGCGTCATTCTTGCCAGCATCGTGTGCATAGGTTTGCCGCTGCTGGCCCTCTATCATGCGCGGACTTTCGTGAACAAGATCTGACATCAGCCGCCCGGGCCAAAACGGTCCAGGCGACCGACGCCTGAACATGACGTTACACGAAAACTGGCCCAAGCAAGGCCACGTCTGGGGGTTTGTCAGGAACCCAAGAGGCGACAGGTAGTTGTGTTGGCAATCTGGAACACAACAAGCGAGTTTTCAAATGGACCATTCGAAACATATTCCCCTTACCCCTGAAGAACTGCGTTCCGCGGCCCTCGAAGGGGCAAAGGTATATGGCCCGGATGACGGTCACATCGGTGATGTTTCCCATCTTCACGGAAGCGGCGAGACGGCTCATGTCGTCGTGGATGTCGGCGGATTTCTGGGTCTGGGCGCCAAGCCGGTTTCCTTGCCCGTCTCGGATCTGAATTTCATGCGCGATAAGGACGGCATAGTTCATGCCACGACAGCGATGACAAAAGACCAGTTGAAGGCCCTGCCAGAACATACGCATTGATGGCTGGGACATACTGAAAAATGACAAGGGCCGATGCATCGCACCGGCTCTTTTTCCTACCGGAACGCCCCTGTTGCACACGCCCCAAGAGCATGGAACGGTCTGGTGTGAATGGATTAACCCGTTTTTCCTCATGATGCGGCTTGTCTTGCAATGCATCTGATGAGGTAGCGATGTTCTTCGATTTTGGCCCGAGGCCTTATTACCAAAGCACTCAGGCAACATCTTCGCCCGTCGCGCCGCGAACATCCGTATTATTGGCGATCGGTCAGTCGAACATGGTCGATCAGTCGAGCAATGACAACGCCGTGCCATGGCCCACAAACGCCTTGATCATGGACACGCAGACACTGGGCTACGCTCCCGCCGCAGCCCCGGTCAAATGGCTGGAGAGCAATCCGGGCGTGACCGCCAACTGGCAAACCGGTGCGGGGCAGTTGGTCAAGCATTTTGCCATCAAATGGTGTGCGGCAAATCCCGAAGATACCCTGATCGTGGTACCTTGCGCGCGCGGCGGCACCGGCTTTTCTGGCGAATGGGTCGCAAGCGGGAACGGACGGCTTTATAACGAGACGATCCGCCTGCTGGATCAGATTTTCACGGACCATCCCGATGCTGATTTTCTGGCTGTTCTGGCCCAGCATGGCGAGGCTGATGGAAAATCGAACAACCGTGCTTATCAATGGTGTGCAACAGGGCTGATCGCAAGCATCCGCCACCGTTATGACGTGCAGGCCTTGCCCGCCATCTGGGGCGAGCCGGGACCGGGCGCGCGGTTCAGTGTCACCTCTGCCCCCGGTTATGATGTGGTGCGAACGCAGATCCGCGACCTGCCGGGGCAACTATGTCACGTGGCCACTGCCCGTGAGGCGGACGCCGCGGCCTTTGATGCGCTCACCGATCTGGACAAGCTGCATTTTGATCAGGCGTCACAGAAAATTCTGGGCGGGCTGCATTACGATGCCTTGGCAACGGCAAGGGCCAATACGACAGTTACATTGCCGGATGCCGCATTGATCTGGCAAACGGCGGGGGAACAGGGCTGGCTGAATTATAATATCCCGACCGAGGGGATGGACGCGGGTGACACACTTGTCATCCTTGCGGCGGTTCACCGGTCCAGTGGCAATCCTGTCATCCAGACAGCCACCGTCAATGGCGAGGCCGCGACAATGCATTTGCAGGAAAGCGTCATTCAAGGTTCCAGACTTGGTCTGGCGGTTGGCAGCGTGACATTGAGCGCGGCGCCGGTTGGCAGCACGGTGCCGGTGGACCTGACCTGGGGGTCATTGCCGCTGGGTGGCGCGATTTCAATCTGGCGGATCAGGGGAGGCGCGTCCTTGCCAGCGGGATCTTTCGGGCATGCGGCAAGCCTTGGCCCGGTCTCTGTCGATCTGGCCGCCGACGTTCCGGGGACGGTGCTGATGCTGGGTTATGCGGTCGATACCGGACAGGTGATCGACTTTGCGGGCGATGGGGCGTCCTTGGCCGAGGGGCCGGGCAATACGAATGCCGCATATTTCACAGCCCGGCAATTCGTGCATGGAGGCGGTGCCGCAACTGTCGCGCTCAACCCTTCTGCCGCGCCGAACAAGGTGTGCGGCATGGTTGCCGTGGCTGTCGGATGAAAAATCTGGCAGATGTGACCGATCAGTAAAAAACATTAGTAAAAAATTAACAGTATTTTAGCAAAAGTCCTTCCGGACCCGCCCTCATCGGCGGTCCGGGAGAGCTTATGGCTGGAACATTGTACAGACGCGATATCGACGGGCTCCGCGCGCTGGCGGTTGTGCCAGTGGTGCTGGGCCATGCGGGTTTGTCCTGGTTTTCAGGCGGGTTTGTCGGAGTCGATGTCTTCTTTGTCATCTCCGGTTATCTCATCACCGGGATTCTGGCGCGCGAGCTTGCCTCGGGGCAGTTTTCGATCCTGAGATTTTATGAGCGGCGCGCACGGCGGATCCTGCCTGCCCTTTTTGCCATGCTCGCAGTCTGCCTGATTGGCGGCTATTTCATCCTCACGCCGGAAATGCTGAAGGGGCTGGGAAAATCCACCGGTGCCACTTTGCTTTTTGCCTCGAACATGTGGTTCTGGCGGACGGCGGGGGATTATTTCGGCAACGCTTCTGAACTGGAGCCTTTGCTGCATACCTGGTCCCTCGCGGTGGAGGAGCAGTTCTACATCGCCTTTCCGCTGATCCTGTGGGCGGTTGCATCGCGGGGACGCGGGGCGATGATCGCGCTGGTGGCCGTGCTGTCGGCGCTGTCCTTTGCCCTGTCCGTCTGGGCGACGCCGCGCCTGCCGGGGCCGAATTTCTACTTTGCGCTCACACGCGCCTGGGAATTGGGGCTGGGCGCGCTGCTTGCCTTGATGGCCGGAACGCGCGCACAGGAGGCGCCCGTCACGGGGCGCAGCATGGTGCGCGACGCGGCGGGGTTGATCGGGCTGGCGCTGATCGTGGGCTCGGTCGTGTTCTATGATCCGCTGATGCCCTTTCCCGGTATGGCTGCAATACCGCCCTGTCTGGGGACGGTGCTGATCCTGTGGTCGGGGGCCATCGCTGGCGGGCCTGCCGGGCGCATCCTGTCATGGGCACCCTTCGTCTGGATCGGGCTGATATCCTATTCTCTCTATTTGTGGCACTGGCCGGTGCAGGTGATGTTCCGGGTGCTGGGCAATTCGGTGGATCTGTCCTTCTCGGGCATCGCCGTATCGGTGGTTGCGGCCCTGTTGCTGGGGTGGCTCAGCTGGCGTTATATCGAACGTCCCTTCCGCCGCCCGGCGCCGAACGGATTTGGGCGCGCCGCCATCTTCGGTATGTCTTTCGCAGGTGGCACCGTACTGGCCGCCATCAGCGCGGCGGTGCTGCTGACGCAAGGAATGCCGTGGCGAATCCCTGCGCCCACCCTGACGGCATATTCCGACGCGATACAGTTATCCCCCCTGCGGGATGCCTGCATGGGGCACAGCCCGGACGAGAAGGGCGGTCTGTGCCGGATCGGTGCGGAGATATCCGACATGCCATCCACGGTGCTGGTCTGGGGAGACTCGCATGCTGATGCCCTGCTGCCGGGGGTAGAGGAATGGATGTCGCAGAACCGGCTATCGGGATATGCGTCGGCAAAAGTGGGCTGCCCGCCTCTTTTGGGGCTGACGCGGGCAGATCTGCGCCCAAATCATGGCTGCAACGCCCATAACGAGGCGGTGATGGCCTTTCTGGAGAGAACGGACAGTATAAAGACGGTCGTGCTGCATGCCCGATGGACCATCGCGGTCGAAGGTGTGCGTGCACCGGGCGAACTGGGCACTCCGTTCGTGTTTGCCTCCCAGGATGACCCTTCCGGTCCGGCAAGCTATGAGCAGAATCACGATCTGGTCGCCGCCGCCCTGCACAAGACGGTCAAGCGCATCCGCGCCAGCGGGCGCAAGGTGATCATTATCGACAGCGTGCCCGAAATCGGCTGGTCCGTACCGCAGGCCTTGTTCAGCACACGCTATGTCGGAGTCGGTATGCCCACTGCTCCGGATCTGAAGGCGGCAGAGGCACGCAATCACCGGTTTCGCGCCTTGGTCGAGCCGCTGCTGGCAAAGGGGCATGTGCGTTTGGTCAGCCTCACCGAAGATCTTTGCACCCCGATCTGCAAGGTTGAGATCGACGGTAACGCGCTTTACCGCGATGACGATCACTTGAGTCTCTGGGCTGCGCGAGCCTTTGCTCCGGGTCTTATGGACAAGGCATTTACCCCGCTTTAGATACTCATTCGCCCCGAAAAATATTGGAGGTGTCCGCATTCCGTTGTGGGAAGCTTCGTCTGAGATAGTGTCCCACCGGATGGTGTAATACCGCCGACCTTCG
>JAUNVT010000155.1 GCA_030540655.1 Rhodobacterales bacterium
GGGTCGATTAGACACTTAGGGTGTCATTCTCCACTCAGCCGGAATCTACCCCATGGATGAAGAATTAAAAGAGGTGTTGAATACTCGGATCGATGCCATCGAACGGCGGAGCGAAAACGTTCAGACCGGCACATCCTGGCAGCTTCAGCCCGGGGTACAAACGTAGGTGCTCGCGCGAGGATTTTTTCAAAAAAATGCAGAGCCATGTTGCGCATGATAAATTTATCGATAATAAGGACGCTTGTAAAACTTGATAAGAAAGTTATCGATAAAATGACAGATGAGACAACTGGCTGGACCCGCGAGAGTGCAAAGATCATCTATACGCTTCCTTTCATGGACTTGCTCTATCGGGCGCAGACTGTTCATCGCACTCACTTCGATCCAAACAGGATCCAGATGTCTCGGCTTCTGTCAATTAAAACCGGTGGCTGCGCCGAGGATTGCGCATATTGCTCTCAGTCAGCCCGAAATGGGTCTCAGCTTCCGGCGTCGAAACTTATCGAGGTGGAGCGTGTTCTCGCCCAGGCTCGCAAGGCGCGGGAGGCGGGTGCTACAAGGTTCTGCATGGGGGCTGCCTGGCGCGAACCCAAAGCGAAGGACATGGGTGCGCTGATCGCCATGGTCGAAGGCGTGAAGGCGCTTGGCATGGAGAGCTGCATGACGCTCGGGATGCTGGATGATACGCAGGTGGTGCAATTGCGCGATGCGGGACTCGACTATTACAACCATAATATTGACACCTCCGAGCGATTTTATCCCGAGGTGATTACAACCCGCACCTTTGCGGATCGCATCGACACGCTGAACCGGGTGCGCGAGGTTGGTATCAATGTCTGTTCAGGTGGTATTCTGGGAATGGGCGAGAGCGTGGATGACCGTCTCGACATGCTCCTTACCCTTGCCAACCTGCCGTCACCGCCCGGCTCGGTCCCGATCAACATGTTGATGCCCCAGCAAGATACGCCGTTGGCCGATGCCCCACCGGTCGATCCGATCGACTTTATCCGTATTATCGCAGTCGCACGGATCATGATGCCAGAATCCTATGTCCGTCTGTCCGCCGGGCGGAGCGGGATGAGCCGTGAGACGCAGGCAATGTGTTTCTTTGCCGGGGCGAATTCGATCTTTGTCGGTGACACATTGCTGACCGCGGAAAACCCCGAAGAGAACAGCGATATGACGCTTTTTGCCAAGCTGGGCATTCAGCCGATGGAGGCAGAAGGCCAGCACGGATTGCAGGCGGCTCAATGACCACGTTGGCGCGGATCGGCGATGCGCTTGATGTGCTCGCATCCCGCCATCGGCTGCGCAGACTCAAACCTCGGACCGGGTGGGATTTTGCCTCGAATGACTACCTTGGGCTTGCCGGCTCGGCTCTGTTGGCCGATGCCGCGCGTGAGGCGCTGGATCGGGGCGTTCCGGTCGGCTCGGGCGGCTCGCGGCTGCTGCGCGGCAACCATCCTGAACATGAAATGCTTGAGGCAGAGGCGGCATCATTCTTTGGCGCCGAGGCGGCGCTGTTCATGGGGGGCGGGTTTCAGGCCAATCAGGCGATTTTTTCCAGCTTGCCCGCCACCGGAGATTTGATCCTGCATGATACCCTTGTCCATGCCAGTGCTCTGGAAGGGATGCGATTGGGCCGGGCGACAACGCGCGCATTTTCCCATAACGATATCACCGCAGCCGGGCAAATTCTGGGAAAATGGCGCAGCGACGGCGGTCGCGGGCAGGTTTGGATCGCGGTCGAGAGCGTCTATTCCATGAACGGCGATCTTGCGCCCCTCTCGGATCTGGCGTGTCTTGCCCGTGACGAAGGCGCCGTGCTGGTCGTCGATGAAGCCCATGCGACCGGCGTTTTCGGGCCCCAGGGACGAGGGCTGGCTGATCGGTTGAATGCGCAGGTACTGAGGCTGCACAGCTGCGGCAAGGCGCTCGGCGTCGCTGGAGGGCTGATCTGTGGCGCAAAGGTGATGATTGACATGCTCATCAATCGCGCGCGTCCCTTTGTCTTTGCCACTGCCCCTTCGCCCTTGACTGCAGTGTTGGTCAGGGCGGCCCTGCGGGCACTGCAAGAGCATCCCGACCTGGTTCATGCAACCCACCAGCGCATGACCCATGCCCATGCCGAGGCACGGCGCCTCTGCGCGCTGAACGATCTGCAAAGCCATATCATCCCCGTTGTCATTGGCGCTGATGAGGCAACCATGCTGCGCGCCCAATGCCTGCAAGACCGCGGCTTTGACGTGCGCGGCATCCGGCCGCCCACCGTGCCGCGTGGCACTTCCCGGCTGCGCATTTCCATCACCGGCAATATCGACCGCGCCCAGATCACCGCGCTTTTCATGGCAATTGCCGATCAGCAAAGAGAGGTCGCATGAAGCCGGTTGTCATCACCGGAACCGACACGGGCGTCGGCAAGACTGTATTTGCGGCCGGTCTGACGGCCGCCCTTGGCGCGCAGTATTGGAAGCCGGTGCAATCGGGCCTTGAAGAGACGACAGACAGCCAGATCGTCGCGGAGCTGTCAAAATGTCCCGTCCTGCCCGAGGCTTACCGGTTGCGACGTCCGGCCTCGCCGCATCTTGCGGCCGAGGATATGGGTCTCGAGATCGATCTTGGCAGGCTTGACCTGCCACAGGTTGATGGCCCGCTCGTGGTCGAGGGGGCGGGGGGCGTCATGGTGCCGCTCAATCGCAAGACTTTCTTTATCGACCTTATGTCCCGATGGAAGGCGCCGGTCATTCTGGTTGCCCGCACGCAACTGGGCACGATCAATCACACCGCCCTGTCGCTGAAAGCCCTGCGCGCCGCGGGCTGCCCTCTGCTGGGGGTGGCCTTTGTCGGCACCGCTGAGCCGGACGTGGAGCAGACCATTACGGAAATGTGTGCAGTGCGGCATCTGGGGCGGCTCAACCTGCTGGCCGACCTGACGCATGAAACCTTGACCCATGACTTTCGGAATATCGATCTTGACGCAATCCGGGCCGCTCTGTGACCCCGCTTGATTTTGACGCCCGACATCTCTGGCATCCCTATACGGATGTCGCCGATCCCGGTCCGATGCATCTTGTGACACGCACCGAAGGCGTATGGCTGACCTGTGCCGACGGCACCCGGATGATCGACGCCATGTCATCCTGGTGGTGCGCGATCCATGGACACCGCCACCCGGCGATCGCGGGGGCGATGAAGGCACAGATCGATGCCATGCCCCATGTCATGTTCGGCGGGTTGACCCATGAGCCGGCGATTGAATTGGGCAGAAAGCTTGTCGCTATGCTTCCCGACGGGCTGGACCGTATATTCTATTGCGACAGCGGCTCGGTCTCGGTCGAGGTGGGAATGAAAATGGCAGTGCAATATCAGATCGCCCGCGGCCATGACGGCAAGGTCGAATTTGCAACGATCCGGGGTGGTTATCACGGCGATACCTGGAAGGCGATGAGCGTCTGCGATCCGGAAAACGGAATGCACGGGTTGTTTCGCGGCGCCTTGTCGATCCAGCACTTCCTTCCCCGCCCGCCGATCCAGCTTGACCAGGCGTGGACCGAGGATTGCGCGACGAATGGCTTGGCTGATCTCGAGCTTTTGCTGCGTGAAAAAGGGCGTCAGATCGCGGCATTGATTGTCGAGCCGATCGTGCAGGGCGCGGGCGGAATGTATTTTTATCACCCCGGATGGCTGCGCGGAGCAAGGGCGCTGTGTGACGCCCATGATGTTCTGCTGATCTTTGACGAGATTGCCACCGGCTTTGGCCGCACCGGACGGCTTTTTGCAATGGATCATGCCAAGGTGGTGCCGGATATTCTGTGCCTTGGAAAGGCGTTGACTGGCGGGCATATCTCCTTTGCGGCGACCGTGGCCACCCATGCCGTCGCGCGCGGGATCGGGGAAAGCGCCGCAGGCGTTTTCATGCATGGCCCGACCTACATGGCCAACCCGCTGGCTTGTTCGGCAGGGATCGCGAGCCTCGGATTGCTCGAAAATCAAGACTGGTTGCGGCAGACCGGTAGTATCGAGGCACAGATGCGCGCCGAACTGGAGGCCGCGCGGGCCCTGCCGGGTGTCGCGGATGTGCGGGTGCTGGGCGCCATCGGTGTGATCGAAATGCACGATACCGTAGACCCACGTATCGCCCATGGTCTGGCGCCAGGAACCGGGGTCTGGCTGCGCCCCTTTGCGCGGAATATCTATAGTATGCCCCCCTATATCATCACCCCTGATGAGTTGAGCCATGTCATCTCGGCCATGGTGGCGCTGGCGCGGGGGGCTACATGAAACGGCATTGGCTGGCGCGGGGCGGAGGGCAGCAACTGACGCTGGTATTCGGCGGCTGGGGATTGGGAGTTGCGCCATTCGCGGGGATCGTCGGTGCCGAGGATGTCCTGGTCATGGATAATTACACGACGCTCGACGATCCCCTGCCAGAGACGACGCAATACGACTACATCCGCCTGCTCGGCTATTCCTTCGGCGTTGCTGCCGCCGCACATTGGTTGTCAGCCCATCCTCTGCGGCTCCAACGCTTGGTGGCGGTCAACGGCACGCTCTTTCCGGCAGATAAAGGCCGGGGCATCCCGCCGGGGGTCATCGCGGCAACGGCAGATAATCTGAGCAAGGCAAGTTTTGCTCGGTTCTGTCGCCGGGCCGGACATGCAGGGCGTGCCCCAGGCACTGATATTGAGACAGCCCAAGCCGAGCTTCGGGCCATTTTGCAACGGGGCAATGCACCCCAGACTACGTTTCAGCGCATCTGGATCTCCGGGCAGGACCAGATTATCCCGGCTGAGACACAAGAGGCCGCGTGGCAGGCGCAATCTGGCGCTATCCGCCGCCTGCATGCGCAGCATCAACCTTTTTCAGCGGGTCAGGGCTGGCAGGACTGGTTCGCATGACGGCCAGCATCACCGAGCGCGCGGAACGCAGTTTCACCCGCAGTTTTCAAAGCTACCACGAAAGGGCCAGCGAACAAGCGCGTATCGCCGACCTGCTTGCACAGCGTCTTTCTGATCTGGCCCCGTCCAAATCCTTTTCAAGCGCCTTTGAGATCGGCTGCGGGACGGGTCACCTGACCCACGCACTGCTGCGGCGCTTTTCCATCGCGTCGTTGACTGTGAACGACCTTGTGCCAAATGCCAGCCGCTTGGCCGCCTCGCTGGGCGCCCGATTTTTAAAGGGCGATATCCGCGATGTTGTCTGGCCGGAATCACCACAGTTGATCGCCTCCGCATCGTCGCTCCAATGGCTGGATGCCCCCGAAGCTCTGCTACAAAAGGCCGCCACCCGCCTGATACCGGGGGGATGGCTGGCCTTTTCCAGCTTCGGACCCGCGCAGTTTCATGAATTGCGCTGCCTTGGATTCTCTGCCCAGGCTCCCGGCTTGCGCTGGCCAGAGGCATTGGCAAAGGCGGTGCAATCAACCGGCAGCGGCTTGGATATTGCCGACCTGGTGCAGGAACGCCGGCAGCTTTGGTTCGAGAGCCCGCTGGACGTGCTGAGGCACCTGCAGCAAACGGGGGTGAATGCGGCTGCGTCCAGGGTCTGGACCCGCACGACTCTTGCGCATTTCAGTGATCGATATGTTCAGGCTTTTGGCACGCCAAGAGGCGTACCGCTCACCTATCATCCAACATGGATGATCGCGCACAAGGCGCTTTAACTCAATCTTGTCAGATGGCGCCGCAAGATCGCGCCCGCTCTCCCGGCGTCGCGATCATGGAGTGCAGCGATGATTGCATGATGGTCAGGATCCAAGCGCGGCCTCCAGCGATCGGCGTGCTTGGCAAGGAAATGGCGCGCATAGAGCAACTGCAAACTGTTTATTTCTTCTGTCAAACGGGGCATGTCGCACCCCGCAATGATCGCCATGTGGAACATGCGATTGGCCTCTTCCCAAGCTAAAGCGGTCTCTGCCGCGTCGCCTTGCGCTTGAATCGTCTCGGCATTGGCAATCTGCGCAGCGGTCAATCTTGGTACCGACTGCTGGAGAGCCAGAGGCTCCAGCGCCTGACGCATCAACCGCAACTCATCCACTGTATTCTTATCGAGCGGAGCCACGCACATGCCCCGGCGCGGCAGGCTGGTCGCAAGGCCCTGTGCCGACAAGTGCAACAAAGCTTCGCGCACAGTCACGTGACTGACACCAAATTCATGAGCAATATTGTCTTGGCCAAGTTTTTCACCCGGTCGGAGTTCCCCCCGAACGACTCTCATTGTCAGCACGCGTGCGATCTGGTCGGATTTTTTGCTTTGTGGGGCAGTCACGAATATTCAAAAATTATAATTCCCGCTTCTGACTACAAGAGATCGGTAAAATATAGAAGCTGAATAACAGTCTCGTGCCAAAGGGCTCTGATGATGTGACCGCCCCCCC
>JAUNVT010000156.1 GCA_030540655.1 Rhodobacterales bacterium
AAAGATCACAGCTTTCCCTTCGACGCACCGGCGCGCGCAGCTTCACACAGATGGTCGGCGCCATCGCCTAATCCGCGATCACTTTGCACGTGGGTTGAACCTCCTTCAAGGCCGCCGGATAGATCGGAGGTTAAAGACAAGAAAGCTAAATTGAGCAGTATAAAACTGAAAGGGTTCCGTTTGCCTGATTTCAGCGTAATTTTGGGATGTTGCGCAAAGGATACTGCTGTCCGCAACTGTTCAGGTCGAAGCAAGGCCTGCAAAGTACACAACCCGGCCGTCCTGCCTCATTCCGCAAATTAAAAAACCTGCCGGATCTGGGACCGGCAGGTTGGGGGTCAGGGGTAGGAACGCGTTGTTTTTGAGAGCGCGTTGGTGCTCAGATCAGTGCGCGTGGCCCTTGTCCCAGTCTTCGCGCTTGGGAAGTTGCTCGAACGTATGCTCGGGCGGAGGGCTGGGCAGGGTCCATTCCAACGTGTCCGCATACTCATTCCACGGATTTGCCTGCGGCGACGGACGGCCGCGTAGAAGGGAATAAGCGATGATGCCGAAGAAGAACACGAAGCTGGCGAAAGACAGGAATGCGCCCATCGACGACCAGTAGTTCCAGAAGCCAAAAGCCTCAGGGTAGTCGATATAACGGCGTGGCATACCCTGACGGCCAAGGAAGTGCTGCGGGAAGAAGGTAAGGTTCGCACCGATGAACATGGCGTAGAAGTGGAGCTTGCCCGCCCATTCAGGATACATCTTGCCGGTCATCTTGGGGAAGTAAAAATAGATTCCCGCAAAGATGGCAAACACCGCACCAAGGCTCATCACGTAATGGAAATGCGCCACAACGTAGTAAGTGTCGTGATAGGCGCGGTCGATCGCCGCCTGGCTGAGGACAACGCCGGTCACGCCGCCCACGGTGAAGAGGAACAGGAACCCGAACGCCCAGAGCATCGGCGTCTTGAATTCGATTGAGCCGCCCCACATTGTTGCGATCCAGCTGAACACCTTCACGCCCGTCGGAACCGCAATCACCATCGTGGCCAGCATGAAATAGCTTTGCTGGGTGAGCGACATGCCCACGGTATACATATGGTGTGCCCAGACGACAAAGCCGAGCGCGCCAATGGCGATCAGCGCCCAGACCATCGGCAGATAGCCGAAGATAGGCTTGCGGCTGAAGGTTGCGATGACGTGGCTGATGATGCCGAAACCGGGAAGGATGATGATATACACTTCCGGATGGCCAAAGAACCACAGGATGTGTTGATAGAGGATCGGATCGCCTCCACCTGCCGGGTCAAAGAAGGTGGTTCCGAAGTTGCGGTCAGTCAGCAGCATCGTGATGGCGCCGGCCAGGACGGGCAGGGCCAGCAGGATCATCCATGCCGTCACAAAGATCGACCAGGCGAACAGCGGCACCTTGAACAGTGTCATCCCGGGAGCGCGCATGTTCAGGAACGTCGTGATCATGTTGATCGCCCCGAGAATCGAGCTGGCGCCCGATACGTGGACAGCAAAGATCGCAAGGTCGGTGGAAATCCCCGTCTCGGACGTGGAAAGCGGGGGATAGAGAACCCAGCCGATGCCCGATCCGGTCTGCCCGTTGCCACCGGGTGCCAGCAAGGATGCAATCCCGAGCGAGGTGCCCGCCACGAACAGCCAGAAAGACAGGTTGTTCATCCGTGGAAACGCCATGTCCGGCGCGCCGATCTGAAGCGGCATCAGGTAGTTGCCGAAACCCCCGAACAGCGCAGGGATCACCACGAAGAACATCATCAGGACGCCGTGATAGGTGATCATCACGTTCCACAAATGGCCGTTGGGCGTGCAGGGCGCGGCGCTGTCTGCAATGAAGCGCGCGCCTTCAAGGCACATGTATTGAACGCCCGGCTCCATCAGTTCGAGCCGCATGTAAACGGTGAACAGGACCGATACGAGGCCGACAAAAGCCGACACGATCAGATAAAGAATTCCGATGTCCTTGTGGTTCGTGGACATGAACCACCGGGTGAAGAACCCTCGGTCTTCGTGGTGGTCATGGCCATGAATGGCTGCATCTGCCATGGGGCGCCTCCTGCTGGTATGGGTCCATGCGCCTGTCGCAGGACTGCGCGCGCACGAAGTATCTGATGTGGGGTTTTAGTCTGCCAGCCGCGCACGGGCAATGTCAGAAGTTGATATGGATCAAATAAATTGTCGCACTGGGCGTGACGCGCGGGTGGAGCCATCGCCATTTTGGTCTGCGGGTCGGCCAAAAAGGACCAAAGTCAGGACGGGTGCCGACGCGCTGGTAAGGGCTGATGCAGGCCAAAACTTCGCGCGAGCCGGAACCATTTATGGCGATACGCTGTTATTTCCACGAACGACACCTCGCAGCCTGTCGACGACAGGAAGATTTCCGAAACAAGGAGAAATATATGACAAATTTTCGCACACTGACCGCCGCCACCGCGATACTGGGTGCCTGCACGCTGATGTCGGGCGCAGCCTTGGCCCAATCCGGCGACATTAATTGCGGTGAATACAGCAAGATGGATGCCGGAGCTCAGCGCAGCGCCGCCAGAGCACATATGGACAAGATCACAAATGCCGGACCTGAGGCCGAGCGCGAGGCAGAACAGCCCGACGCGGTAATGTCGACCGACACCGGTGTTGAAACGATGGAGACCGGCAAGGACGCCCGGGACGCCCGTGCCCGCAGCGATGAGGACAGCATGATGTCGGCCATGGCCGAACACTGCAAGGGCGGTGAGGATTTGTTGATCAAGGACACCCCCAGCCGCGCAGAGCAAGGGGCAGCCGTCGAATAGGCAGAACAGGACACAGAACAGGACATTGTTGCGTCATTGATTATTCTGAGACGTTTCTTTTGATTGGTGCCTGATGCTTCGAAAACGATCCCGCAATTCCTTATCGGAGTTGCGGGTCTGCTTTACAGCGTGATTATTTCCCGCGGCCGGGTCGGATGACACACTATCCTTTGGGGTCAGGGAATATCGCCTCGAAGTGGCGCCGCAGGGACAGGTCCACATCATCCATCGTTACTGGCAAGCCCAAATCAACAAGGCTTGTTACGCCATGTTTTGCTATTCCGCAGGGCACGATGCCGTTGAAATGGCCCAGATCCGGCTCGACATTGATCGAAATGCCGTGAAAACTGATCCACTTGCGCATGCGGATGCCGATAGCGGCGATCTTGTCCTCAGGCACCAGCCCGTCAGTTGTCAGAGGCTTATCGTTACGGCTGACCCATACGCCAACACGGCCATCGCGCACCTCTCCGGTGATGTTGAAATCACCAAGCACAGCGATTACCCATGCCTCGAGTTGTCGGACGAAAACGCGCAGATCGCGGCCGCGCCGTCCCACATCCAGCATGACATAAACAACCCGCTGGCCCGGCCCATGATAGGTATATTGTCCGCCACGGCGCGCTTCATATACCGGAAACCGGTTGGGATCCGTCAGATCCTCGGGCCGGGCGGATGTGCCCGAGGTGTAGAGTGCCGGATGTTCCAGCAGCCACACCGCCTCGGGCGCCAGACCGGCCGCGATTCTGTCAACGCGTTGCTCCATCGCAGCTATGGCGGGTAAATACGGCTCCAGGCCGGCTGAGCGATGCCATTCAACACCATTTTCGTCGATTGCGAAGGGTTTAGTGAGGGGCAAGATGCAACTCTGTAACGGTGTCCAGGAAAACTATGATATAGTTCGGCCAGTTTATACTGCATTTGATCGGGGGGAGATGAAAGATGTTTGCGAAGCAATTTATGCTGACTGCCTTGGCCGCCGGGCTGGTTGCAACACCGGGTACGCGCGCTGCCGCTGATTTTGCTGATGGCCTCGTCGGGGGATTGATTGGCGGCGCGGTCAGCGGGGTCATCGTCAACGAAAGCGCCAAGTCGCGCGAGCGCAATCGTGCAAGGACAACGACGCACGCACCGCGCAAGACATACAAGGCGCCGGTCAATACAGTCGAACGGCAGCAGATCCGCGAAGAGCAGACTTCGCTCAACTATTTCGGATTCCCGGCCGGCACACCCGATGGTGTGCGAGGCCGCAATACCCGCAATGCCGCAGCCCAGTTTCAGGCGATGATGGGTTATCCGGCCACCGGTTATCTGGCCGATTACGAGCGCCAGTTCCTGATCAGCTCCTATTACCGCGCCCAAAGCAGCGGCGCCGCAACAGCGCAGCTTATTGCGGAGCGGGGGCAGGGCACGCGCGGGCTGTTGCTTGCCTATCGCGACGAGGCGGTGGGAGTGCCCCAAACGCTCGCGGCGCAGCCCGCCCCGGCAGCGGCAGAACAACCGCCGGTCACGGCTGCGGTGCCCGAGCAGGCCGAGGCCGAGCAACCGAAACTCGGGCTGGCGGCGCTGCCCAACCTGATGTCCTCAGGCGGGGAGGGGCCTTCGCTTGCCTCGCACTGCAACCAGATCAGCCTGCTGACAAATTCCAACGGTGGTTTCGTGACCGAGGCATCGCTCACCGATCCCCGATTTGCTCTCAACGAGCAGTTTTGTCTGGCCCGAACCTACGCCATTGCGGAAGGCGAGACCTTGGCTGCGAGTCTCAAGGGCGTAACGCCGGCCCAATTGGATGAGCAGTGCCGCGCATTCGGACCGGCCATGCGGGACTATGTCGCCGCCCTGTCGCTCGAACCCAAGGACCAGGTGATCAGCGATGTGCGGAACTTCCTGCTCGAGTCGGGCCAATCGCCCGCGCAATTGGCAGGTACAGCTAAAATATGCCTGTCGGTCGGCTACCGGATCGACAACATGGATATCGCGCTTGGCTCCGGCCTGCTCCTGACTGCCTTGGGCGAAGAGGTCTATGGCGAGATGATGGGCCACCATCTGAACGAAGGCTTTGGAACGACCCGGCGCCCCGACCTGGCGCTGGCTTGGTATAAGGGGGCGGTCGATGCGGTAGAGCATGGCGCCGAGCCTGTCTTTGCACCGGGGAACAGCGGGCGCACCGCCCTCATTCGCAAGGCTGCGTTTCCGTCGCGCGGCGACGGCGCGAAAGATGGCGTGGAGAAGGTTCAACCCGCATCCGCCCTGCCAACGTTCAACGCGGAGTGACCACGCCGCCGGGGGCATGCAAAATGGGAGGGGCAATGTTTTTGCCCCTTCACAAGGACAGCAGATTTGAATATACGGCTCGGACTTGCTGATCACGTGCGGTCGTGGCGGAATGGTAGACGCGCAGCGTTGAGGTCGCTGTGGGGTTAAACCCGTGGAAGTTCGAGTCTTCTCGACCGCACCAGTCGGCAGCAAATTATTGCTGCGCGAACTTTCATAAAAATTTTTGCCTCGATATGTTGACGGCTCGCGACCATGAGCGAGTGCTTCCCTTATTACATTATCGAAGAAGCCAAGAAATTCTGGTGCTACCAGTCTTTTTCACTCACGCGCTTCTGATCTTGAAGCTCAAAGCAAATATTCTCCCGCCGAATCAGCCGCGAGGGACAATACAGACTTAGATGAGTTAATTTTTCATTTCGCTTACTTGTAAAAATGCAACTGCTAAAAATTTGTTAGGCGGTGCGCCGCTCGAAAAATGTCCGATATGGCCGTATGTTAGGCTAATTGTCGGTAGAACGAACCCGGTTCGGTTGACCGAAAGGTTAACCATACAATTTTAAGAGACTGGACCGGAACCCGCAGCTACTCCTATTGTTAAAATTATAGACAAAGTAGCTTGAGGATATTCGATTGTTTGATGATCGCGAACAGGAGATTCTTTATCTGGCCCACCAGCTCTGGGAAGAAGATCTGGTGCCTGGTGCCTGCTCACACACGTACTGGCAGGAGGCGGCCCGCCAGATATTGGCGCTCGGCCGGCCGGGGCACCCACAGCACAGCAATGGTACTGGCCTCCGCGACTTGAACGCCACGAGGAGGAAAATACATTTCGCGCGGGGAACAATGCAATATACGACGTCACCGCGTATCGAGATGGGGCGGAGCACTGCGACATGGAGCGTGTCGCTGGTTGGCAAATTCGATCGCCTCGTCCCCTCTAATTCTTCTGACCAGCAAGCGCGGCGGGTAGAGTAAATATTCCACGAGCGTCGCTCGCAACGGCGTCGAGATAAAATTCTTCAGACGGCGTGAGAAGCAAGTGCCCTTCACTTGCTGTTTTGGCTTAGAACACGCGGATGCGCCTCGCGTTGCGCATGATGGGGCTTAATTATTGAAATTCAGCATATGGCAACATGGCCATAAATTCTGTTTATGTTTTCATCAATATTAAGAGTTGCTGACGTTCATCTGATCTGGATGATTGTTGCCGCAATGGTGACGAAGGCTTT
>JAUNVT010000157.1 GCA_030540655.1 Rhodobacterales bacterium
AATCCGGGCCTTTCCGAAGGTCGGCGGTATTACACCATCCGGTGGGACACTATCCACCAGCCACGGCACGCCAAGGCATCCCGATCATGCGCTGCTGGGTGCCTTGAGAAAGGACATCACTCAACGTGCGGGCCGGGCCACGGCTTTGCCCTCTATCGGGGTGCTGCTGCGCGGACGTATGGACCGTGATCATGACCACTCAAACTGGTGGGCGCAGTTATGGCGACTTGGAAAAGACGGAAAGACCTGTATCGGCACACGGGTCGAGATAGAGCTGTGCGCGCTTCTGGTATTGTCAAAGGGATGGCTGGAGACGGTGATATTTCGCTATGAAAGTAACGACGAATTGGGCGGCAACGGATGATGCCGACCGAGGCGGTCGGGCATCCGTGCATTCTTGCCGCCGCCAACGAGGCACCTGCGATCTACCATCCCGGCCTGATCGCAGGCGCATTGCCACCACCTGACCGGCGGGCAAAACAATGTCGCAAAAGCGCAGAATTGCGGTCCCCGGGTTTTCCAGCATTCCCTATTGCTGGTCCAGTAGAATTGCTGGCTCAGTAGACCAATATTCGAAACTTTTGGCAGGCAGCGCCGCCCGATGCCGAGGCGTGAATCCTTGACGCAGGCTCCGGCAATGCGCATGGCTGCGTTCTTTCGCGAGGCCAGCGCCACCCAACGCCGAGTGCTCGTCGAAGCGGTGGCCCAGCAGCGTAGTTTCATGCGCCGCATTCGCGCCGATAGCCGCAGCGGCACGCGCGGTCATCTGGCAACGAGGGGATTTTGCTGCTGTCGGGACAGCATGATGCAAGCCTGATTGTCGCACTTGGCCTGCAGGCCAAATTCATATTCTCTTGCCTGCGCAGCGATGCACCACTCGCTCTGGCCGCGCAGCACGGTAATGGCGATTTTCTGACCCAACGCCAAAAGCCGCCGTCCGCACTTGGCTGCGCGCCATGATTTGCTTATAAGCGCCGCAAACCCGTCAGCCGGAGAGCGACATGCGCAGCGCCACCATTACCCGCAAAACCGCCGAGACGGATATCAGCGTGACCATCGCGCTGGACGGGACCGGCAGCTATGACAACCAGACCGGCGTGGGTTTTTTCGATCATATGCTGGACCAGTTGGCCCGCCACGCGTTGATCGACATGACCGTGCGGTGCGAAGGTGATCTGCATATCGACGATCACCATACGGTCGAGGATGTGGGCATCGCGCTCGGGCAGGCTCTGGCGCAGGCGCTGGGGGACAAACGCGGCATCCGCCGCTATGGCGCGTGTCTTTTGCCGATGGATGACGCTCTGGTACGCGCCGCGCTGGACCTGTCCGGGCGGCCTTATCTGGTATGGAACATGGACCTGCCCACAGCCAGCATCGGAACTTTCGCCACGGAATTGGTGCGCGAGTTTTTCCAGGCATTTTCAACCCATTCCGGGATGACACTGCATCTTGATGCGCTGCACGGCATCAACAGTCATCACATGGCCGAGGCCGCGTTCAAGGCCGTTGCCCGCGCCCTGCGTGACGCGGTGGAAACGGACCCGCGCAAGGCCGATGCAATCCCCTCGACCAAGGGGATGCTATAGCCCCATGAGGACGGTCATCGTCGACTATGAAAGCGGCAACCTGCATTCGGCTGAAAAGGCGTTTCAGCGTATGGCGCGCGAGAGCGGCGTGGGTGAGGTGATCGTCACCTCGGACCCCGATACCGTGCGCCGCGCCGACCGCATCGTTCTGCCGGGCGATGGCGCCTTTGCCGCCTGCCGCGCACAACTTTTTGATAATCGAGGCCTGTTCGAGGCGCTGCGCGAAGCCGTGATTGGCCATGCGCGCCCCTTCATGGGGATCTGCATCGGGATGCAGATGCTCGCGACGCGCGGGCTGGAGCATGGCGAGACGGAAGGCTTTGACTGGATCGGCGGCACCGTTGGCCTGATCCGGCCGGGCGATGCGCGGCTGAAGGTGCCGCATATGGGCTGGAATGATCTGGTGCTGGACGCGGCCCACCCCGTGCTGGACGGGATCGAAACGGGCCAGCATGCGTATTTCGTCCACTCCTACCAGTTCCATGTCGATGATCCGGCGCACCTCCTTGCCCACGCCGAATATGGCGAGCCGGTTACTGCAGTTGTCGGGCGCGACAATCTGATCGGCACGCAATTCCACCCCGAAAAAAGCCAGGCAACCGGCCTTGCAATGATCGCAAATTTTCTGCGCTGGATGCCTTGATCCTGCCCCTCCCTCGATAGGTTACACCATGATCCTTTATCCCGCCATCGACCTCAAGGACGGACAGGCCGTGCGCCTTTTGCGCGGCGAAATGGATGCGGCCACCGTGTTCAATGATGATCCCGCAGCGCAGGCCGAGGCATTTGTCGCGGCGGGATGCGAATGGCTGCATCTGGTGGATCTGAACGGCGCCTTTGCCGGAGCACCGGTCAATGCAGCCCCTGTTGAGGAAATTTTGAAACGCTGCAACGTGCCCGCGCAGCTGGGCGGCGGTATCCGTAACATGGCCACGATCGAGGGCTGGCTGTCCAAGGGGCTTCGGCGTGTCATTCTGGGCACCGTGGCCGTGGAAAACCCCGCGCTGGTGCGCGAGGCGGCCCGCGCCTTTCCGGGGCAGGTCGCGGTCGGGATCGATGCACGGCAGGGCCGCGTTGCCACCAAGGGTTGGGCAACCGAGACCGAGGTGATGGTGACGGACCTTGCGCGCAATTTCGAGGATGCGGGCGTCGCCGCGATCATCTACACGGATATCGACCGTGATGGCGCCATGCAAGGTCCCAACATCGAAGCAACGGCTGCGCTCGCCAATGCGGTCAGCATCCCGGTCATCGCCTCGGGTGGCGTCAGTTCGCTGAGTGATCTGATCGGGCTGCGCAATTGCGGCGCGCCGCTGAACGGGGTGATTTCCGGCCGCGCGCTCTACGATGGCGCGCTGGACCTGAGCGAGGCATTGGCCGTCCTCGTCTGATACCTCCCTCTGGCATGCCGCGCGCTTGGGCCCTGGACACTGCACCAACATTCAAAGGCGAGATCATGCTGAAAACCCGTATCATCCCCTGCCTCGACGTGGCCGACGGCCGCGTGGTCAAGGGCGTCAACTTTGTCGATCTGCGCGATGCGGGCGATCCGGTGGATGCCGCGCGAGCCTATGACGCGGCCGGCGCGGACGAGCTTTGCTTTCTGGATATCCACGCCACCCACGAGAATCGCGGCACAATGTTTGACGTCGTGCGCCGCACCGCCGAGCAGTGCTATATCCCGCTGACCGTGGGCGGCGGTGTGCGCACGCCCGCCGACGTGCGCGCCCTCCTGCTGGCGGGTGCGGACAAGGTCAGCTTCAACTCCGCCGCCGTCGCCGACCCCGATGTGGTCCGCGCGGCCTCGGACCAGTTCGGCAGCCAGTGCATTGTCGTCGCGATTGACGCCAAAACCGTCAGCCCCGGCAAATGGGAGATTTTTACCCATGGCGGGCGGCGCGAGACGGGGATAGACGCTGTGGAATTCGCCAGACTGGTCGCGGCCAATGGCGCCGGGGAAATTCTGCTGACTTCGATGGACCGCGACGGCACCCGCGCCGGGTTCAACCTGCCCCTGACGCGGGCTGTCAGCGAGGCGGTGGATATTCCGGTGATTGCTTCGGGCGGCGTCGGCACGCTGGATCATCTGGTGGAGGGGGTGCGTGACGGCGGCGCCAGCGCCGTTCTGGCTGCATCGATTTTCCATTTTGGCGAGTTCACCATTGCCGAGGCAAAGGCACATATGCAGGCCGCCGGTATCCCGATGAGGATGGGCCGATGACGCTGGATGATCTGGTCGCAACCATCGCCGCGCGCGCCGAGGCTGATCCGGGCAGCAGCTGGACCGCCAAATTGCTGGCACAAGGCCCCGAAAAATGCGCGGAGAAGTTCGGCGAGGAAGCGATCGAGGCGGTCATCGAAGCGGTCAGAGGTGACAGCGCCGCGCTGACGGCCGAGGCTGCCGATGTCCTGTTCCACTTGCTCGTGATGCTCCAGTCGCGGGGGGTTGCCTTCGCCGACGTGATGTCCGAACTGGCGCGGCGGCAGGGGCAATCGGGCCTTGCCGAGAAAGCCGCACGGCCGAAAGGCTGATACAACAGGAGTGCAGACATGATCCGTCACATCGTTTTCTTTTCGGCCGCCGATGGCCACTCTGTCGAAGACGTCCGCGCGGGGCTGCTGATGCTGGCCGATATTCCCCATGCGGATCATTTCGAGGTGGGTAGCAACCTGCAGACTGATAAGATCAGCCATGATGCCCCTGATCTGGTTGTCTATGCTGAATTTGCCGACGAGGCAGCGCTGGCCGCGTTCAAGGCTCACCCGACCTATGCAGCCTGCACCGCGCATGTGCGCCCCATGCGCGAGATGCGCATCGCAGCCGATTTCCACGCAAGCTGACGCTGGCGCGGTCAGGTCATCAGGCGCGGATAGTCGATCTTGGGGCAACGGTTCATCACGACATCGACGCCGCGCGCCCGCGCAACCTGAGCCGCAGCCTCATGCTCCACACCGATCTGCATCCAGATCGTGCCAAGATGCGGGAAGCGCGCAAGCGCCTCGTCCACCACCTGCGGAACATGGACGGACCGGCGGAAGATATCCACCATGTCGATGTCGCCCTCGATATCATCAAGGCGCGCGACAACCTGCTTGCCCAGGAGCGTCTGTCCGGCAAGTCCGGGATTGACCGGCACGACATCATATCCCTTGCTCAGCAGGAACTGCATCACATCGTGACTGGGACGCGCAGGATTTGCCGAAGCCCCCACCAATGCTATTCTGCGGGTGCGGGTCAGAATGTCTTTTATCTGGCTGTCCTGGATCATCAAATTATCCTCCTCCCTTTGAAGCGGGGCGTATACCCGCCCGTCATATCACCTCTTCAGAAGAAAAAAGCGCCCGGGGATCAGACCTCGGGCGCAGTCACGGAACGAGGGACAGTAGAAAAAGCGTCGAAGTTCCGCATCGGCGCTTCTGATACTTCATTTAGGCGCGGCATCGCAGCTTGAAAGGCCGGTAATATAAATGTGATCCGGACCATTTTCAGCGCTCTATATGGCTGGAGTGGATCATCGGAGATATCCACGCCAATATGTTCCCAACTTGCGCGTGGTCCTGCTCTCGTTTATTGTTCAGGCAACTGGCTGGCATAGAGAGCGACTGCCGCTGCGTTTGACACGTTCAGCGATCCGAATGGCCCGAAATAGGCAATCTTGACGAGCATATCGCAGGTCTCGCGCGTTTTCTGCCGCAGGCCCGGCCCTTCGGCTCCCAGGACCAGCGCAACGGGCCGATCGCGCCGGCCTTCCAGCGCCTGATCGATCGTTTGCTCAGCCTCGCCGTCAAGCCCGACAACGAAGTAGCCCATTTTCTGCAATTCACGGATCGCATCCGACAGGTTGCGCACCTGTTTGTAAGGCTGTCGCTCCAGCGCACCGCTGGCTGTCTTGGCCAATGCGCCCGTTTCGGGCGCCGCGTGATGACGCGGAGCGATGACGGCGCAGGCCCCGAACACCTCGGCCGAGCGCAGGATCGCGCCGACGTTATGCGGATCGGTGACGCGGTCCAGCAGGACCACCCGCGGCGCGCGCGCTCCATTCCTCATGGCCAGATCTTCCAGATTGCCCCAGTCAAGCGGCCTGACCTCCAGCGCGGCACCCTGATGCACCGATCCGGGGTCCAGCGGCGCGTTGAACTTGCGGGGATCCACCTCCTCGGGCGTGATGCCCGAAGCAGCAATGGCCTCCTTCAGCTTGTTCCGGGCGTTCAGCGTCACGATCAGGCGCAGCTTTTCGCGGGCGGGATTCAGCAGCGCGTCACGCACCGCATGAAGGCCGAACAGCCAGACAGTCTCGGCCTCGGCCACCTTTCTGGCCTGTTCCTTTTCAACAACCCATTTCGGTTTTTTCATTGCGCCCATCCCCGGGTATCATCAGCGCCACAAGATGCGCTGCCCCGCCCACGCACGCAAGCAGGTTTAGGGAAACGATTTTAACGGTTGACGCTTGCCGGGCGCGCTAGTAATCAGCGGCCCACGCAGGGCAGCCATTTGCCCTGCAAAGTGGGCGACAGGCCGCAAGGTGTGGCAGGGGACTGTAACTCCCTCGCGGAGACGCACGCCAGGTTCGATTCCTGGGTCGCCCACCATTTTCCGCCTGATGATCTGTTGAACAAGTTATTGCTCGGATCTGCGCCGCAAGTGTCGCCTGCGCGTTGAACGGGTCGGAAAAGCCGCCTGTCGGTATTGTTTGCCGATC
>JAUNVT010000158.1 GCA_030540655.1 Rhodobacterales bacterium
TGCAGAGACCATCATGGCGCAGCTGTCGCTGTTCGATTGGCTTTCGGAATGCGGCCCTAGCCTGAAAGCCGACAATGCCCCTTGTAACGACGTGTGAAAGCCCAGGGAGCGAAGGCTGCTTTGGACGAGAGGCAGGTCTATGGCAATCACAAGCTGCATGATGCCTTGCTCGATCAGGGCGTGACCTTAAAATTTGGCTGATCGGCGGGTTGATTGACCTGCTGCTTAAGGTGGTGAATTCGGCGGCCACCAGGCCGAGTTGATACGAAAGGCAGCCCAAAACCTGGAAGACGGAGATATCAGCGCGCTCGTCGCTTATTATGCCACTTTGCGCGCCAATGGGAGCAACTCGAAACATGACTGAAAAACACGCGCTCAGTGACGTTCTTGACCGTCTTGAGGCAGCGGTCGACAGCGATGAAATCACGGTGAAGGACATCATTGAAAAGCTCGGACGAAAAGCGTTCGCCGCCGTGATGCTGATTTTTTCCCTGATTTCCACCTCACCCGCCAGTGCGATACCAGGCATCACGGCGGTGGTTGCCGTCATCACGTTTCTCCTGGCTGCCCAGATGATCATGGGGCGAAAACATCTGTGGTTACCCGGCATCATCACCCGAAGGCGTTTATCCGGAGCCAGGCTCTGCAAAGGGATCGGATGGATACGCAAGCCCTTGCACTTTGTGGAACGGGTCTCGAAGGCACGGCTTACCTTCCTGTTTCACCGGCCATGGTTTTATCTGCCGCTGGTGCTGATCATGGCACTCACGCTCTTCATGCCTTTCATGGAACTGATCCCGACCTCGGGTTCCATCGCTTCTGCCGTGATCGCGCTGTTCGCTGCGGGCTTGCTGACCCGGGACGGTGCACTGGTAGTTGCTGCATTGCTGTTGTTATGTGGTGTTCCCGTGGCAATCTGGAACTTCGGCTTCAGCTGAACAGTCGATGGAAACCGTCACGATATGCCGTAGGCCGGATACCAGAGTTATAGACGTTGCCGAGAGCTCGTGGCACGCGCTGATTGGCAGGATACCCCCGATACGCCGCATTTCAAATCACACCATCACCTAGATTACCGCATAGCTCCCTCTTCGCGGGATTATACATCTAGCGTCCAGCCTCCAGGAACTCGCGGACGAAGCCTGTGTGGGGGGAAGCGGCCAACGTTTCGGGGCTGCCGATCTGTTCGATCCGACCCGCGTTCATGACCGCGACCCGGTCGGCAATGGCGAATGCTTCGGCCTGATCATGGGTGACGAGGATCGCCGTGACGCCCAGCTTACGTGGAAGGTCGCGGACCATGGCTCGCAAACTCAGGCGCACCTGCGCGTCGAGCGCTGAGAAGGGTTCGTCCAGCAGCAGCAACCGGGGTTTGATGGCCAGTGCGCGCGCCATTGCAACCCGCTGTTGTTGACCGCCCGAGAGCTGGGCCGGATAACGGTCACCCAGATCCGCAAGCCCGACGGCTTCAAGCAATTGCGCCACGCGCGCGGCGCGTTCCCCGCGCGATGGCCGCGTGCCGTGCGGGGCAATCCGCAGCCCGAAGCCCACGTTTTCGGCGACAGTCATGTGCCGGAACAACGCATAGCTCTGAAATACGGTGCCAAAGCGACGGCGGCCTGCAGGCAGGTCTGTGATGTCCTCGCCGTCGAGGAAAAGGCGTCCCTCGTCGGGCTGAACCAGACCCGAGATTACGCTCAGCAGTGTCGTCTTGCCCGAGCCGGAGGGTCCGAGTAGCGCGAGAAACTCTCCGTTATCCACCGTCAGGGAGATCTCGCGCAGGATCGGAGCCTGGCTGCCGAAGGACTTCGAGATGCCTTGAATATCGAGGCTCATGCGCGCGCCCCCCGCACGGGATGAAAGGCCGCAATCAAGCCGCGCAGCGCCAGCGTCAGCATCGCGATCAGGGCCAGCACGGTAGCGGCCGCGAAAGCGCCCGTGGCGTCGTAGTCGTTGTAGAGCGCTTCGACCTGAAGCGGCAGCGTCATCGTGCGTCCCCGGATCGCGCCGGAGACGACACTGACGGCACCAAACTCGCCAATGGCGCGCGCAGTAGCCAAAGTGGCGCCGTAGAGAAGCGCCCAGGTGACACGCGGCAGGGTCACAAGTCGGAAGATCTGCCAGCCGCTGGCTCCGAGCGTCAGCGCAGCACGCTCCTCGTCCTCGCCGTCGGCCTGCAGGACAGGCAGCACCTCGCGCAGCACGAAAGGACAGGTCACGAACAGCGAGACCAGCACGATGCCGGTCAGGTTGAACATCAACTGGATACCATAGGGTTGCAGCGCCTGTCCTACCGGTCCGTAGGCGCCGAAGACCAGAAGAAAGCACAGGCCCGCCACGACCGGCGAGATGGCAAACGGAATTTCGATGATGACCAGCAGCGCACGACGTCCCGGAAAGCGGAACCGCGCAATCGCCCATGCCGCACAGAGTCCGAAGACGATATTGATCGGCACCACGATCAGCGCGGTCAGCACCGTCAGCCACAGAGCCGCGAGCGTGTCAGGTGCCGTCACGGCCGCGAGCCAGGCGCCCGTCCCATCTGCGAAGGCGCGCGCGAGAATGGCTGCGACTGGCACGACGATGGTGAGCAGCGCGAACAGTATGGCGGCGGCGATAAGTGCAATACGGCCCATGTCAGGCACCCCGCTCAAAGCGGCGGTAAAGCCGCGCCTGACCGGCATTGATGGCAACAAGAAGGATCACGGACAGTCCCAGCATGGTCCCGGCAACGGCAGCGGCGGCGGGATAATCGAACTCGTCCAGCCGGATCATGATCAGCAGCGAAGCAATCTCGGTCTTATAAGGAAGGTTGCCGGCGATGAAAATCACGGCGCCGAACTCCCCCAGGGACCGCACGAAGCTTAGGCCGGTTCCAGTCAGGATACCAGGCAGCAGGTGCGGCAGCGTCACCAGCCTGAACGTCTGCCACCGCCCTGCGCCGAGGGTCGCCGCCGCGGCTTCCTCGGCGGCGTCGAGCTCCTCGATCAACGGCTGCACGGCCCGCACTGCGAAAGGAACTGACGTGAAGATCATGGCGACGACGATACCCCACCACGTATAGGCAACCTTGATGCCAAGAGGCTCCAGCAGATCACCGATCCAGCCGCCATCGCTGTAGAGCGCGACGAGCGCGATCCCCGCCACCGAGGTAGGCAGGGCGAAGGGCAGGTCCACCAAGGCATCCAGGATAGCGCGGCCGGGGAAGCGATAGCGCACCAGCACCCACGCCAGCAGCAGCCCGAAGGCACCGTTTACCACGGTCGCTGCCGCTGCCGCACCGATGGTCACCCGCAACGATGCCAGTGTGCGCGGCTCGGCGATCACGGCGAGGAACTCGTTGGGGTTCAATTGCACGAGTTGCCAGCCAAGCCCTGCCAGCGGCAGAAGCACGATTACCAGAACGAACGCCAGCGTCACGCCAAGCGTCAGTCCAAGGCCCGGCAGGGGACTGCGACGGCGGCGCCAACGGCGCATCCTGCCATCCGCTGTCACGGAAAGTGTCTGCGCGTCGTCCACCGGCAATTATCCTCAGTCGCTCAGGAGTTGGTCGAGCACGCCGCCCGAAGTGAAATGCGTCTTTTGTGCTGTCTCCCAACTGCCAAACACATCCTCGACCGTGACGAGATCCAAGTCGGGGAAGCGCTCCGAGTTGGTCTTGATGACCGCGGGGTCGTGAACGCGGTTGTTGAAGGACGCGAGGATCGTCTGGCCTTCGGTGCTGTAGAGGAACTGGAGGTAATCGTTCGCGACCTCCTCGGTTCCTTTCGCAGTGGCGACCCTTTCCACCACGGCGACAGGAAACTCTGCCAGGATCGACTGTGAAGGCACGACGCTCTCGTAATCGTCGTTGGTAGCCACGATGTTGGCAACCTCGGCCTCGAAGCTTACGAGGACGTCGCCGATTCCACGCTCGGCGAAAGTGGTGGTCGCACCACGCCCGCCGGTATCGAATACGGCCACATTGGACAGCAGCCGGTCCACGAAGTCACGCGCCGCGGCTTCGTCGCCGTTATTGTGGGCCAAACCGTAGGCCCAGGCGGCAAGGTAGGTATAGCGGGCATTCCCCGAGGTCTTGGGATTGGGGAACACCACACTGACACCCTCACGCGCCAGATCGTCCCAATCCTCGATCCCTTTGGGATTGCCCGCCCGGACCATGAACGATGGCAGCGAGTAGTAGGGCGAGGCGTTGTTGGGAAAGCGCTCCCGCCAGTCTGCGGCCACCAGTCCCGCATCGGCCAGAACCTGCACGTCGAGCACCTGATTAAAGGTTACGAAGTCGGCCTGAAGACCCTGCAGGATCGCCCGCGCCTGCTTGGAAGATCCGGCGTGACTCTGTTCGATGGTCAGACCCGCGGCGCTATCGTATTGGGCCAGAAAAGCAGGGTTGATCGCGGCATAGAGTTCGCGAGCTATGTCATAGGACACGTTCAGCAGTTGACGCTCTTGCGCCTGTGTACCTGACCCCAGCAGGGTAAACACAACTGCAGCGGCAGTGGCAACGCGTCGGAACATGTTCAATCTCCGATTCAGATGAAAGATCCGTATGTCAGCTGTTGGTTCGCGACGTCGGACATGGTTGGCGGTGCACATACATAGAACAAATGTTCCGATTATGTTACCCAGCCCATGAAATCAGGGACCAATCTCCTCTCAGAGGCTTTGATTTAAAACCATGTCCGGCTTATCGGAGAAGAGACGAGTTAATTGCCCCTACGGAGGCGGAGGAACGGAATATTCATCAGGCTGGACCGGGATCAGTCGCACACCCGCGGATCAAGGATCATTGCCTGACAAGACGCATCCACCTTGCATATTCGAATGACGCTGAGATTCTGTTCCATCATCCTGATCTTGAGCTCTTTCATCAGCCGGGCATCGCCAGGTGGCGCCTATCGTCAACCTGCTGGTGCCCTCGTTCCGTGTCGATGCGTTTTTCGGCTTGCGTTCAAGACCGCCACTCACCGCAGCGTCTACACCGTCTGACCGAACCTTCGATCGTTGATGTTTTCGGTGCGTGGATTTACCTCCTTCCAGACCCTTGCTTGGAAACAAGCACGCTTTCTCTTTAAGAGGGGCGCATAACGGTGCTCCGCTTGATGGCTGCGCACAGGTCTGAAGGAAGTCCGCCATTTCGACCGTCAAACGCGTGGCTTTTGTGACGCGCTCGCTTGCCCTCTCATTTGCTCTGGCAATTCAGCCGCTCGTCGCCCAACCCGCGATCATCACCGGCACTGCCAGCGTGATCGATGGCGACACGGTGCGGGTGGGTGCGGCATCTGTGCGGCTTCATGGCGTCGATGCGGCAGAAGCGGGGCAGTCCTGCGAACTGGCTGACGGGCGGAGCTGGCGTTGCGATGTGGCGGCGACGGATCTGCTGGTCGAACTGACGCAAGGACAGGAGATTTCCTGCGAGATGTTGCAGGTCGACGGTTACGGCCGTCTTGTCTCGACATGCGAGATCGATGGCGTCGATCTCGGGGCTGCCCTGATCGGCAGGGGCCTTGCCTGGGCCTACACCGACTACAGCGATGATTACGTGGAACAGGAAGCGGCGGCGCGGGAAGCCGGCATCGGCATCTGGCGCGGTGGGGCGGAGCCGACGACACCTGCAGCTTACCGCGCAGACAGCTGGGCGCGCGCGGCGGCGGCCTCACCGCGTCCCGGGTGTCCGGTGAAGGGCAATATCGACCGCAAGGGCGAGAAGATCTATCACACGCCCTGGTCTGCCTGTTACGCGCGCACGAAGATCGACACGTCGAAAGGCGAAGCCTGGTTCAGTGACGAAGCCGAAGCGATCGCGGCGGGATGGCGCCCCGCGCGCCCGAGATAGGGTCCAGCGGCATCAACCATTCCTTGATGGTCGAAGTCCCTCGTCAGATGGGGAATGTCGTGCATCTTTGACCCAATGCCGCGAATTTCTGAATCCGATCAACGGGCCGCGTCACGTGATACTGACCCAAACGTCACGCTTTTCGAAATCAGACCGGCCCATGGGTGCTGTCTGGGCCAAGACCGGCCGTGCGGGACAAGTCGCTGCGGTGAACTTAGGCCGCGGCAAGGCTGACAGAAAGCCAGTGACAATTGTGCAGATGCTACGGGCCGGTCCGGGGAAATTCAGAGATCAAAACGGCAGGAGAAGGTATGACGGATCATCTCGGTTACAAAAGATACCCACAATTTTTGTGGAGCACTGTGGGGATAAGAACACTCTGGACCAATAAACACTGGCCGCATCCGGCGTGCC
>JAUNVT010000159.1 GCA_030540655.1 Rhodobacterales bacterium
CAAATTTGCCAGACCACTTCAGTTTCGATCTGTGTTGTTGATGACGACGGGGAGATTGTGGCGCAGGGCTCCGCGCCAGCGGATCCGGAACAAATAGCAGGGCTGCTCAAGAAACGAACTCTGACTCCCAAGCAGATCGGCATGTGCATAATCTTTAATCGCAAAGCAAAGTCCGGAAGCGACGCGATCACGCACCACCTGATGACCATTCCAGGCTTTGGCCCCCATTCTGTCATTCAGCTTCGTCGTCTTGCCGCTTATCCTGACCGGGTCGGCCAACCTTCAGATGTGGCGGTGTTCCTTGCTCTGACATCGAGGCGGCATCAGTCGAGTGAAATGAGCTGGTCAAACCATCTCTGGACATGCAGCGATGCTACGATGCGCGGCTTCCGTCTGAAGCGGGTCTTTGCTTAATCAGGCAACTGGCGCACTTCTCAACGTAGAAATTCTGAATCATTTCATAGGCCGGGCGGTGCGGGTTCCGCAAAGCCGCCGTCGGCACAGCCACGCAAGATCGCTGTGCTGACACCGACCTCCTGGAAATTAGAAACTTGACGACCCATGGACACAGGAGGCTGGTGCCTGAACAGCATCCCTCTGGGCTGGCGGAAAGAACGCGTCCCGACGGAACCGAGGTTCATCGATCTTGTCCGAACGGATGGGATGCGTCAGCCACCGCGCAATTCGCAGACGACATCGGAGACGGTCCACCACCGAGAACCATCATGGGCGGACAAAACTCGACGGTCGCAAACTCGGAGGATCACGCCCCCGGACTCACATACCGCAACATGCCTTGACAATGCCGCAATTAAAGAACGTTTGTTGAACTGCTGGTCTGGAGCCAAGATGGGTGAAGTTGCCGCACTTGTATGTATATTTTGCTCGCACTGGTGACCGTTCTGGCCGAATGGCAAAGGTTTACCTCCAAGGTATTACACAATAATTGAAACAACTTTTTGGGCGGAATAGATAAACTGTTCACGACTTTCAGTGCCAGTCAATCTGGCTGTTCTTGAAAGGTTGCCAAGCATTAAATCGACCGCGTCAGGACCCAGTCAAAGCCGTCAATACATCCGCGGCGATTTCAAATGATCGGACCCGGGCGGCATGATCATGGATCATGCCAGTCACCATCAATTCATCAGGTTCGTAAGCTTTGATCAGGGCGCCAAGGGTGTCCTTTACGGTTGTGGGTGACCCGGTGGCTGAACAGGACAGCGCCTGCCTCACCTGTGCCATCACCGGGGGCGGGATTTCCGCTTCGGGATTATGGGTTGGATGTGGAAGTTTGCCTGGCTTCCCTGTCCTGAGGCGCGCAAATGCAAGAAGTTGAGAAGAGCGAAGGAACGTGGCTTCGGCATCCGTTTCAGCTGCGCAGATCCCCGCCGCGATCATCACATGCGGTTTTTCCAGAAGGTCCGACGGTCGAAAAGTGTTCCGGTAGATTGCCAATGCTTCATCCAGCATCGCCGGTGCGAAATGCGAGGCGAATGCATAAGGCAGACCCAGATATGCCGCCAATCGGGCTCCGTAATGGCTGGATCCCAAGATCCAGACCGGAACGTGCGTGCCCTCGCCAGGGATGGCACGAACGGGCTTCCCCTCCGGCGCCTCGTCGAAATACCCTATCAATTCCTGTACATCCTGAGGAAAACTGTCCTCTGGCGCCATGTGGCGACGCAGCGCCCGCGCGGTTGCCACGTCGGTGCCCGGTGCCCGGCCCAGTCCCAGATCGATCCGTCCGGGATAAAGCGTTGCGAGCGTTCCGAATTGCTCAGCAATGACAAGCGGCGCATGATTGGGCAGCATGATACCCCCTGCACCGATACGCATCGAACTGGTCGCAGCGGCCACATGGCCGATCACCACGGCCGTCGCGGCGCTGGCAATTCCGGGCATGTTGTGATGCTCGGCCAGCCAGTAGCGGTGATAGCCGGACCTCTCCGCCACACGTGCAAGATCCACGGTGTTTGCAAGAGCGTCGGCGGTACTTTCCCCCTCAACCACAGGGGACAGATCGAGAAGCGAGAAATTTTGCATGGTGGCCTCCGTTTCACTGCACCTATGCATCGAATCCGCGCGAACCAAGGTCATTGACGTCCTCTGTTTGAAGAACCCGGTCGTTCACTGGGGCAAATGCTGCCGCTGCAGTGGAATCCGCCCTTTTGACTCTTGAGAATGGTTCACCATCTTCGTCACTGGGGATAATCTCTTTTGTCAGGTAATTCACTTTGGCAACTGGTCCAAATTCCGCGACCGCCCCTGTCAACAGAGGCGAGTTCGGGCGTCATGACAAGGCTTCCTGCATCAGGTGAGGGCGTCATCAAGCAAGGCGAGGGTGGCGCGGGCGATCATCAGTTCCTCGTCGGTCGGGATGACAAGCAGCGCCACCTTGCTTGCCGGTGTCGAGATGAGGGTTGCGCCAGCGTCGTTGGCCGACCTGTCAAGCTCGGCACCGAGCCAGCCGAGACGTCCGGCGATGCGGGCGCGGATTTCGGGCGCATGTTCGCCGATGCCAGCGGTGAAGACGAAGGCATCAAGACCGTTCAGTGCGGCGGTGAGCAGGCCGATGTTGAGCGCCGAGCGATGAACGAAATGGTCTATGGCGAAACCGGCTGCGGGATCGTCACTGGCAAGCAGGTCGCGCATGTCGCTGGAGATGCCCGAGAGGCCCTTGAGGCCGGAGTCGTTGTACAGAAGGCTTGCGACTTCGGGCGCGGTCATGCCCCTTTCCTCGATCAGGTGCAGCACCACTCCCGGGTCGAGCTGGCCCGGACGGGTGCCCATCGGCAGACCATCAAGCGCCGTGAAGCCCATGGTGCTTTCAATGCTGCGGCCGCCCGCGAGTGCGCACATCGAGACACCGCTGCCAAGATGGGCGACGATTACACGGCCACCGGCAATCTCCGGTGCGATTTCAGGAAGGCGGGCGGCAATATATTGATAGCTGAGGCCGTGGAAACCATAGCGGCGGATACCTTCGTCATAAAAGGCGCGCGGCAAGGCGTAGCAATCGGTGTGCGGTATGTGGCCCCGGTGAAATGCGGTGTCGAAGCAGGCCACCTGCGGCACATCCGGGTTGATCTCCATAGCAAGGCGGATGGGTGCCAGGTTGTTTGGCTGGTGCAGCGGCGCGAGGCTTTGATAGCGCCCGAGCTGCTCAAGGATGTCCGCGTTCAACAGGACTGGGTGGTTGAACTCTGGTCCGCCATGCACCACACGGTGACCGATGGCGCGCAGGGTGATCCCTTCAAGACTGCTGAGCCAGTCACGGGCTTCGGCAATGGCGGCGGGCAGATCGGGAATTTGTGCGGGTTCATACCTGCGATCCACAAGCCTGATGCCGTCCCTGTCGGCGGCGCGCAGGCGCGGCCGCACACCAATGCCGTCGATCTGACCGCGAACGCGGCGCTCAAGCCCGTCTCGGGCAAGGTCGAAGATCTGGAACTTCAGGCTCGACGACCCCGCATTGACGACGAGGATCACCTCGACCGTCATGCCGTGACCGCCGCAGATTGGCGACGGGCGTTGGCGTAAAGCGCAGCCACGGCGCAAGAGGCCAGACGCGTACGAACCGTGTCAGCGCGCGAGGTCAGGATGATTGGAACCCGCGCGCCCAGAACGATACCGGCGGCGTCCGCATGAGACAGAAAGATCAGGTTCTTGGCGAGCATGTTACCGGCTTCGAGGTCTGGGACGACGAGGATCTGGCCGTGACCGGCGACCGGACCGGGAATGCCCTTGATGCGGGCCGCCTCGGGATCGATGGCATTATCGAAAGCAAGTGGGCCTTCCAGCAGACCACCGGTGATCTGGCCGCGCTCAGCCATCTTGCAAAGGGCGGCGGCGTCGATGGTCGACGGAATCTTCTTGGTCACGGTCTCGACTGCGGAAAGGATGGCGACATGCGGCGTGCCCATGCCGATACCGGTCCAGAGATCAATCGCGTTCTGAATGATGTCGCGCTTGTCGTCGAGATCGGGAAAGATGTTGACCGCGGCGTCGGTGATGAAAAGAGTCTCGGGATGGCCCGGAACATCCATGACAAAAACATGGCTTATGCGGCGCTCGGTGCGCAGACCGGTGGCGGCAGAGGCCACCTCTTGCATCAGCTCGTCGGTGTGCAGGCTGCCCTTCATCAAAAGCTCGCCCTTTCCCTCACGGATCAGCGTTACGGCGCTGGCGGCGGCGGCGTGGCTGTGCGGGGCATCGATGATCCTGCGCCCGGTAATGTCAATGCCGTGCTCGTCGGCGACACCGCGGATCTTTGCCTCTGGGCCGACCAGCACCGGCTCGATCAACCCTTCGTCGGCGGCGGCGATGGCTCCGCGCAGCGAGGAGTCATCGCAGGGATGTGCGACAATTGTCACGGCCGGTGTGCCGTCGCGGGCGGCCGCGATCAGATTTTCGTATTTCTGGCCCCTTTGGGATGCTTGGCTCACGCATACTTCCTCTTCTTGCTCAAGGCGTTAGGCACCAAGGACTTCTGCGGCGCGGGCTGCACAGCTTCGGAACGAGGCCGAGGAACGCCGTCACTTGGCGCAACTGTATCTGACATCTTCAGTCTTTGCCTCAATGATATTGCGATCTGTCGCGGAGGCGGCTTGGCGCTCCCCAAAATTTCCGTCAGAAGGTAACAAATGACGCGCAACGCGGCCCCTCATGCAAGGATAAGCATCAGGAACTCCTCGCGCACAAGAGCCATGAACACGGCTCATGGCATCTGTCGGTGAGTATCATCGGCGCTGCAGAGTTGACCTAGCCGCAAACACTCCAGCCTGTGTGGAAACTTGCCTTCCCACCGCGCAGAATGGAATTCCAGAAATGCCATTAGGATTTTTTGGCGCGTTTGAAAACTTGGGCTGTCAGAACCTCAGAAAACGGCTTCCATATGGGATTATGGGGCCTGTTTTGGCCCGAATTGGCGGACAATAGCCCCCGTCAGACCCTGATCGCCTGAATGAGGCCGGTTCCCCCCACAAGGGTCAAGGCGCGGCGGATATTGCAGGCCAGTGCCGTCAGACTGAACTCGCCCCTGACATTCTCGAGTCGGCGCATGAGGAAGTCCCTCTGCCCCATCCATTGCCTGATCGAACCAAACAGGAGTTCGACGCTCTCGCGGCGCTGATCCAAAACTTCAGGTTTCGCTGCGAGCCGCGCCGCCATCCTGCCCAGAATGGCCTCATTCGCGTATCGCATGACTTTTCAAAAGGCAGCATTTATACCTTGCGCCCGCAGGCCGCACGCCTTGCACGCTTTCTTGGTCACAACTCCGGCAGCGTCATTATCGCGGATCCTGCTCTTGCATTCTGGCTCCAGAGTTTCCCCGCCCGGGCAGATCAAGACGCCTGCATCAGCATCATATTGGAACTGCTCTTTTGTGAAGAACCCCTGTCTGACAGCGGAGCCGCGGAGCGGCTTTGGGACATGAGGCGTCACACCAGCGGCCTTACACTCTTCGATGTCTTCAATCTTGTAGTAACCCCGGTCAGCGACGACATCGATCTGATCAACGCTCAGGTTTTCCCGCGCGGTGTTGGCTGTCTCAGCCAGCAATCCCAGGTCGCTGACTTTGTTATGAACCTGTTGCTCTGCGATCAGTTTGTGCTTTGTATCAACGGCGATCTGAATGTTGTAACCAACCCCAATGCCACTTGATGACTGCATTGCGCGGGCATCCGGATCGTCAGGGATATTTGATCCTCGCCGCTGGCGTCCAATTCTGCACGATGCTGCTCAAGACGGGAACGCCGTTTTTTGATCGCGGCTATTTTCTCTTCCATGTTTTCGACATGCCTCGTCGGAGTGGTGTCGTCTTTGTCAGCGTCATCCAGTTGCCTGAGGTACCGGTTTAGCCGTTCATCACTTGAGAAACGCGCGAAAGTTGGTGATGCCCTGAGGGGCGACATATCATGGCGGTGTCGAGTCGCCGTCAATTCTCAGCTGAGAAAGGGATATGCCACATGCGAGAGAATACCATCACCCAATTGCCCGATCCATCGGGTTTTTCATCGGACCCATTCACGGACGTCTTGCGGGATGGCGCGCGCAAGCTGATCGAACAGGCGATCCATGCAGAGCTGTCCGCGCTCATGAACGCCTATTCCGGGGATAGGCTCGAGGACGGGCGGGCACGCCTGGTTCGTCATGGTCATCTGCCGGAACGCGATGTGATGACCGGCATTGGTCCGGTGCGGGTGAAGGTACCGC
>JAUNVT010000160.1 GCA_030540655.1 Rhodobacterales bacterium
GATCGCCTCCGCACACATTCAGACTGGGCTGCGTCATTTCGAGGGTGAAGAAGGTGTGCTGGCCGGCACCGGCGAAGCGCAAACGCGCCTTCTGGCGATGGCATACAAGGCCATTACTTCTCTTGCATCCGATCCCATGCATCCCAAAGCGCTTGGCGTTCTAGATGACTGCCGTACACAGTTGAACCTGTCATCTGATTTATGCGGGAACGCTTTTTGCAGCTTGCAGATCGCTGCGCGGGCACAGGCGGCCGGACTAGTCGAAATGCAGCGTGAAAAAGAAACGTTACGCAGCACTTATGCTGAAAAATTAGCAGCGGTGCAGAATGAAACCGAACAACTGCGCAGGGCGCACGATGCCGAACTGACTATTGCGCAGAGCGAGAATGAAATGCTGCGCAGTGTTCAAGCGGCAAAGCTGGAAGTGGCGCAGAGTGAAAATGATGCGCTGCGCAGGACGCATAATGCTGAGTTGACAGTCGCACAGAGCCAGAACGAAATGCTGCAAAGTATTTATTCTGCAAAGCTGGAAGCGGCGCGGAGCGAGAATGAGGCGCTGCGCATCGCGGTGACCAGATTTCTGCGCAGTCCGCTCGTGCCGCTAGGCAATCGCCTCCGGTATGAAAGCGCGCTGCAGTTGTCGCGTCTGCTGGGTAAAGTCAACCCAGAGCTATCTCAAAAATATGAGCGTTCCGCTCAGAAACGCGATCCGAGACGTTTCATGATGTCCGCGGCGCGAGGAATAAGCCACCCCGGAACCCTCCAGCCCGGGTCTCGGGCAAGAGCGGATCGGGATCCAACGCCGACAGTCCTCTTGCCCTTTGCCACATCACTGACCCAAGCTCGTCCGGAAGTTCGTATTGCAGTCGTGCTGCATGTCTATTATTTGGACCAGGCCAAGTGGTTCCGCGACGCGCTGCAAGTTTTTCCAGCTCCCTTTTCCCTGTTCATCTCGACAGACACTGATGAAAAGGCCGGAATCCTGCGAGAAGTTTTCGCCGAGGGACCCGCAAGCCGGACTGAGGTCCGCATAGTGCCCAACCGAGGTCGAGATATCGCCCCCAAACTTGTCAGTTTTGCCGATATATATGACAGTCAGGATCTTGTCCTTTTCCTGCATACCAAAGCTTCGTTGCATAACGAGTCTTTGAATGTATGGCGCGACGATCTGATCAAGGCGCTTCTGGGGTCGCGCCAGACTGTGGAGTCGATCCTTGAAGCATTTGCTGTCGCACCCGAACTGGGCATGGTGGCGCCGCCGAACTTGGTCATGAATCGCGATTATATGAACTGGGGCGCTAATTACGATCACGCGAAGGAATTGGCCGGGCAGATGGGGGTCCAGCTTTATCCCGACAGCCCTCTCGGCTTTCCAGCTGGGTCGATGTTTTGGGTTCGGCCCGCTGCTATCCGGCCCCTTCTGAATGCAAATATACAGCTTGAGGATTTCTCCGAAGAGGCGGGACAAACCGATGGAACCTTTGCGCATGCGGTTGAACGCCTGTTCTTCTACGCGTGCGAGGTGGCCGGTTTGCGCTGGATCCATGCTGGCCAAGCCGATCAGTTGCCGCCGACAGACATGCCGTTGACGATAAATTCCCGGCTTGATCTGGAATGGGCCCTGTCCGATCAGATGCCTGCGCTTATCTTGCCAGGGACCCGGCCCCGAACCAAACAGTTCGCATCCCCTGAGGCACATCTCAGCGCAGCCAAAGAGGAATTCCGCGCCCACTGCATGCACGATCTGACCCGCTTTCTGGCCGGTGATGACCGGCTGATCTTTGAACCGTCCGGCGATACGCCAAAGCTCAGTATCATTCTCATTCTCTATAATCAGGCCGAACTGACCTTCCACTGCCTGCAATCCCTTCAGCGAAATGCCGATCTCCCGGTCGAGATCGTCATCCTCGACAACGGATCGAGTGACGATACCTCAGCGCTGCTGGACCGTCTCGACGGCGTCAAGATAGTGCGAAGCGGTGAGAACCTGCATTTCCTGCGCGGCGTCAACCGGGCGGCTCAGGAGGCGCAGGGAGAATATCTTTTACTGTTGAATAACGACGTCCGGGTGCTGCCCGGCACCATTCCTGCGGCCATTAACCGCTTGGAGGAGGATGACGGGATTGGCGCCGTGGGAGGCCCGATCATTATGCTGGACGGTACGCTTCAAGAGGCGGGCAGTATCATCTTCAACAATGGGGCCTGTCACGGGTATGGCCGTGGCCGCGATCCGGGCGAGGCGGAATTCCGATTCCGGCGGGATGTGGATTACTGCTCTGGAGCCTTCCTGATGATGCGCCGGGAGCTATGGGAAAAATTGGACGGATTCGACGAGGCATTTTCTCCCGCTTATTATGAAGAGACCGATTTGTGCATGCGCATCTGGCAAACCGGCCGCCGCGTGGTTTACGACCCGGACGTTAAGATCATGCATTTCGAGTTTGGCAGTTCAAAAACAAGCGATGCCGCCGTTGCGTTACAAAAACAGAATTGCGATGTCTTTCGGCGCAAACATGCCATGGCGCTGGCGGCCCGGCACCTGCCCCCCGCAACTCCTACCGTGCGGGCACGGCAACGGCGCGATTCCGCACCCCGGCTTCTGGTCATAGACGACAGGGTGCCGCTGCCTCATCTCGGCTCAGGGTACCCCCGCGCAGCTCGAATGCTGTCCGAAATCGGTGCGGCGGGCTGGTCGGCTACATTATACCCGACGGCGGTTCCGTATTTTTCCTGCGAGCAAGCCTATGAGGTTATCCCGGCAACAACCGAGCTGATGTTGGGAGCACCGATAACTCCACTGGTGGATTTCCTTCGGGGTCGCGTGGGATGTTTTGATGCGATCCTTGTCAGCCGCCCCCATAACATGGCTCAGTTCCGTGATGCCGTGGCACAAGTGCCAAGTTGGAAGCATGTGCCCGTCCTTTACGATGCAGAAGCCATCTTTGCCGAGCGTGATGCCGTGCTGGCCCAGCTTAATGGCCAAAAATCTTTTAATCGAGATCAGGCACTGAAGGATGAACTGGCCTTGGCCAATGGCGCGCGAACAGTGTTTTCTGTCTCGGAAGCTGAGGCAAGTGCCTTTCGGGCGCATCGCTTTGCCGATGTGCGTGTTCTGGGCCACGCGCTGTCGCCGCGCCCAGTGGGCGGCGGGCCGGAGGGGAGGCGTGACATGCTGTTCGTGGGCGCGCTGGACGATGACCACAGCCCCAACACTGACTCTCTGGAATGGTTCGTCCGCACCATTATGCCGCGCATTGACGCCGAGATTGGAACAGATTGGCAGTTACATGTTGCCGGGCGCGCGGGTTCTTCTGCGGTGCGAGCCTTGGAAAGCAGCCGGGTGCATATCCTCGGCAAGGTTGACGATCTGGATCCGCTTTATGCACAGGCCCGGCTCTTCATCGCACCTACACGCTATGCGGCAGGTGTTCCAATGAAGGTTCACGAAGCTGCTTCGGTCGGTTTGCCAACGGTCGCAACAGATCTTCTGGCCCGGCAACTGGGCTGGTCGCACGCACAGGAGCTAATGAGCGCTGGAAGTGCCGAGAGCTTTGCCGCCTGTTGCGCGACGCTTTATCGCGACGATGCGCTATGGGCACATTTACGCGCAGGCGCCTTGGAGGCAATCCGGCGCGATTGTGCGCCCGAGGTCTTTGGCGATACCTTGCGCGCGGCCTTACGGAAAAGCTTGTCTTGACCGGTATTCCCCGGGGCAGACATTCCTTGAAACTTGCTGATCTCTGCGGTCGCTAAATTTTACAGTGAACTGAGCCGTTCACCGCACAAATTGGTATGCGGCTCCTCAGCTGTCCGCCGCGGCGGGCGTCGGAACTCTGGAAGGCTTCCATCCCAGCGCAGGTCGCTCGACAAACTTCCACGATAGCACGGCTAATGGCGCGGTAATGATCGTTGACAAAACGAAGTTGAGCAACGGCTGTCCTTCTGTACCGATGAGGTAAGATACGCATTGTTGAACCAGGAAGCCGTAAAGGTACATTCCATATGAGATATCACCCAACCTTGCCACCGCCGCAAATGCCGGGGGGCTGGCAGTGCCGAACGATAAAGCGACATATGGAATGACGATGAGTGCGGCGAGTTCTGCTGTCAGCCAGCTGGACACGCATAGCGGTGCAAGTACCAAGCAGACAATCGCGACTTGGACATTCAAAAATCGGCGCATATGTAGGATCTGAACGGCTGTTCCGATCAGAAAATAAGGAAACATCTCCAGCGCCATGACTGTGTTGGAGCCCCATATGACCAAAGGCGCCTCGGGCACCGCAATGCGGCAAAACCACAGAGATGCCGCTATGGAGGCGGTGGCGACGAGAACCAGAAGGCCCCGGCCGCACATCAGGACAAGGGGCATCGCAAGATACATTGTGAATTCGATCGGCAGCGTCCAGAGCGACCCGTTCACAGCGCCCGGATAGACGAGTTCCGCAAAAACGCCTGGCAGGTGATAGACAGGATTCAAGATTACGTTGCTGAAATACCTATAGGTGGCGTTGCTGTTGAAGTACTCATAGACACTCAGCGTGGTAAGTGCCGGGCCACACAAAAAAACGGTTACAATACAGAGAACAACGAGCGCTGGAAAGATCCTGAGGCAGCGCCGAGCAAGATAACGCACCGGGTCATTGTCTCCTTGCCAGCTGAGCGCGATCATATAACCACTGACGACAAAGAAAATTTTAACTGCGACGGTGTGAATGCCGTTGCCTAAATAACTAGGGGCGACGGTTCCCGTCAAAGAAAAGGCATGCCCATAGAGAACAAGCACAGCCGCAGCAAGCCGCAAAACCATGAAGTTGTCGCTATGCCTCTCACGCGCCAACTGCGGCATCTATATAATTCCTTCTTTGAATATGGGTTTTTGTGTTAGGAGTTCAACCTGCGCAGCCGAGCCAGAAGTAGGGCAATATGCCTGTACGGCATGGGTATGCAGTTAGCAAGAACCAAGCCAAGTCGCTCACGAAGGATGGCCCGGCGACTTGGCCACAGTCTTTGCGCGGGCTTTCGCGCGGCGATGCCGATCGAACGCGCGAGATTTCCTAGCGCCAGCCTCTACGAGCGCGCCGCCGGGCGCCCAAGGTCATGCCAACGGCTACAGGCCCAGACGCATCGACACGCCGGCCGGAACGGTCATGGTGCAGGTTCCCAAGACTGCCGATCATGATGGCCAGCCCTTCTGCCCGCAATCACCGGAGCGCGGCCGCCGCTCGTTGCGCGCGGTGATGCTGGCTGTGGCTGAGTGGTATATCAAGGGAGTAGCCGGCAAATGGGGGTAGATTCCGGCTGAGTGCAGAATGACACGCTAAGGCATTTTGAGGACGCGGCTTCCGTACTCACGCAGATTTCCGTTTGGATCTACGTATGGATAGAGCGTAACGGGCTTGATCCCCAACTCTTTGCAGAGATGACTCACAGACGTGTCGCGATTGGCCATGGCGGCCTGCGCCATACGGACCTGCGCCTTTGTCAGCGCAAACTTCCTTCCACCTTTCCGGCCACGGGCGCGGGCGGCTTAGAGCCCGGCCATTGTGCGCTCGCGGATCAACTCACTTTCAAATTCGGCCAAAGCCGCAAAGATGCCAAATGAAAGTCGTCCTGCCGCAGTTGTTGTATCGATCTGCGCGCCTTGTCCGGTGACCACCTTGAGGCCAACGCCGCGCTCGGACAGTAAGCTGACGGTTTTGACAAGGTGGTGGAGACTGCGGCCTCGGATGCCAGATACCGACCCTGATCAGCCAGTTTCGGCACGATCTGGCTCGGCGGAAGACTGGCAAATTCCTTTGAATTACAGACATCCAGCACGGTCGCGCGCTCAACAGCGCTCAGCTTGTTGGTCGGTTCCGGGCGCGCCGCGAGAGGGCGCTGATCGGCATGGATCTGGCCGCCTTTTGTCCAGCGCCGCAAGCTCCGGTCGCTGATCTCCAGTTCGGCGCAGGCTTTGCAACGCCGCGCGCCAGCGGTGACTGCCGCGTTGATCAGCAGGATGGCGGCTTGGCGATGGGGTGCTGATCATACGTCCTCTGCGTCCCCCCAGATCGCGGCCGCCTTTTTTCGCAGAACCAGCAGCGC
>JAUNVT010000161.1 GCA_030540655.1 Rhodobacterales bacterium
CCACCTTCGCGACACCACCCAGCGCGGCTGGATGGATTCTACTGGACGACTCCGACCAAGGAAACGTCCGGTGCCGAACCGAGGCATTACTGGCCTCACGGAAATACTGCGCCCCGAGATCGACCTGAGCAAGAGCCGTCTGGAGACGCTGTGCCCGTTGGTGCTCGGCATGGTTAGCGCCCGGAGTATGAACCTCAGTCATATCGCGAGCCAGCGCTCCGGAACGGTGCAGACGGCATCGAGCTATCGGCGGCTGCAGCGCTTCTTCCAACATGTTCGTTTGGACGAAGACTGGGCGCTGCCGTTGTTGATCCGGTTGCCGGGGCCGCACGGATCGTGGCTGCTCGCACTCGGCCGCATGAATTGGCAGATCGGCAAGACCGAATTTTCTCGTGCTTGCGCTCGTCACCCGTCGTTTCCGGGTGCCCCTCATCTGGACCGTGATCAAGGGGCGCGACTGCTCGACACAGCAATGCGTATCGCCCTGATGAAGCGCTATCTCGCAGATTTTCCGGCGAAGACAGTCCGCCTTCTTCTGGCCGACCGTGAATTCGGAGGCGCCGGCTGGAAGAGAGTCCTGTGTGAAAACAATATCCTCGTTGCCAGCCGCATCGGAGATAACCTCCGCATCACCACCGGGGAAGGGCATGACCGCACCCTGCAAGTCCGATTGCACCAGGTTCGGCGAAGCCGGATTATTCGAGCCCGTCCCGGCAGCCGAGAGGACACCGAGACGGACAACGCGCCGCTTCTGACCATCGCCGCCAAGCCGCTCAAGGATGGCTGGTTGATCGTGGTCACCAACGTCGAGGCGCAACCGCACTTCGCACCTACCGCAAACGCTGGGCGTTCGAATGCCTGTTCGGCGATGCCAGGACCCGGGGCCTCAATACAGAGGGCACGCGTCTTAATGATCCGCGCAAGCTCGGCCTGCTCATGTCGCTTACGGCTCTGGCCATCGCCTCGGCCGGTCGAACCGCTGCTGACAAGCTTGGGAAAAACACACCGACACGAAAAAGCCACGGCCATTAATCCAAATCCTTCTTCCGGACCGGCTTCGACCACATCCGAAACCGGCTCGGAACGGACCCCCTTGAGGCAATCGAATCATGGCGCTGGTTAACTCAGAAACAGAAAATAACGGCGGCAGCCGTGTAGTGTACAGGTCAACGACGTAGTAAAAGCCAATCCCTTGGCGGAACAAGAGGCCGGGTCCGGATCGTGAACTCCTTCACCTGAGTGGCTCGCGTTCTTGCCCGGACGGCCACATTAATCCTATAGTGGTTAAAACAGGCTTTCGATGGGATCCATTGCACCCGCGTAGAATGGTGGCAAATGCTCTCCCATGGGTCGGGAGATTACTCACGACTCGTCGGCATGTGAATGGAAGAGTCTGATTTTGCCAGAGTGATCATATTCCTTCTTTCGGGTCACCACCCTCTCACACGGCTGATAATGTGTGAGAGGGTGGCGCTGTGGAAAGTTGATCTGGCACGTGCCGCTTAACTGGGCTGGTATTGACGAGGCAAAGCGGCGCTAGCGGGCGACGTCAGCAGGAATACCATCCCGGAAGCCAGCACCACCCCCACGAAAAGCACCAGCCCGACAAAACCCAGTTTCTCCAGCAAGGGTCCTGCCACCATCACAGTTGCGATGAGCACGCCGACCAGTCCGCCGAGGCACGCCGCATAGCGCTGGCGCAGCGAATTTGACGTAAATTGCCAGCGGGCTGTGGTCAGCGTGACCAGGACCAATGTCAGGAGGTTCGCAGACATGCTCACCCAGACCGGATGCAAACCGAGGAAGAAAGTCTGGGGCGACCATCCTCCCGCGTGATACCAGATCACGCCTGTCGAGAACCCGGCCAGCATGGACAGGATAACCGCCTTGCGGTTGGCCAGCGGCCAGAAAAACACCGCCAGCATCGGCGCCAGCGTGGCGCCATTGCGCAGGGTCCAGGCAAGAATGTTCCACCATGCTGAATCCTCGGCGCGCATGAAGGCATAGAAGATCATCAACAGGGTCAGCAGCACCAGCGCCCATCTCGTGTAGCGGATGAGATCCGCCTCGCTGGCATCGGGATGGAGCGCGCGGCCGACATCGCGGCCAAGGCTGGTGGCGCCCGAAAACTGGCACGGTCCGGCCCAGCTGAGCGCACATGCCCAGACCCCGAGGAAGAAGACCCCGACAAGGGGCGCGGGCAGCACCTCCGCGATATAGACTGGCACGGCAACCAATGCCCGGCCCTGACCGGGAACGACGATGGCGGTTGCAGTGCCGAGCACGATGCTGGCCAGGATCAGCGGCGTGCCAAACAGGGCTGCCAGGTAAAGCCCCTTCTGGCCATCCTTCGCCGTACGGCAAGACAATGCCATCTGGAACGCGGCCTGCGCCAGGATGACATTGACGATGAATGTGCCGAACCACGCGACGATCAGTGTCGGACCAGCCGCGAAGAGATCGAACATCTCGGGGCGATCGACTGTCAATTCGCGCAGACCGGAGATACCGGGCTTCAGCAGAACGGCGCCCATGCCGACGACAACCATTGCCGCGAAGAGGATGCAATTCATCGTCTGCGTGAACGCAACCGCGCGCATCCCGCCCGCCCACAGGAAGAGCAGCAACAACACTGCCGTCGCGATGATCGAGGCATAGATCGACAGTTCGGTAAAGGTATGAAGCGCCGAGGCAAACGCAATTGCCGTGGCGACCGACCACATTGGAAAGGTCAGGGCCGTGATCGCCCCACCAACACCAAGGGCGAGCCGCCCAAACCGATCCCCGATGACGCCGGACACTGTCACCACCAGCTTTTCCCGCAGCGGTTTGACGAGCAAAAGCGCAATCAACAACACCTGCACGGTTTCGGCTACGCCATACCAGACTGCCGAAATCCCTGTCCGATAGCTGAGCTCGATGATCGCGATGAAGGACGAGCCCGAGAATAGCCCGGTAATGCAAAAAGCAACGGTGAGGGGGCCGAAATTACGCCCTCCAACGAAGAACCCGCTGGCACTTCCATCCGCACGGCGCCGATCTAGAACCACCCGGCCGACGACCACTAGAGCGATGGTGTAAGCCACGGCGAGGCCGATGGTCCATGATCCCGCCGGCGTCATTGTACAGGCTCCCGGCTTGAGGAAATATTCCAGACGACCTCGACCGGGGCACCCGAATCGCGGACAAGATTAACAGCAGGGCAGCGTTTTTCGGTCTGCGCGCAGAGCATATCCAACTGATCACGCGGCGCATCGGTAGTCAGATCTATGACCAACCGGTAGTTGCAGAAATGAGGCGACACATCGGCCGTGCCATGGAAGCCACGCACATCAATATCTGCTAAACTTTCAGTGCGTAGATCCTTGACATCAATGCCAAACTCCTTTGCAACAGTGGCGATTACCACGGTAACACAGGCATTGACGGCCCCGGCGACGAGTTCCATCGGCGTTGCCGCAGTATCCTCGCCGCCAAGATGTACCGGCTCATCAGCGCGGAACCGATGTTCGCGTACCGACACCAATGTGGCCATACCGCCTTCCCACGCGCCCATCGCCTTGACGGTTTTGATTTGCGCTCTGCGTCCTGCGGCCGGCCGCTGAGCGCAGACGTCGGGATTATGGGTCATTCTTGCTTCTCCCTTGTTAACATCTTTAGTTTGGCTTTCGTATAGCAGCCGTTGGTTGCAATGCAGCAAATCTGCACTTTCAGGCTGAGAGCGCCGATGACGAAACTCTGGCACGATCAATGATGCGGTACGTCGAGGTTAAGTTGCCGAGCCAGGACTGATTCAGTAGCTCGCAAGCGTCGGAACGGGCGCGAGTCCAAGAAAGCTGGCAACTTTCATGGACGAAGACAGACAGTCCATCATGCCAGGGAATATGTATATACCGGCCACCAACGTCAGATCGCGCGGGAATGACCACGTCCTTTATATCCGAGTCAGCCATGGTCAGTGTCATCAACCCGACACCTGATGACGATCTTTCCCCATAAGCGAATGATGCGGACGGAACCTTGTCAGCTGCGTCAAGTCACGGGGCGCGATACCTATCACCAGTGCCGGAAGGGCACAAAGGTAGCGTCCAGACACAAATTCAAACCGAAATGTCCCGAACATGGCATAACCTCCATAATGCGGAATATAATTCCCGATGACGCGGGGTAGCCGTGAAATCAAGCAAATAATGATACTGGCATTCTCCTTGGCGAGGGAGAAAATTCTGTTTCTGCAACGGGCTTTGGAAGTTATCATGTCAATTATTGAAGATCGAAAGCGCGCAGTCTGCCATGGAGGCAGAATCCTTGCTTGGATCCTTTTTCGCCATTCACAATTCTGATTGAAGGAAAGCATCCATCGGTGGATCAAGGGTGAGCTGAACCGGAAGCTCAAAAGCGAGGGGCTTGCTCCGGCAACCCACAAACGTGTCTACCGCGTCATGAAAAACAACAACTTGCTACTGTAACAATCCGGCCTTGACCGACCCGAACAATCAGGCGGAACGGATCAGAGGTGTGCGACAAGGTGTCCGGTGAAACTGGGGCAAGATCACCTCCTTCAACCAAGGCTGTCTTTTGCGAAGTCCTGCGGGCGAACCCGGCGCACGGTGAAGCCAGCGCTTGCCAGCGCTACCTCGATCTCCTGCACATGTGCGCTGCCGCGGGTCTCGATGGTCAGGTCAATCGAAACCCCTTTTGCTGGCAGATCCAGAAATCGCCGGCTGTGACTGACGTCGAGTATGTTTGCTCCTTGCGCGCCAAGCAGGCTTGTCGCCTTTCCGAGCAGGCCAGGATAGTCGTTGCTGGTCAGGCGCAGCGAAACGATCCGGTTTTCACGCTCGAGATCGCGCACCATGACAGCAGCCAGCAGGCGGGTGTCTATATTGCCACCCGAAAGCACCAACCCGATCTTTCGACCGGCGAAGCGTGCCGGATCTTTCAGCATGGCGGCAAGGGCAACCGCGCCGGCGCCTTCTGCCATAGTGTGGTGCAGCCCGGCATAAAGGTTAACTGCGCGCTCGATCAACTGCTCATCGACCAGCACGATATCGGACACCAAGGCCTTGATCACTGGCAAGGTCAGCTCACCAACGGTCTTGACGGCGATGCCTTCGGCAAGGGTTGGCCCGCCAATCGGGCGCTCTTTGCCATCAAGCGCATTCTGGAAAGCCGGGAACATTTCGGTCTCGCTGCCGATCATTTCGATGTCGGGACGCATTGCCTTGGCGGCGATAGCATTGGCGGCCATCAGACCGCCGCCGCCCAACGGGATGATCAGTACATCGAGATCGGGCACATCCGCCAGCATTTCGAGCGCCATCGTCCCCTGGCCCGCCATGATCGCGGGATCATCGTAGGGGTGGATGAGAACCAGATCCCCGGCCTCGGCCATTTCGCGCGCCTTGAAGCCGCTCTCATAGAGCGTTTCACCATGAAGCACGATTCGAGCGCCCTGCGCGCGGGTATTCTCGACTTTGACCAGCGGGGTCGTTTCGGGCATGACAATGGTGGCAGGAATACCGAAGCGGCGGGCATGATAGGCAACCGCCTGCGCATGGTTGCCCGCTGACATGGCGATGACGCCGCGCTTGCGTTCTTCCTCGGAGAGCTGAAGCAGCTTGTTGGCAGCGCCGCGCTCTTTGAAAGAGGCGGTCGCATGCATATTCTCGTGCTTGACCAGAACCTCGGCTCCGAGCAGTTCCGAGAGGCGTGGCGAATGAACCAGCGGTGTGCGCAGCACATGTCCGGCTATGCGCCCGGCCGCGGCCTCGATGTCCGGCAGGGTGATTGCAAATGTCTGGCTCATGTCATGGCTCTCCCTTGATGAGGCAATTGAGTGCCTGTTGGCCGCAGCAGCTATACAGTGGGTCGGCAAAGCCGCTGATCCGGGTGACTTTCATTATTGCTGTCGTATTAGCCAACGATCAATCCATAGACAACGGCGGCATCCGGTAATCGGGCAGGTTCACCTGGCCGCGCTCAAGCGTCTGCACGAAAGTCACGAATATTTCATCGTTTAGTT
>JAUNVT010000011.1:0-32818 GCA_030540655.1 Rhodobacterales bacterium
TTGCGGAGGCTGAATCACGCCGAGAGCAAATGATCAATGGGTCCTGACTCTAGTGACGCCCCTTGGACTATTCGTGCGTCGACCACTCAGGCTTTCCCTCAGCTGCGTTTCCCTGCGGGCGAACCAATCGGCAGCGGGCCCTGCTCCACCGGGTTCATGATTTGGCTGTCAATGGTCTGGCCCGCCGACAAGGCGCACATCATTCGCAGGCGGGCCTTGCGGGCGCTGATATTATGAGCCGCGACGGCGCCGATCTGGGCGATTTCGGCAAGGGATCCTGTATATTCATAGGCCTCGGCCAGCCGACCTGAATGCGTTGAACTGGTTACTGCTATGGGAATTCCCTCTTTGGCGACGGCTGCCAGATCTTCCATCCAGTCGGGCGGCACATGCCCGCGTCCGACAGCATCCAGCACCAGACCGCGTGCGCCGCTGTTGACGCATGCTTCGATCACGGCGGGATGGGCGGCCAGGCTGACGGTCAGGATATCCACCCGGGGGAGCGTATTGCCCGGTTCGATCACCGGCGCACGGGGCGCGCGCTGGCGCATGCGAACGATGTCACCGTCGACATAGCCCAGCGGTCCGTATCCGGGAGAGGTAAACCCGCCCAACTGGAAACTGCTTGTCTTGAGAACAGCGTCGCCTGCGTGGATTTCCTCATTGAATACCACCAGCGCGCCTTGCCTGCGCGCGGGAGCGCTTCGAGCTACGGTAATGGCGTCGCGCAGGTTTGGGCCTGCGTCGGATCCCGGGGCATATGGAACACGCTGCGCGCCCGTGACGATCACACCTGTGTCCTGCAGATCCAGGCAGGTATCGAGAAAATAAACCGTGTCCTCAAGCGTGTCTGTCCCCTGGGACACGACTATTCCGGCCACTTCGGGACGCGCTGCGGCGGCGATGCAATGACGGCGCAGCGAGAGAAGATCCTCCGCCGTTATCGCATTGCTGGGTTTTTGCGACAGCGTCTTAATCTCGACAGAGCTGTCGATGGGAATGTTCAACTGGCGGAACAGATCCTCGCCGGGCATGGCCCCCGAAAGCGCCTTGCCACTGCTGGAACGGACGCTGGAGATGGTTCCGCCGAGCGAAAAGATTACCACCTTTGACCGCGGTTCAGATCCTGTCATGAAAACACTGTCAGCAGCTTCGGTATTGCGATGAAGACCAGCAATGCAACAATATAGAGAAGCACGAAGGGAACGACTGCGCGACTGAGCCGCTCCACCGATTCCCTCGCGATATTTGAGGCGATATAGAGGTTGAGGCCAACAGGCGGCGTGAACTGACCAACGGCAAGCGCGATGATGGTGAAGACCCCGAAGTAAAGCGGGTCGATACCGACAGCGGTAATTGTCGCCATCAGGGTCGGAACCAGCAGAACCAGCGCCGAAACGTTATCGAGGAACGTTCCCACAAAGATCAGCAACACCAGCAGCATCAGCATGACGACCGTCTGGTTGTCGGTCACGCCCAGCACCCAGGTGGCGAAGAGTTGCGGGACCCGTTCGGTGGTGATGACAAACGCGAATACATTCGCGCACACCATCAGGAACATGATGACGGCGGTCGTGGCGGCGGTACTCCACAATGCGCGCTGGATTCCGCGCAAGGTCAGCGTTCGGTAGATGAACATACCGACAAACAGGCCGTAGGCACAGGCGATGGCGGCGGATTCTGTGGGGGTGAATGCGCCCGAATAGATGCCGACGATGATGATGACGGGCATGAAGAGCGCAATCAGGTTTTTCAGCAGGCCATACGGCTCGACCTTCCTGACGGCAAGATCGCCGCCCTCGACGCGTTTGCGGCCGCGCCAGTAATTCAATCCCGCGATGGCCAGCGTCAGCAGAATCCCCGGGATGATGCCATTGATGAAAAGCGCTCCGATAGAGACGCCGGAGATGACGCCATAGACCACCATCGTGATGCTGGGCGGAATGATCAGACCCAGCGCCCCCGATGCCGCGACCACCGCGCCAGCATCCGCGCCGCTGTAACCGGCCTTTTTCATCGAGGGTATAAGCACGGTGCCGACCGCGGCGGTCGTCGCAGGCGCGGAACCGGAAATCGCGCCGAAGAAGGCAGAGGAGGTGGTGGCGACATTCGCCAGCGCCCCGGGACGCCGCCCGACAAGGCGGCTTGCCATGGCAACAAGACGCTCGGAAAGCCGTGCCTCCTCCATAAGAGACCCGGCCAGCAGGAACAGAGGAATGGCTAGGTAGGAAAAGTTGTTCAGCCCCTGAAACATCTTCTGCGCGACCACCAGAAGGGGAATGCTGCTGCCGAAATAGATCGCCGCAGCACCGGCCGCGCCAAGCGAGACCGCAATCGGCACGCCGATGATCAGAAGTCCGAGAAAGACAAATATGAGGATGGTTATCATTTACCGTCTTCTCCGACTTCATATTCCGCAACCGCAGACACGTTGCGCCATAGCAATGTGCGCATCACCACAAAGATCAGCGCCGCGGCGCTGCCTGCTACCAGAAACCACTGGATATAGCCTATGGGAATTCCGGTTGTGGGGGAAATCTGCCGCATTGCACGCAGCGACAGGGTATAGCTTTGCCACATCACGATCGACAGAAATACAATCGTTGCCGCACGGCCAACGAACCGCAGGATATTGCCAGGCAACGGCGGCAGGTTGTCCCGCAGCAACGAGACATGAAAATGTTCGCCATGCCAGAATGCCGCTGCCATGCCGAACATCACGGACAGAACCAACGAGAAGACAGACAGCTCCTGCGTCCAGCCAAGCGGGACGTTCAGAATGTAGCGATAGACGACCTGAATACAGACCAGCGTGAACATCGTGGCAATGGCCAGTGCGGATATGGTCTGGCACAATATGGCCAATATATTACAGAAACGAAATGCAGCGCCCCGCCAACCGGTTCTGTCCGCCTCAGCCTGAATTTGCATCTGACCGCACCTTTCGGGAAAAGAGAATGTTTCCGAACTCCTTTTGCATCACAGCGATGACAAGTGACCAGAACGATATCCAGCCACTAAACATGTTTCGCAAAGGGCCGGTTGCCGGGGCCGTTGCAAGACCGGCAAGTGGGCGGGCCGGCCGGACCGGTCCCGCCGCCGCGCTATCACTTGACGAGCTGGTCGAGGATTTCAGCGCTTATCGTTGCTGATGCGTTGTCATAGACGGGCTGGACCGCCTCGCGGAAGGGTGCCTTGTCCACGTCATTGATTTCCATGCCGCGGTCGGCAATTTCCTTCCACTGCCGCTCCTCCAGAGCCGCGATCATGTCGATATGCTTGTGGTCAAATTCGCGGCCCGTCTCCATCAGGATCGTCTGGATGTCTTCGGGCATGCTGTGGAACAGATCGGCGTTGATGATCAACGGTGATCCCATATGGATATGCCCGGTGCGGGAGACGTATTTCTGCACTTCGTTGAAGTTCTGCGTAATGATATGGGCGGGAGGATTTTCCTGACCATCCACGACACCCAGCTGCAGCGCCGAATAGAGCTCGCTGAAGGACATGACCGTGGCGCCTGCGCCAAGTGCATTGAACGTATCGACAAATACCTTGCCTTCGGGAACGCGGATCTTCAGGCGGTCCAGATCGGCAGGCACGTTGATCGGTCGGACATTGTTGGTGACATGGCGCATGCCATTGCCCCACCAGCCAAGGATGATCGCCCCCTGCTGTTCCAGCTGCGCGCTCAGATTATCGCCCACCGGGCCTTCGACAACCTCCAGATATTCGTTCATGTCATTGAACAGAAACGGAAGGTTCAGCGCTCCCATGTCGGGAACCCAGTTCGACAGGACGGTATCCGAAGCGAGCGTCAGTTCCAGCGTGCCGATCATCGTGCCTTCGACCGATTCCAGCTGGTTGCCAAGCTGGTCCGACGGAAACACCTGAACCTCAACCGCGCCATCGGTCTTTTCGGCGATCTCGGCGGCGAAAGCCTCTGTGATGGTCTGATAGTGATGCGTCGGAGCGCCTGTGTGGCTGAGCCTCAGCACATAGTTCTGAGCCATCGCCACGCTGCCCGCCAACCCGGCGGAGGAGAAAATGACAGAAGACAGAATGGCAAGTTTCAGATTGTTTTTCATTTCGTTTCCCTTTGGGGCGTTCGTGCAATTTCAAAGACTGGCCCCGCATAGCGGTGCAAACGCTCCCTGGTGAAAACAGCATGATCTCAGGCCGCGCCGAGTCACCTCTAGCAGGAAATCGACCTTGCAGACCATAATAAATTATTACAAAATGCATCTAGACGGCTCAAGAACAGCCATTCCACCTGCCGGAATATCGCTCATGGTGACCACTGAAAAAACCCAACCAATCCTGATCCACGAGGTATGCGCGCAGATTTTCGCGCGGCAGTCAAAGGCAATGCGTTCCTGATGCCGCGCCGCCTGAAAGCTGTGCCGCTGTCGGCCCGCGCCTTTGCCCGCTATGGCGACGTGATCATTCCCAGCGGCAAGCCGGACAAGATGATCAATCAAGGACTGTGCGGCCGCTATCATGATCTGGCGAGGCTGGATTTCACGGAAGGCCGCGCCGGGATCAGCTTCTTTGATGCTCAGGAACGGCATCTGCCGCTGGTGGTGGACATGATGGAGCGCCATCCGCAAGGCAGCCAGGCCTTCATCCCCGTCAGCCGGTCGCGTTATCTGATCGTGGTCGCTGACGATGACGACGGCGTGCCGACGAACCCCTGCGCCTTCCTTGCCGATTATGAACAATCCGTTAATCTGCACCGAAATGTGTGGCACGGCGTCCTGACTCCGGTCGGTGCGCCCGGCAGGTTCGTCGTTGTCGATCGGATCGGTGACGGCGCCAATCTGGAAGAATACTGGTTCGATGCCCCTTATACCATCGATGCACTGTGACCGGAGGCTTCTTGCGACTGATTGCCGGAATGGGCCAGCAGACGGTAGCAGCTGCGACGCTCAATTTCGCCTTGCGGACCACACCGCTCATCACAATTGCGGACCGCTGTGAACCCGGCGGGCAGTGAGCTTTTGTCCAATACCGCTCCCGCAGCGGCTTGTGGTTGCAGGCGCCTGTGCCATGTGTAGTGTCTGCGCATGGATCAGCCCCGGACCCGCACCTTTCACTCTGACAGCCCGGACCGGACATGTGCGGTGGCGGGCCGCCTCGCGCCGCTCTTGGTGCCGGGGGATGTGCTGCTGCTTTCGGGGGAGATCGGCGCGGGCAAGACGCATTTTGCCCGCTGCGTGATCCAGACCCTTCTTCCCGTGCCCGAGGATGTGCCCTCGCCGACTTACACGCTGGTCCAGACATACTCCGGGCGGGGCACGGAAATCTGGCATGCGGATCTTTACCGGCTGTCTGATCCCAACGAGATTTTCGAACTGGGCTTGATGGACGCATTCGCAAGCGCGATCTGTCTGGTGGAGTGGCCGGACCGGCTGGGCGATCTGGCGCCTGGGGGAGCGCTTCATCTGACGGTGACGGCACCCGCCGAGGCAGATATACGACGTCTGAGTTTCAAATGGAGCGACCCGAAATGGACGGAACGGATAGAGGATGCGCTGAATGACTGACCGGATGGCCCTGGCCCTAGATTTTCTGGCCGGCACCGATTGGGCCGGGGCGGAGACCGCTCCGCTGGCCGGAGACGCATCGAACCGGCGCTATATGCGTGTGCGACAGGGCGAGGGGGCGGCCGTTCTGATGGATGCCCCCACAGCGCGCGGCGAAGATGTGCGCCCTTTCGTGGCCATTGCCGATTATCTTTCCTCGCAGGGGCTCAGCGCGCCGCGCATTCTGGCAAAGGATGTTGACCGGGGGTTCTTGCTGCTGGAGGATCTGGGCGATGACCTTTTTGCACGCATCATCCCGAAACATCCGGGTCTTGAAGACGAGCTTTACGCCACCGCCATCGACGTGCTGGTCGAATTGCATCGGGCAGAGCCGCCTGCGGGCCTGGCAAGCTACGGCACGGAGTTGATGGCCGAAATGGCCGCCCTTGCACTCGACTGGTACGCGGGCGGGGCGGAGCCGGGTCTGAGGGCTGAATTTGCAGCCGCAATCGCGCGGGCGCTGGACGCACATGCCGCATGCCATGACGTGCTGATCCAGCGCGATTATCATGCGGAAAACCTTCTTTGGCTGCCCGGGCGCAGCGGCGCCGCAAGGGTCGGGCTGCTGGATTTTCAGGACGCTTTGCTCGGGCACCGGGCCTATGATCTGGTGTCGCTCTTGCAGGACGCACGGCGCGATGTACCGCATTCCATCGCCGTGCAGATGATCGCGCGCTATGTAGATGCGGCCGGGCAGGACGGTGCGGAGTTCGATGCGGCCTATCACGTGCTGGGCGCGCAGCGCAATCTGCGGATCCTCGGCGTATTCGGGCGTCTCTGCCTGCGGGACGGCAAGGCGCATTACATCACCCTCATCCCCCGCGTCTGGGCGCATCTGATGCGCGATCTGGACCATCCCGCCATGGCAGAGGCGGCCCCGCTGATCCGCGGCGCCTTGCCCTTGCCAACTCCCGCCTTTCTTGAGGATCTCAAAGCCCGATGTGCACCGCTCCAGACGCCGTGATGCTGTTTGCCGCCGGTTTCGGCACGCGTATGGGGGCGCTGACGGCGGACCGCCCGAAACCCTTGATCCGTGTCGCGGGGCGTGCCCTGCTGGACCATGCGCTGGAGATGGCGGAGGGCGCGGGCGCGGCGCCCATCGTGGTGAATGCCCATTACAAGGCGAGCCAGATCGCCGCCCATCTGGCGGGGCGCGATGCGGCGATATCGCACGAGGCGCCGGATATTCTGGATACCGGCGGTGGTCTTCGGGCGGCGCTGCCGATGCTGAAGGCGAGCGCGATCTGCACGATGAACACCGATGCCGTCTGGCGCGGGGCGAACGCGCTGAGCCTGCTTCGGGATGCATGGCGGCCGGACGTGATGGACGCGCTGCTGCTCTGTGTGCCACTGGCGCGGGCAGTGGGCCACAAGGGGCAGGGGGATTTCACGCTGGGCGCAGATGGCAGGCTGACGCGCGGGGGCGGGCTGATCTATTCAGGCGCCCAGATCATCAAGGCGAGCGCGCTGGAGGATATGCCGCCGGGTGCGTTCTCGCTCAATCTGGTGTGGGACAGGTTGCTGGCGGCGGGGCGGCTGCACGGCTGCATCTATCCGGGAACATGGTGCGATGTGGGCCACCCCGCAGGCATCGCGCTGGCCGAGGAAATGCTGGGCGCGCCCGATGTTTGAGGGCGGGGCGGGTACGCGCGTCTACGGTCTGCCGCCGGGGGTCGATTTTCCGGCCGCGCTGGTCGCGGGAATGCTGGACCGGCTGAAGGACTCCCCTCCCGAGGCGCTGGCGCGCGTACATCTGATCGTGAACACAAGGCGCATGGCGCGGCGCATCCAATCGCTTCTGACCGGGCAGGGCGCGCGCCTTCTGCCCCGGATATCGCTGGTCGCAGATCTGGGCCAGAGCTGGCAGATGGCCGATATCGCCCCGCCCGCGCCGCCCCTGCGCCGCCGGCTGGAACTGATCCAGCTGATCACGTCGCTTCTGGATCAGCAGCCGGGGCTGGCGCCGCGCACGGCGCTATATGATCTGGCCGACAGTCTGGCCAAGCTGATGGACGAAATGGAGGGCGAAGGTGTATCGCCCGACATCATCGACAACCTCGATATCAGCGACCAGTCGGGCCATTGGGAGCGTATCCGCACCTTCCTGAACATCGTGCGCCATTTCACCGAAGGGCGCGGCGCGGCGGGCGGCGAGGCGCGCCAGCGGCAGGTCGTGCAGCGCACGACAGACGCGTGGCAGAAGACGCCGCCACAGCATCCTATCCTTCTCGCAGGCTCCACCGGCTCGCGCGGAACCACGCAACTGCTGATGCGGGCGGTCGCCCGGCTGCCGCAAGGCGCGGTCATTCTGCCGGGCTATGATTTCGACATGCCCGCCCGCGTCTGGGGTGCGTTGGACGATCCGATGCTGAGCGAGGATCATCCACAATATCGCTTTCACGCGCTGAGCGCCGGATTGAACCTGGACCGGGTTGAACGCTGGACGGATGCGCAGCCCGCCAGCCCGGCACGCGCGCGGCTGGTATCGCTGGCGCTGCGCCCCGCGCCGATCACGGACCAGTGGCTGGAAGAAGGGCCAGGGCTGACGGGTATCGCGGAGGCCATGGAGGATGTCACCCTGCTGGAGGCCCCGTCCCAGCGGATCGAGGCGCAGTGCATCGCGCTGCGCCTGCGCGCGGCGGCCGAACACGGCCAGACCGCTGCGCTGATCACCCCCGACCGGGGCCTGACGCGCCGCGTGGCGGCCGCGCTGGATCGCTGGGGCATCATCCCCGATGACAGCGCGGGGATGCCTTTGCACCTGTCGCCGCCGGGCCGGTTCCTGCGTCACGTCGCCGAATTGTCCTTGGGGCCGTTGACGGCCGAGACGCTTCTGACGCTGCTGAAACACCCGCTGACCCATAGCGGGGGCGGGCGCGGCACCCATCTGCGCCTGACCCGCGAACTGGAGTTGCATCTGCGCCGCAATGGGCCGCCCTATCCCGCCGCCGGTGACATTGCCGCATGGGCCGGAAACCAGACCGAGGCCATGGCGGCGCCCTGGGCCGCGTGGATCGCCGCGCATATCACCGCGGCCCATGCGCCCGGCCCGCTGCCGCTGAAGGAGCGCACCCGCGCCCATCTGGCCGCCAGCGAGGCCATAGCAGAGGGGTGCAAAGCCACCCGCGACAGCGAGCTGTGGCAAAAGGAGGCCGGCAGCAAGGCACGCGCCATCTGCGTCACGCTGGATGCCGAGGCGTCTCATGGCGGCGATATGACCGCGAGTGATTATGCAACGCTCTTTACCGCAATCCTGCAGGGCGAAGAGGTGCGCAGCGCCACCACCCCCCATTCAGGCATCCTGATCTGGGGAACGCTGGAGGCCCGCGTGCAGGGCGCCGATTTGTTGATCCTTGCCGGGTTGAACGAAGGGAGCTGGCCCGAATCCCAGCCCGCCGATCCCTGGCTGAACCGGGCGCTGCGCCATCAGGCGGGCCTTTTGTTGCCAGAGCGGCGCATCGGCCTTGCCGCGCATGACTTTCAGCAGGCGTTTCTGGGGGGTGAGGTGTGGATCACCCGCAGCATCCGGTCGGACGATAGTGAAACGGTGGTATCGCGCTGGCTGAACCGCCTGCAAAACCTGTTGGACGGCTTGCCCGATCAGGGGGGCAGGGAAGCGCTGACCGCGATGCGCGCGCGCGGCCAGAGCTGGCTGGACAAGGTTGCCTTGCTGGAGGCGGTGCAATCCGTTCCGCCCGCGCCCCGCCCCTCGCCCCGCCCGCCGGTGGAGGCGCGGCCAAGCCGCCTGTCGGTGACGGAGATCAAGCGGCTGATCCGCGACCCCTATGCCATCTACGCCAAGCATGTCCTGCGCCTGCGCCCGCTGAACCCGCTGATGCAGGCGCCCGATGCGTTGCTGCGAGGTATTATCCTGCACGAGGTGCTGGAGCGGTTCATCAGGGACAGTGTAATTGATCCTGCTTTGCTGTCGCGCGAGGCGCTGATGGATCTGGCGCAGGAGGTTCTGATGCGCGCCGTGCCCTGGGCCGAGGCGCGCGCGCTGTGGCTGGCGCGGCTGGAGCGGGTCGCGGACTGGTTCATCGAAACTGAAATCGCGCGCCGCGATCTGGCCATGCCCACAGCCTTCGAGGCGCGCGGGCAGGCGGTGATGGCGGATCTGGGCTTTACCCTCGTCGCGGAGGCGGACAGGATCGATATCGACGCAGAGGGCAGACTGCATATCTACGACTACAAGACAGGCAAGCCGCCCTCGGCCAGGGAGCAGGCGATCTTTGACAAGCAGCTTCTGCTTGAGGCGGCGATTGCCGAGCGCGCGGGCTTTGGTGATCTTGCCCCCTGCGCAGCGGCGCGTGCCGTCTATATCGGCCTTGGCAGCACTCCGGCCGAGGTGCCCGCCCCGCTGGACAAGGAGCCGCCTGAAAAGGTCTGGCGGGCCCTGCGCGATCTGATCGGTGCCTATGGCGATCTGCGCCAAGGCTATACCGCCCGCCGCGCGGTCCAGCGCAAGGATGAGGCTGGCGATTACGACCAGCTGGCCCGGTTCGGGGAATGGAACATCACTGACGATCCGGCCCCGCAGGAGATGCCATGATGCAGCGCGATGAGGCGACATTGCGCCAGATGGCGGCGGCGCGGCCGGATATGTCAACATGGCTCAGCGCCAATGCGGGATCGGGCAAGACGCGGGTTCTGACCGACCGCGTGGCGCGGCTTTTGCTGGACGGGGTCGATCCGCAGCATATCCTGTGCCTGACCTATACCAAGGCTGCGGCCAGCGAGATGCAGAACCGCCTGTTCCAGCGTCTGGGCGCATGGGCCATGCTGGAGCGCGGCGCGCTGACTGCGGCGCTGGCCGATCTGGGCGTTACCGGCCCGCTGAACGATACAGCCCTGCGCGATGCAAGGCGCCTTTTCGCACGCGCGATCGAGGCGCCGGGGGGGCTGAAGATCCAGACGATCCACTCCTTTTGTGCGTCGCTCCTGCGCCGCTTTCCGCTGGAGGCAGGGGTCAGCCCGCAATTCGTGGAAATGGAGGACCGTACCGCGAAACTCCTGCGCGCCGAGATTGTCGAGCAGATCGCGGCAGGGCCGGACGCCGCGACGCTTTATACGCTCGCGCGCCACCATATAGGCGAGACGTTGGACGATCTGACGGCTGAAATCGCCGCGAAGGCGCCGCTGTTCGAGCGGACCTGGACGCAGGCAGGAATGGCCGCAGCGCTGGGCCAGCGCCCCGATCTGACGCGGCAAGCCATAGAGGCCGAGGTGTTCCACGGCCATGAGACGCAGCTTCTGACGCAGTTGGTGGCTGCACTGCGGGCAGGCAGCAAGACCGACATGAAGGCAGGAGCCGCGCTGGGACGCATCCATGCGCTGGGATATCACGCTCTGCCCGAACTGGAGGCTGCGTTCCTGACCAAGTCGGGGAAGGCGCCCTTCACCGTCTCCTCGCGCTTCCCGACCAAGGCAACGCGCGGCGGCTTGGGCGCGGCGATGGATCTGATCGACGCATGGATGCACCGGGTCGAGGCGGCCCGACCGCAGCGCATCGCACTGGAGGCGCTCCATCGCAGCGAGGCCCTGCACGATTTCGCCCAGGTTTTCCTGCCTGCCTATGGGCGCGCCAAGCAACTCCGTGGCTGGCTGGATTTTGATGATCTGATCCTGCGCGCGCGCTTGCTTCTGACACGCTCGGACGTGGCGGCCTGGGTATTGTTTCGGCTGGATGGCGGAATCGATCACATTCTGGTGGACGAGGCGCAGGATACCAGCCCGGTGCAATGGCAGGTAATCGACCGGCTTGCCCAAGAGTTTACCAGCGGGTTTGGCGCGCGGCCGGATGTGCAGCGCACGATCTTTGTCGTCGGGGACAAGAAACAGTCGATCTATTCGTTCCAGGGCGCCGACCCTGATGAATTCGACCGGATGCAGCGCGATTTCGCGGCCCGGCTGGATGCCGCGGGCACCCCCCTGCAAACGCAGCGGCTGGAGCATTCCTTCCGCTCCTCCTCGGCCATTCTGGACGTGGTTGATGCCACATTCCAAGACCGCGAGGCATCGGGTTTTTCCGCCGGGCAGAGCCATATTTCCTTCTGGCCGGATCTGCCCGGCCGGGTTGATCTGTGGCCGATCAAGCCCGTGCCCGAGGCGCCGGACGATCCCCCCTGGCACCTGCCCGTCGATCTGCGCGCGGAAAGCGATCCCGATGTCGTGCTTGCGGCGCAGATTGCGGAGGCGATCGCCCTGATGATCGCGCAAGGTCAGCCGATCCCTGATGGCGACGTCATGCGTCCTGTCCATGCGGGCGATTTCCTCATTCTGGTGCAGCGCCGGGCGGCGCTGTTCCACGAGGTGATCCGCGCATGCAAGGCGCGGGACCTGCCCATTGCGGGCGCCGACCGGCTGAAGGTGGCGGGCGAGTTGGCGGTCAAGGATCTGGCTGCGATCCTGTCCTTTCTGGCGACGCCCGAGGATGATCTGTCGCTCGCCGTCGCGCTGCGCTCGCCTCTCCTTGGCTGGGAGGAGGCAGAGATTTATGGGCTGGCGGCAGGGCGCGCGCAGAAATATCTGTGGGAAGCCTTGCGTGCGCGCGCCGGGGAATTTCCGGATACGATGCGGATCCTGAACGATCTGCGCGACCATTCCGATTTTTTGCGCCCTTACGATCTGATCGAGCGGATCCTGACGCGCCATGATGGCCGCCGCCGGATGCTCGCCCGGCTGGGACCCGAGGCCGAGGACGGTATTGATGCCTTGCTGTCGCAGGCGCTGGCCTATGAGCGGCGCGCGGTGGACAGCCTGACCGGCTTTCTGGTCTGGCTGGAGACGGATGATATGGAAATCAAGCGGCAGATGGACAGCGCCGGGGACCGGATCCGGGTGATGACGGTCCACGGCGCGAAGGGGCTTGAATCGCCGATTGTCATCCTGCCTGAATCGGGTGACCGGCAAATCAGGGTCCGCGAGCAAATCCTGAAAACCGGCGGCGCGCCGCTGTGGAAGATGCATGCCGCCGCCATGCCCGGGGCGCAGAGCGCCATCGTCGACGCCATGAAGGACGCGCAGGAGGCCGAGCGCGACCGACTGCTTTATGTTGCCATGACGCGCGCCGAGAAATGGCTGATCGTGGCCGCCGCCAAGCAACCGGGCGAAAGCGGTGACAGCTGGTATGACAAGATCAGGGCGGGGATGGAGCGAACGGGCGCTGTGCCCCACCGGTTCGATGGCGCGGATGGCTTGCGGTTGGAGCGGGGTGACTGGGCAGCTGCAACGGCGCATGCCGAACCGGCGGGGCAGCCCCCGGCGCCGGCGCTTGAGCCCTATATGAGCGCTCACGCCGATGCACCACCCGAGGCGCTGCCCGTGCTCAGCCCCTCCGATCTGGGCGGCGCGAAAGCTCTGCCCGGAGATCCGGGCCAGGACGAGGATGCGGCGAAGCTGCGCGGCAGGCAGATCCATCTTCTGCTGGAAGTGCTGTCAACGCTTCCCGAAGCAGATTGGCAGGGCGTGGCGGATGCGCTTCTGTCCCAAGGCCCGGACGCGGCAGAAAAAGAGCAGATTGCACCGCTGCTGAGTGAGGCGGCGTCGGTGCTGCGGTGTGCCGGCCTCGCGCATCTGTGGGGCGCGGACGCGCTGCCGGAGGTTGGCATAACCGGCGATATTGACGGGCTGGGGCGGCTGAACGGTGTCATCGACAGGCTGATCGTCACAGAACGCACCGTTCTGATCGTCGATTTCAAGACCAACATTCTGGTCCCCGCCGCCACGGATGATTGTCCCGAGGGCCTGTTGCGCCAGATGGGCGCCTATGCTGCGATGGCGGCGCAGATCTATCCTCAACATCGCATTGATACGGCCATCTTGTGGACGGCCGATGCCAGCCTCATGGCTCTGCAGGCGGAGGCTGTGGCGGCGGCGCTGGGGCGGGCGATGAACTGCCGGATGAGCGCAACTTGACCTTGGCGCTGCCGGTCCTTAGGTATCCGGAGAACCCAAACGCAGGAGAGAACCGACATGGCAACGCTGGCCGTTACTGACGACACGTTCGACGCCGAAGTGCGCAATTCCGATATTCCCGTTGTAGTCGATTTCTGGGCCGAATGGTGCGGCCCCTGCAAACAGATCGGCCCGGCGCTGGAGGAATTATCCGATGAGATGAGGGGCAAGGTGAAGGTCGTGAAGGTGGATGTGGACAGCAACCCCAATTCGGCCGTGGCCATGGGAGTCCGCGGCATTCCTGCACTCTTCATCTTCAAGAATGGCGAAGTGGTATCGAACCGTTCGGGCGCGGCGCCGAAAGCCGCGCTGCAAAGCTGGATCGAAGAGTCGCTCTGACTCTGATAAACGCTTGACGGCCTGCGTTTGCGCAGGCCGTTCTTTGGCGTCAGCTGGCAATCGATTCCTGTTCGCGCCGCGCCGCAACAGATACCCCCAAGGTCATCATGCAGGCGCCACGCGGAAGCGGAACAAGCCTGCATTCGTAATCCGGCCCCTCCGCTGCGGGGATGGATACCGACATTTCAGCCTTCTGGCCACGGATCTTCAGGCCAGTCTCGATCTGGCTCCAGACGGCCGGGGCGGGAAGCGCGGCGGCGCAGGCCTTGATCAGATCCGCCACTGCCATATCCGCGAAACATGCTTCCGGATCAATACGCAGCAGACGCATTGCGGCGGTGTTGCAAAAGGCCGGAACATGGTCGGGTGAAAACACCAGCACCGCATCCGGCAGGCAATCCAGCGCCGATTGACGCAGATCCACCTGAGTGCGGAAGCGGCGTGCCTGCATCACCTCGGCGGAAATATCCTCGAACAGGAAGGCAATGGCACCATCGGGATGGGGCCTGCCGGTAACCCGATAAGTCACGTCATTGGGCAGCGCCCACGTTTCCTGATAAAAGCCGCCCTGCGCGCTTGCGATCACCTCGCCGATCTGGCTGCGCCAGGAGGCGTAGCTGCGCGGCTCGGGCATGACGCGGCGATTGCGCAGGCTGTCGAAGAACGCCATCAGATCGGGCTGCGCGCTGAGAAACTGCGCCTGCAGGGAAGTCAGATCCACCAGCGCGGGGTTGAACAGCGCCAGCTTGCGGTTGCGGTCGAAAACCGCGAGGCCAATGGTCAGGTAGGCGAAGGTCTTCGTCAGGGTTTGGACAAAATCCTTTTGCATGGCTTCGGCCGAAACGATCTTTGAAATATCGGTGGCGTGGTGCAGGATCCGGGCATTGCGCGCGGCCGAGTGTACCTCGTACCAGACCGGGCGGTGTCCCTCGACGGGCGTGATGGAAAAGCGGCTGGTGCTTGTCTGTCCGGGATCGGGCAATGTCATGGTCTGCGCGGCGGGATCGAACGCCGACAGGCACGCCGCGTTCTGCCACAGCACGGTCCCGTCCCCGGAGGACGTCCAGACCGGATAGGGGGCGGCCTGCAACAATGCGGTTTCCTCGGTCAGGCGGGCGCGCTGGGACAGCATCTGGTGGCGTTCGGCAGGGCAGGCATGCGGCGGATCGCTGAGCGTCACGCGGGTACCGTGCTGCGTGCGCAGCAGGCGCAGCTGAGCGGTGTCGCCGTCTTCGGCGGAGACAAAAACATACGACTGATCCTGGGCCAGATTCTTCAGCGTCGGGGGAAGCCCTTCAAAGCGCGTGCCAAACCATGCGCGCAGATCGCTCCAATGCAAGGACACGCTGGAACTACCCGGCAAGGCGCCGGAGTGATGGTCGAACATATGATCGTCCTGAAACAGAAACACCGCTTCGACAGCGTCACCAAGCCCGGTTCCCCGACCTTTCGGTGCCTGTGGGGCAGATTTGCCGACCACCCACAGGACCACCGCCGAAACAGCGCCGACCCCTACTGCCACAGCCAGCCACAGGGTTATCGATATCGCAGCCATGCGCCCATTCCTTTGACATTCCCCCGGGGAACAGAATCGGCAATGAGGGTTAACGCAGGGTTAAGGATGTCACGGGAGCATAGGGAATTCTTAAGGATTGGGCGGCTTTAATGCGTAATGGGGAGATTTTGCCCCATTCCGCCTGCCTCCTCGGCGCGGTATTGCGTCAATTCGGCAAGCGGCCATACGACTTCCACAACAGCGCCGATCCTTTCGCAGCGCAGCGAATCGCCCCGGAAGGAATCGGTGCCGTTGGCAAAGCTGAGGTCGGCGCCGGACCGCTCCAGCAACGTCTTGGCAATGAAAAGGCCAAGGCCCATTCCCTCGTATTCGGGTCTGCTGGGGGCGGCGGAGCGCGTTCGGCGGCGCATCAACGGGTCTCCGATCCGTCCCAGCAGGTGCGGAGGATAGCCGGGCCCATCATCCATGATCCGAAGTGTGATCCTGCGCTCGGACCACCGGGCTTCGACCCAGACGCGGCTATCGGCAAAGTCCACGGCGTTCTGGATCAGGTTGCGCAGACCATGAATGATTTCGGGGCGGCGCGGAATGACGGGGGGATCGCGCGGCGCATTGCCCAGCGGGCGGTGATCGAAGAGCAGGGTCTTGCCGCGCTGGGCATGGGGGCCTGCCGCCTCGTCAATCACAGCAGTCAGGGGCGCACGCCGCAGGTGCAGATCATCCTTGCCCGCACGCCCCATGGACCGCAGGATATCGCGGCACCGGTCCGCCTGCTCGCGGATCAAAAACGCATCGGCGCGAGCCTCGCTTTCCGGGGGCAATTCATCCGCCAGTTCCGAACTGGTCAGCTTGATCGTGGCCAGCGGCGTGCCCAGCTCGTGTGCGGCAGCGGCGATGACGCCGCCAAGGTCGGTCAGCTTTTGTTCGCGGGCAAGCGCCATCTGTGTCGCCTGAAGCGCATCGGACATGGCGTGCATTTCGGTGGTGGTCCAGCGCGAATAGACGCCCAGAAACACGATCCCGATGACGATGGCCGCCCAGTTGCCAAAGAGGAACACGGCCGGAACCCGCATCTCGACACCCGCATCGGTGATCAGCGGCAGATGATACCGCGCCAGTGCAGTCACGATCAGGATGGCCGTCAGCCCCAGAAAAACGGTCGCGCGCGATGAAAGCGATGCCGCCGACACCACCACCGGACCCACGATCAGCACCGAGAAAGGGTTGTTCAACCCGCCTGTCAGAAACAGTAGCAGCCCGAGCTGGATCAGATCGAACAGCACCATCGCCAGATTTTCGGCCTCGTTCAGGCGTTTGTTGATGGGAAACACCAAGGACGCCACCAGGTTGCTGATGACAGACGCGCCGATCACCATATAGCAAAGGCCGATATCGAGGTTCAGCCCGATGGTCCGCTGCGCCACCACCAATGCCGTAAGCTGGCCAATGACGGCCCACCAGCGGAGGAGGATGAGGGTGCGCAGCCTGATCCAGCTGCCCCTTCCCACAGGCGGCCGTCCGGCTCGTGCGGATTTCATTGTCATATGCGGTAAATAGCCCCGTTGCGCGTCCGGTGTGTTTTGCTAGATGTGGCACATCGGGGCATGCTTGCCCAGAAGCCGGTCCCGCATGCAGGGCCCCAACCTGTGAGGATCCATCATGTCGCGCTCCACCATTGCCCTGATCGTTGTCGGAGTGATCGTCCTGGCTGCCGCCGTCTATGTCATGAGCGTGGGCCACAATGGCGATGATTTCGCCGATTGCCGCAGTACGGCCGTGGCCGGGGGCAGCGATATCGGCGGCGATTTCACGCTGGTCGATGAAACCGGCAAGACAGTGACCAGCGCCGAGGTTCTGGACCAGCCGGCGCTGATCTATTTCGGCTACACGTTCTGCCCCGATGTCTGCCCCCTGGATGTGGCACGCAACGCGGAGGCGGTCAGCATCCTGGAGGAGCGCGGGTTCATGGTGAAACCCGTCTTCATCTCGATCGATCCCGCCCGCGACACTCCCGAAGTGGTGGGCGAATATGCCCATGCAATGCATGACCGGATGGTGGGCCTGACCGGCACGCCCGAGCAGGTCAAGGCCTCAAGCCAGGCGTACCGCACCTATTACAATGCCCATGAGGCCGAACCGGGGGCCGAGGATTTCTATCTGGTGGATCATTCGACCTTCACCTACTTCACGATGCCCGGACACGGGTTCGTGGAATTCTTCCGCCGCGACATTCCGGCCGAGGAGATGGCCGACAAGGTGCAGTGTTTCCTCAATGCGGGTTGACCGGCTGGACGCGGCGGTTTGACCGGTGCATGATGGCGCGCTACGTCATGCACCAGTAATATTTTACAGATGAAAGCGCGCAATGGTCGATACCGAACTGGACCCGGGGCTGAATCTGGGAGACGATAAAACCCTTCTGCTTGTTGACGATGACGAAGCCTTCGTGCGGCGTCTGGCCAAGGCCATGGAAAAACGCGGCTTTGATGTGGATGTCGCCACGTCGGTTCAAGCGGGGCGCATCAGCGCAAGGCAGCGCCCTCCGGCCTACGCGGTCTGTGATCTGCGACTGGAGGACGGCAACGGCCTTGATGTGGTGGAAGTGATCCACGAGGTCCGCCCCGACAGCCGCGTCGTTGTGCTGACGGGCTACGGTGCCATCGCGACCGCGGTCGCCGCGGTCAAGATCGGAGCGATTGATTACCTGTCAAAACCGGCCGATGCGACCGATATCATCAACGCGCTGATGGCCACGGGCGACGATCTGCCGCCACCGCCGGAAAATCCGATGAGCGCCGATCGCGTGAGATGGGAGCATATTCAGCGCGTTTACGAATTGTGTGACCGCAACGTGTCGGAAACGGCGCGAAGGCTGAACATGCATCGCCGTACCCTGCAGCGGATACTGGCGAAACGGTCGCCGAAATAGGCGTAGCACGGGTGCATCCTGTGAGTGAACCAGAGGAGCGGGACCACCCCGCCCTTGAAACTTACCCCTTCAGGCGGCGGTCGCGGGCGGCAAGCAGCTTCAGGCGGAGCGCGTTCAGCTGGATGAATCCGGCCGCATCCTTCTGGTCATAGGCGCCTGCGTCATCCTCGAAGGTAACGTGCGCCTCGGAATAGAGCGAGTGATCCGACCAGCGGCCGACCGTGCGCGCGCTGCCCTTGTAAAGCTTGATGCGAACGGTGCCGGTGACATGGGTCTGACTGGCATCGATGGCAGCCTGCAGCATCACCCGTTCGGGCGAGAACCAGAAGCCGTTATAGATCAACTCGGCATATTGCGGCATCAGCTGATCCTTCAGATGCATCGCGCCGCGATCCATCGTGATGCTTTCGATCCCGCGATGCGCCTCGAGCAGGATGGTGCCGCCCGGGGTTTCATAGATTCCGCGCGATTTCATCCCGACAAAGCGGCCCTCGACAAGATCAAGGCGACCAACGCCATGTTTGCCGCCCAGCTCGTTCAGGCGCGTCAGGACGGTGGCGGGGCTCATCGCCTCGCCGTTGATCGACACGGCATCGCCGCGCTCAAATCCGATTTCGACATATTCCGGCTCGTTCGGCGCGTCCTCCGGGTGGACGGTGCGCTGATAGACGTAATCGGGGGCCATTTCGGCGGGGTCCTCCAGCACCTTGCCTTCGGACGACGTGTGCAGAAGGTTCGCATCGACGGAAAACGGCGCTTCGCCTCGCTTGTCCTTGGCGATCGGAATCTGGTTCTTTTCGGCGAAATCCAGAAGGCGGGTGCGGCTGGTCAGATCCCATTCGCGCCAGGGGGCAATGACCTTGATGTCGGGGTTGAGCGCATAGGCGGCCAGTTCGAACCGGACCTGATCGTTGCCCTTGCCCGTCGCCCCGTGGGCGACAGCATCGGCGCCGACCTCTTCGGCAATCTCCACCAGACGCTTGGAAATCAGCGGACGGGCGATGGAGGTACCCAAGAGATACAACCCCTCGTACACCGCATTGGCACGGAACATCGGGAAGACGAAGTCACGCACGAATTCCTCGCGCACATCCTCGATAAAGATGTTCTTGGGGTCGATCCCCAACATTATCGCCTTCTCGCGAGCGGGTTCCAGCTCTTCTCCCTGACCCAGATCGGCGGTGAAGGTCACCACCTCGCAGCCATATTCGGTTTGCAGCCATTTCAGGATGATCGAGGTGTCGAGGCCGCCGGAATAGGCCAGCACGACTTTCTTGGGCGCGGACATGAGACAGGTTCCTTTGTCAGGGTCGCGCCGGGGCTTAGCGGGTTTTGGGTGCACAGGCAAGGCGTGGCGCGGTGGGGCAAATTCGGCGTCGGGCCTCGCGCCATGTCTTGCGCTGATCGTGGAGTTGGGGCAGGCATGTTTCATGAATGATTTTCAGCAAAACGCCCGCGCGGCCGAGGCGGCGATGCGCCCCGTCTTTGACGCAACCCCGCTTCAACGCAACGAACACCTGTCCGAACGGTATGATGCCAATATATTGCTGAAGCGCGAGGATCTGACGCCGGTGCGGTCCTACAAGCTGCGCGGCGCGTTCAATGCAATGCGCAAGGTGCTCGCACGGGGCGGGGCAATGCCGACATTCGTTTGTGCCAGTGCGGGAAATCACGCGCAGGGCGTCGCCTTCATGTGCCGTCATTTCGGTGTGCAGGGCGTGGTTTACATGCCCGTCACGACGCCGCAGCAAAAGATCGGCAAGACGCGGATCTTTGGCGGCGACAACGTGCGTATCGAACTGACGGGAGATTATTTCGATGTCACGCTGGCGGCGGCGCAGGACTATTGCGCGCGGATCGGTGCACATTTTCTGTCGCCTTTCGACGATGAGGACGTGATCGAGGGGCAGGCCTCCGTCATGGTGGAGATCGAACGTGACCTTGGCGGCATGCCCGATCACATCGTGATGCCTGTCGGAGGGGGCGGTCTGTCGGCCGGAGTGTGCACCTATGTGGGTGACCGGTCCGAAATCACGCTGGTCGAGCCTGCGGGCGGTGCCAGTCTGCACGCGGCGCTGCTGGCGGGGGCGCCGGTGCGGCTCGACCATGTCGATAATTTTGCCGATGGCGCCGCAGTCGCGCAGGTGGGCGCGCGCACTTTTGAAAGGCTGCGCCATCTTGATCCCGGCCAGTCGGTGACGGTGGACGAGGACCGCCTCTGCACGACGATGATCGAAATGCTGAATATCGAAGGAATTGTCCTGGAACCTGCGGGTGCGCTTTCCATCGACGCGCTGAAGGATATGAAGAACCGGATCCGGGGCAAGACGGTTGTCTGTGTCACCTCGGGCGGCAATTTCGATTTCGAGCGTCTGCCCGAGGTCAAGGAGCGGGCCCAGCGTCACTCCGGGGTCAAGAAATACTTTATCCTCAGAATGCCCCAGCGGCCGGGCGCTTTGAAGGATTTCCTGAACCTGCTGGGCCCCGACGATGACATCGCCCGCTTCGAATACCTCAAGAAATCCGCCCGCAATTTCGGATCCGTTCTGATTGGCATTGAAACCAGCCGCGAAGAGAATTTCGAGCGCCTGCTGAAGGCGTTCACCTCTGCAGGGTTTGACTATCGTGATATCACCAATGACAGGGTGCTGGCCGAATTCCTGATCTGACCTGCACGCCGCACCCTTTACGGTGTCGCGGGCACCCTGCCGGCGCTGCTGCCGGGAATCAAGGCAGTCCGGTGCCGCAGCTTGCCGACCAGCGGCGGACAAACATGCGGTCGCCCACGTTGCCAAGCTTCCGGGCGGCCTCTGCCGCGCTGATTGTCATTGGACGATGTCCCGCCTCGGTGGGTGCGCAAACAGCACGGACGGGGCGCGCAACATAGACGCTGCACAGTTTTTCGGCCCACATGTCATATTCCGGCATGTAGACAAAGCGGCGAAACGCGCCCATCCGGCGAGGCGATGCAATGATCCACCCGGTTTCCTCCATCACCTCGCGGTGCAGGGCGCGCAGAGGCGATTCGCCCGGATCCACCCCGCCGCCGGGCAGTTGCATTTCCGGTTTTGGTTCCTCCTGGAAAGTCACCAGCAGACCGGCAGGCATGGGCAGGATCGCATAAACGCCGTGGCGCAGGCGATAACGGATATCGGACCGGGGCGCGGGCCCCACGCGGCGGATCATATGATGTGTCCCCCTTGGCGGGCGACTTGCCCCGGACTATATCTTCGCGATATGCCAAGGTTCGGCAGATAAGGAAACCCCCATGAAACTCGGTGAAAAACTCGCCTGGGACGACACGGTTCTGCCGTTCCAGCTGGACAGCTCGAACATTCGGGGCCGTGTTGCGCGGCTTGACGGGGCGCTGGGCGGCATTCTGAAGCAGCATGATTATCCGCCTGCGGTGGAGGCGCTGGTTGCGGAAATGGCCCTTCTCACCGCGCTGATTGGCCAGACGATCAAACTGCGGTGGAAGCTGTCGCTTCAGGTGCAGTCCAAAGGGCCTGTGCGCATGATCGCCACCGACTATTATGGCCCGCAAGAGGAAGGTGAGCCCGCGCGCATCCGTGCCTATGCCAGCTATGACGCGAGCAGGCTGACCGATGCCGCGCCCTTTGCGCAGGTGGGCGAGGGGTATTTCGCCATCATGATCGATCAGGGCAAAGGCACGACCCCCTACCAGGGCATCACCCCGATTGCCGGCGGCAGCCTGCGCGCCTGCGCCGAGGCTTATTTCGCTCAATCCGAACAGATTCCCACCAGCTTTGCGCTCAGCTTTGGCCGCTCGACCGAGAAGGCAGGCCAGGAACGCTGGCGTGCAGGTGGCGTCATGCTGCAGCATATGCCCAAGGCATCGCCGTTGATGACCGAAGGCAGTGGCGAGCAGGGGCTGCTGCAACCGGCCGATGTCGCGCCAGAGGGCGAGGACGGCGAAAACTGGGCCCGCGCGAACATGCTTCTGAGCACGGTAGATGATCTGGAGCTGATCGGGCCCAGCATCGCGCCCACCTCCCTTCTGCTCCGCCTGTTCCATGAGGAATCGCCCCGCGTGTTCGACGCGCAGCCGGTACGATTCGGCTGCACCTGCTCGGCCGAGCGGGTGCGCCAGAGCCTGTCCATCTATTCCACGAAGGACATCCAGACCATGACAACGGAGGATGGCCGCGTCACGGCTGATTGCCAATTCTGCGGCGCGCATTACGAACTGGACCCGGACACGTTGGGGTTCGAAGCCACAGAGGTCGGCGGAAGCAGCAAGGATGACGGCGGTGCGCCATGAGCGTCCCCGATGCCATTGCAGCCGTCGGCGCCGCGCTGGGCAGGGCGCGGCAACCGACCTCGGATTTTGATCTGAATCCCGAAACGGTTCTGGCCGAGGGGCGCCGACTGCGCCCGGCGGGCGTTCTGGTGCCCCTGATGCCGGGAGAGCGCGGTGCGCGGGTGGTTCTGACGCAGCGATCCTCGGCGCTGAAACATCATCCCGGCCAGATCGCCTTTCCTGGCGGCAAGCAGGAGGAGGGCGATGCCGACGTGACCGCCGCCGCCCTGCGCGAGGCGCAAGAGGAAATCGGGCTTGATCCTGCGAATGTCGAGATACTGGGGTATCTGCCCACGCATGAGACGGTAACAGGTTTTATCGTGACGCCGGTGGTGGCGCGCGTGCTGTTCCCCTACACCCCCGTTCCGGAAGAGGCCGAGGTGGCCGAAGTGTTCGACGTGCCGCTGGATCACGTTCTCCGATGCAGCCGCTACAGGATCGAGGCACGCTATTGGCGGGGCACGATGCGCCGGTATTACACCGTGCCTTTTGGCCCCTATTACATTTGGGGTGCCACAGCCCGGATGCTGCGATCGCTGGCGGATGTGGCGGGGCGGCCATGAGGATCGACGCGCCGTGGCTGCATGCCGCGCCGCTTCAGGAGGTGTTTGCGGCCTTCCGCGATGCGGGCCATTCAGCGTGGCTTGTGGGCGGCGCGGTGCGCAATGCGGTGCTGGACGAGCCGGTGGGCGATCTGGATCTGGCGACAGACGCGACGCCGGACCAGATGGCGCAGCTGGCCCGCGCTGCCGGGATAAAGGCAGTGCCGACGGGCGCGGATCACGGCACCATGACGCTGATTGCGGAGGGCGTGCCGCATGAGGTGACCACCTTTCGCCGCGACGTCGAAACCTTTGGTCGACGCGCACAGGTCGCATTCACGCAAGAGATGGCCGAGGATGCGCGGCGCCGCGATTTCACGATGAATGCGCTCTATGCCGGGTCGGACGGCGTGGTGATCGACCCGCTGGGCGGGCTTCCCGATACGCTGGCACGGCGGGTGCGATTTGTTGGCGATGCGCATCAGCGGATTGCCGAGGATTACCTGCGCATTCTGAGGTTTTTCCGTTTCCACGCTTTCTATGGTGGGGATCGCGGCATCGATGCGGAGGGGCTCGCCGCTGTGGCGGCCCATCTGGACGGTTTGGACAGTCTGGCGCGGGAGCGCGTGGGTGCCGAAATGCGGCGCTTGCTTGTGGCACCCCATCCTGCGCCCGCTGTCGCCGCGATGGCGCAGGTTGGCGCGCTGGCTCGGGTTCTGCCGGGGGCAGATATGCGCGCGCTGGCGCTCTTGGTGCATCTGGAGCGCGAGGCGGGCATCACGCCCGATCCGATGCGCCGCCTTGCCGCGCTGGGCGGCGACGGCGCACGCGAAAGGTTGCGGCTGTCAAATGCGGACTGCGCGCAACTGGATCTTCTGCGCGGCGAGGTCGGGACCACCACGGGTGCGGCCGAGTTGGGATATCGGCATGGCCGGGCGGCGGCGCAGGACATTGTGTTGCTGCGTTCTGCAAATCTGGATACGCCGTTGGATCTGGCCGCGATGGATGCGGCGGCGACTGGCTCCAAGGCGGTATTACCAATCAAGGCGCGCGATCTGATGCCGGATTTTCAAGGCGCGGCGCTGGGCGCGCGGCTGAAGGCACTGGAGGAGCGATGGGTTGCCTCGGGTTTTGCGATGACGCGGCAGCAATTGCTGGACGAAATCCCATGAGCTATCGCATCGACCGTCTGGGCCATCAGGGGGACGGCATTGCCGATGGCCCGGTCTTTGCGCCGCTGACGCTGCCGGGCGAGGAGGTCAGCGGTGCATTGCACGGCCAGCGCCTGACCGACATCCGCGTTATCGAGCCCAGCGCGCGCCGCGTGTCGCCGCCCTGTCGCCATTTCAAATCATGTGGCGGATGCCAGCTCCAGCATGCGGATGATGCTTTTGTGGCGGAATGGAAAGAGGGCGTGGTCCGTGCTGCCCTTGCCGCACATGGGATCGAGGCGCCGTTCGGGCCGATCGCCACATCGCCCGTGCAGGCGCGCCGCCGTGCAACGCTTGCGGCACGCCGCACCAGGAAGGGCGCGATGGCCGGGTTTCATGGCCGCGGCTCGGATGTGATCGTGGAGATTCCGGATTGCCGTCTGCTGCATCCGGACCTGATGCGCGGTATCCCTGTGGCTGAAGCGCTTGCGCAGAATGCCTCCAGCCGCAAGGGGGCTCTGGATGTGGCGATCTGCCTGTCGGGCGGGGGGCTGGATGTGAACGTGACGGGCGGCAGGCCGCTGGACGGCCCGCTGCGCATCCGGCTGGCGGAGCTGGCCGAGGCACATGATCTGGCCCGTCTTGCATGGGAGGGCGAGACCGTCGCGATGCGGCGCCCACCGGTGCAACAGTTCGGGAATGTTCAGATCGTGCCGCCGCCCGGCGCATTTTTTCAGGCCACGGCCGAAGGCGAGGCGGCGCTGCTCGCCGATGTGATGGCCGCGATGGCGGGCGCGGCGCGGATTGTCGATCTCTTCGCCGGGTGCGGTACCTTTGCGCTGCCCCTGTCCGCGTGTGTTCAGGTGCATGCGGTGGAGGGCGATGCCGCGATGATTGCCGCGATGGATGCAGGCTGGCGCAAGGCGCCGGGGTTGAAACGGCTGACGGGCGAGGCGCGCGATCTCTTCCGCCGCCCGCTGCTTCCGGCCGAGCTTGCGCAATTTGACGGTGCCGTGATCGATCCGCCGCGTGCCGGGGCCGATGCGCAGGTTGCGCAGTTGACCCGTGCGGCAATCGCGCGCATCGCCTATGTGTCCTGCAATCCGGTCACCTTCGCGCGCGATGCGGCGGTGCTGATTGCGGGTGGTTATGCCCTGACAGGCCTGCGCGTGGTGGATCAGTTCCGCTGGTCCAGCCATATCGAACTGACGGCCGATTTTGCGCGGCGCTGATGCGGGCCGGTAAATTGCCTCTATCCCGACCGGGCGAATCCGGGTTATAAAGATCCAAAAAAAACGGATTGAGTAGGGCAGATGAAGATTCTCAAATTTTTCGCGATCGCACTGATCGTTATCGGACTGTCGGCGTGCAGCTCCAAGTTCAAGACATACAAAGGCCCCGAAGTGACGCATGTCGTGCTGCAGAAAACGCAGCGCAAGATGTATCTGCTGCACAATGACAAAGTGCTGAAGGACTATGATTTCGACCTTGGGTTCATGCCAGTCGGGCACAAGTCGGAGGAGGGCGACGGGCGCACGCCCGAGGGCACCTATCTGATCGACCGGCGCAATCCGGAAAGCAAATTCCATCTGTCGATCGGGATTTCATATCCGAATGTCGTGGACCGCGCGCAGGCCTACTCCTTGGGCAAGCGCCCCGGCGGTGACATTTTCATCCATGGCCAGCCGAACGGGACCAAGGGACGTCAGGCGCGGGATTGGACTGCGGGCTGCGTCGCTGTCACCAACAAGGAGATGGAGTGGATCTATGCGATGGTGAAGGACGGCACGCCCATTACGCTTTATCCCTGATGCCGCACCCGGCCCCGCGCCGCGCATTAGCGAAAAAAGCGCCGACATGGGAGAGATCTCCCGAGTCGGCGCTTTTGGGGTATCCGCGTATTTGAGATGGGCTTAGCCGCCCATGACCAGCGTCCACCAGATCTTGCCGTTGTTCTCCTGACGCCAGGATAGGCCCATCTCACGCGCACTGGGAGCCAGTATGACCTTGCGTGTGTTCGGATCGTCCATCCAGGCCGCCAGGGTTTCAAGCTCGGTCTCATACGTTTCCGAGATATTTTCTCCCACCAGATGCCCCGGATATCCTACGCGCCGCACCCGATCGATCGGGGAGGAGCCGTCCGAGCCGAAATGCCACGGACGGTTCTGTACAGCCATGTCACGCGAATGGGTCGCCGCAGCCGCATTCAACTGCGCATTCAATCCCACCGGGGCGCGGCCTGCGGCGCTGCGCAGCGCGTTGACCGAATCCAGCATGCGGTATTGAATGGCCGAGGTATCGCCAGCGCGAATATTATACACTTTTGGCAACGGTCGCCCATCGGCACCAATGGTCGGCTGCGATGGTTGGGGCGCACAGGCACTCAGAGCGATCAGTGCGGAGAAGAGCAGAAGCAGAATTCGCGACATATGATAGACCACTCGGCTTGATTTGGGTCCGCAAGCCTTACAGTGTCGCCAATGGCGTTTCAAACCCGCATGGCCCGGGTGCGGCCAACATGTATCGTTTGGATTGCGACTGCGTCTTTCGCGCAATATAATGACATGGCACGCAACCCCGCGCATTGGAGGCCTTCGTGGAACATTCCACTCGCAATATGTTGAACCGCCGTAATTTCCTTATAGGAACGGCCGCTGTCATCGGGGCGCCTGCACTGGCGCAAACTGGCAATACAACCCAGATGGAAAAGGATGTGACCGCGCGTGTGCCGCGCAATATCTCCAGTTTCCAGTCACGGAATTGGCAGCCGTATTTCTCCAATCTCAGAAACGGGGCGGTTCTCGTCGATATCGATTCGCGGACCCTGCATTTCTGGAGCGCGGATGGCACTACTTACCGGCTCTATCCTTCGTCGGTGCCGCTGTCCGAAGATATGACGCGCCGGGGGCGGACGAGCGTCATTCAGAAGGTTGAGGGGCCGAGCTGGAGCCCGACGGCAAACATGCTGAAACGCAATCCCGACTGGCCGCGCTTTGTGCCGCCCGGCCCGGACAATCCGCTGGGCACCCATGCGCTCTATCTGGGGTGGAAATACTACCGCATTCACGGCACGCATGACACCCGCAAGATCGGGCGCAAATCCTCCAACGGATGTATCGGGCTTTATAACCAGCACATTGCCGAACTGTTCAGCCTGACCAGAGTAGGAACGCAGGTGTTGCTGATCTGACAGGTTGGAGATCGCGGAAACTGTGTTGTTCGAGAATCTGCAGAACGCCAGCATATTGATTATAAACCGTGCGAGCGGTGCTTCTCAAGGAACTCGCCCCTGCCGTCTTGGCTCCCCCTTGAGCACTGTTGTGCCCATTCTTGTCGTGGCAGCCGATTGACCTGCTGAAGGCGCTGAACCCTAATGCTCAGCGCCTTTTCCTTGCTCGAGTGCTACCCGACCCAACCCTGTAAATTATCCGCGATCATTTCCGCAAGTGCCTCGATATGGGCAGGGCTGTCGTTGAGGCATGGGATATAGGTAAATTTCTCGCCGCCTGCTTCCTCGAAACTTTCGCGGATCTCGTCGTTGATCTCTTCCAATGTTTCGACGCAGTCTGCGGAAAATGCGGGGGCAATCACGGCGATGTGCTTTTTGCCGTCCTCCTTCGCCAGGCGCGCGACTTCCTTGACCGTGTAGGGCTTGAGCCATTCCTCGGGGCCAAAGACGGACTGGAAAGTCGTGGTGATCTGGCTGTCAGCCCAGCCCAGACGTTCCTTCAGCAGCCGCGTGGTTTTCTGGCATTGGCAATGATAGGGATCGCCCTCCATAAGGTAGCGTTGCGGCATGCCGTGATAGGAAACAACCAGTATTTCCGGTGTCTCGATGCCCGCATAGGCGGTTTCGATCGACCGGGCCAACGCGTCGATATAGGCGGGCTGGTCGAAATATGGGGCAATGGTGCGCGCGGCGGGCTGGCGGGTTTCCTTCATCAGTGCGCGGAAGAATTCGTCATTGGCGGTGCCGGATGTGGCGCCTGCATAATGCGGATAGAGCGGAACAAAGAGGATGCGGGTGCAGCCCGCCTCGGTCATCTCGCGCACTTTGGAGCGGGTGGACGGATTGCCGTAGCGCATGCAGAAATCCACCATGACATCGTCGCCATAGTCGGCTGTCAGCCTTTCGCGCATCGCATTCGTCTGGTCGCGCGTGATCGTCATCAGGGGGCTTTCATCCTGCGCCTTGTTCCAGATGGATTTATAAGCCTGGCCCGAGGTGAAGGGCCGTTTCGTCAGGATCACCAATTGCAACAGCGGCTGCCACTTCCACCGGGCGTAGTCGATGACGCGGCGATCCGACAGGAATTCATTCAGGTAGCGGCGCATGGACCAGTAATCGTAATGGTCCGGCGTGCCCAGATTGGCCAGGAGAATGCCCGTCCGTTCGCGCGGGATGGCAGGGTGATCTGCGGGCGCATGAACCGGGCATGTGGCCTGAAGGGGGGTATCTTTCATGACGTCGTCCTTTAGTTTTGCACCGGCTTGCCCTCGCGACATAGGCGAATGGCTGCCGGGGTCAATCGCCCAGCGGCGTCTCTTGGGTATTCAGCGCATCGGCCAGTCGCGCGGTTGCCGAGCCGGGACGCAGCGGTTGCTGCTGAGAAGGATCGGGCGCCCATCCGGTCAGGCAGATCAGATCGTAGGTTGCAATGATGCGGCCGGTGCCGTCTCCGAAGGCACCCGCATAAATCTGAGCGGCACGGTCGAAGACAGCGCGGCGGGTGAAATTGCGCGGTCGGGCCTGCATCGCGTTACCCTCACCCATGGCGCGCAGATCATGCATGAGGGCCGTCATATCCCTATAGCTGGCCGTCAGGGGCGCGCTGTCCACCACAGGCAATGCGAGGCCCGCCCGTTGTAGCAGCCCGCCCAGATCGCGAACCTCGCCCGTTGGCACGACGCGGGGGGAAAGCCCGCCGGTAATCTGGGATTCGGCCTGCGCAAGGCTGGCGCGGAGCTGATGAAGCGTGGTGCCCCCCGGGAGGATCCCCAGGAACAGCCCATCGGGTTTCAGCGCGCGGCGCGCCTGTATCAGCTGGCCCACCGGGTCGTCGGACCAGTGCAGCGCCATGGCGTGGATGATCAGATCATGCGCCTGCGTCTCCAATTCGAGCGTTGGATCGTCGGAGACGATTGCGGCATCTGGAAAGGCGGCGCGCCACGGTGCGGGCCAGCCGGTGACAATTCCCGGAGCCGTAAACGCTTTGTTAACCATGGCGAGGCGATCCTGCACTTCGGCCAGGGCGGCCTCATGCAGGAACAGCGCTGGGCCCTCCGCAGCGGCGCGGGCGCGCTGGCGCAGCAGAGCGGCACGGTCTGTCATCTGGGCGGTCATCGAGGGATCATCATTCGCATGCGAGGGATATATAAGTGATGACCACGTATTTGCAATCGGCGCTGCGGCTGATCTATCCGCCGCGCTGCATCGCTTGCGGCGATCTGGTGGACAGCGATTTCAGCCTCTGCGGCCCTTGCTGGCGCGATACACCGTTTGTAATGGGCCAGGTCTGCAACCAGTGCGGCATTCCCCTGCCGCAGGGGCCGGACGCGCCGGATGAGGTGCTGCTATGCGATGGTTGTCTGGGCACGACGCGGCCGTGGAATGCGGGGCGCGCCGCGCTGATCTACGCAGGCAACGCGCGCAAGCTGGTTCTGGCGCTGAAGCATGGCGACAGGCAGGATATGGTAGGCCCCGCCGCGAAATGGATGGCGCGCGCGGCGCAGCCGCTGCTGCGGGCGGATACGCTGATCGCGCCGATTCCGCTGCACTGGCTGCGGCTGCTGAAGCGACGCTATAATCAGTCGGCGCTGCTGGCGCGCGCTGTCGGGGCTGAGGTGGGTCGCCCTGTCTGCCCTGATCTGCTGATCCGGCCACGTGCCACGCGTTCCTTGGGCGGTCTGGGGCGCGATGCGCGTTTTCTGACGATGGAGGGGATGATCCGGGTTCACCCAAGGCGCCGGATCCGGCTGGCGGGGCGCCATGTGCTGCTGGTAGATGACGTGATGACATCGGGTGCCACCTTTGCGGCGGCGGCGGAAGCGTGCCGTGCGGCCGGGGCGGCGGGTGTCGATATTCTGGCACTGGCACGCACGGGCAAGGATGATTAAATTCAGGATAAAGCCCTAATCATCAAGGATCCCTCCATGCAACCCGTTGAAATCTACACGTCGCCGCTCTGCGGTTTTTGCCACGCGGCCAAGCGCCTTTTGGCGCAGAAAGGCGTCAATTTTTCGGAAATAGACGTTGCACGTCAGCCCGAGCGGCGGGCCGAGATGACCCAGCGCGCCAAGGGCGGGCGCACCGTGCCGCAGATCTTCATCGGTCAGACCCATGTGGGCGGCTGCGATGAGCTGTTCGCGCTGGAGCGGGCGGGCAAGCTGGATGCCCTGCTGACGGCATGAAAGCGGCGCTGGTTCAACTTTGCAGCAGTGACGATCCGGCGGCGAATCTACCTGTCACACTGGCGTGGATCGAGAAGGCCATAGCTGGTGGCGCGGATTTTGTGCTGACGCCCGAAGTGACGAACTGCGTATCCTCCAGCCGCGCCCGGCAGGAGGAGGTGCTGCGCGGTGAAGCGGAGGATATCACGCTTGCGGCCCTGCGCGATCTGGCTGCGATGCGGGGTATCTGGCTGCTGATCGGCTCGCTCGCGCTGAAAACCATGGAGCCGGACGGGCGATTCGCCAACCGGTCGTTCCTGATAACGCCCGGCGGGGAAATTGCCGCCCGGTATGACAAGATACATATGTTTGATGTGCAGATATCGGCCACCGAGAGCTACCGCGAATCTGCCGGATACCGTCCCGGCGCGCAGGCCGTGCTGGCGGAGATGCCATTCGGAGCCTTGGGAATGACGATCTGCTATGATCTGCGCTTCCCGCATCTTTATCGCAACCTTGCGCAAGGGGGCGCGGGCGTGATGGCAGTGCCATCCGCGTTTTCGCCCGTCACCGGGGCGGCACATTGGGAGACGCTGCTGCGCGCCCGCGCGATCGAGACAGGCGCCTATGTACTGGCGCCTGCCCAGACCGGAACGCACGGGACCAGCCACGCCGCGCCGCGCCGCACCTATGGGCATTCCCTCGCCGTCTCGCCCTGGGGCAAGGTGCTGGCAGATGGCGGCACTGCGCCCGGCATCAGCTATGTCGATCTGGACATGGCCGAGGTCATGAGCGCGCGCAGGCGCATCCCTTCGCTGATGCACAGTTCCGGATTCGACCTGCCCTGAGTTGAGCCAGGCCGCTCAGTCTGCGCCATACAGATCGCGGGTAAATATCTTGGCCTCGCAATCCATGATGTCGTCGGTGATGCGGTTTGCAACGATGATATCCGCCTCTTGCTTGAATGCCTCCAGATCGCAAATGACGCGCGAACCGAAGAAGGTGTCTTCATGCAAGGTTGGCTCGAATACGGTGACCTCCACGCCCTTGGCCTTGATCCGTTTCATGATGCCTTGAATCGAGGACTGACGGAAATTGTCGCTGCCCGCCTTCATAACCAGTCGGTAAATGCCAACCACGCGGGGCTGACGCGCGATGATCTGGTCGGACAGAAAATCCTTGCGGGTGCGATTCGCATCGACAATGGCGCGGATGAGGTTCTGCGGGACCTCTGAATAATTCGCCAGCAGCTGTTTCGTATCCTTGGGCAGGCAATAGCCGCCATAGCCGAAGGAGGGATTATTGTAATGATCGCCGATCCGCGGGTCCAGCCCGACGCCTTCGATGATCTGGCGGGAATCCATGCCACCGGCCATGGCATAGCTGTCCAGTTCGTTGAAAAAAGCGACGCGCATGGCAAGATAGGTGTTCGCGAACAGCTTGATCGCCTCGGCCTCGTCCGGGTCGGTGAACAGCACCGGCACATCCTTGGTGATCGCGCCCTCGAGCAGCAGATCGGCAAAGACGCGCGCCCGCTCGGACCGCTCGCCGACAATGATTCGGCTGGGATGCAGGTTGTCATGGAGCGCCCGCCCCTCGCGCAGAAATTCCGGCGAGAAGATCACCTGATCGGTGTTCAGCCTGGCCCGGATCTGTTGCACGAATCCCACAGGCACGGTCGATTTGACGACGATGGTCGCGCCCTGGTTCACGGCGATCACGGCGCTTATCACAGCCTCTACCGAAGATGTATCGAAATAGTTCGATTGTGGATCGTAATTGGTCGGGGTGGCGACGATCACAAAGTCGGCACCCGCATAGGCGCTTGCGGCATCCGTCGTTGCGCTCAGGCGAAGATCCCTCGAGGTCAGGTATTCCTGAATGTCAGGATCAACGATAGGGCTCTGGCGCGCGTTGAGCATCTCTGTCCGCTCGGCCGATATATCTACTGCCGTCACGTCATGCGCTGCGGCCAGAAGCACAGCATTTGACAAACCTACATAGCCGATTCCGGCAACCGCGATTTTCATGATATCATTTGTCCCAGTGAAGCGGAATTTCCGTCAAGAAAGTGGCTTTAGAACAAGAA
>JAUNVT010000011.1:32918-42900 GCA_030540655.1 Rhodobacterales bacterium
AAGTCTTATCCCAAGCAGTTTGCACGATTGATGGGCGAGGAAAGCCTGTTTCAGGCCTCCGCCCGCCGTCTGTCGGGGGAGGGCTTCGCGGCGCCGGTGATCGTGACGGGTGAGCCTTTCCGCTTCATCGTGACCGAGCAACTGGCGCAGACCCGGCAGGCGCCGCAGGCCATTCTGATCGAGCCCGAGGGCCGCAACACGGCGCCCGCCGTTCTGGCCGCCGCGCTGTGGCTGGCGCAGAACGACCCGGACGCGCTGATGCTGGTCGCCCCTTCCGATCACGTCATACCTGATGGAGAGGCGTTCCGGACAGCTATCGCCTCGGCTGCGCCACGCGCGAGGAATGGCGATCTGGTGACCTTTGGCATCGCGCCGGACCGGCCCGAAACCGGCTATGGCTATCTGGAACTGGCGGCGGGCGCCGATGTGGGTGCCGCTACGCCGCAGAATCTGGCGCGATTTGTCGAAAAGCCTGACAAGGCGCAGGCGCAGAAAATGGTGGAAGCGGGCAATTTTCTGTGGAACGCGGGGATTTTCCTTTTTACTGCCAAGACGGCTATTGACGCTTACCGAAAACATGCGCCTGCCATGACGAAGGCGGTTACCGCCGCGTTGGACGGCGCCGCCTGCGATCTGGGATTTATCCGGCTCAGCCCGGAACCCTGGGCGCGCGCGGAGGGTATTTCCATTGATTATGCGATCATGGAGAAGGCGAATAATCTGGCGGTGATGCCTTACCGTTCCGGCTGGTCGGATCTGGGCGGATGGGATGCGGTCTGGCTGGAATCCGGGCCGGACGATGAGGGTAATGTCTGCTCGGATCACGCCACCGCGATTTCATGCACCGATACGCTCCTGCGCTCGGAAACGCCGGGGCTGGAACTGGTTGGCATCGGGTTGACCGACATCGTCGCCATTGCAATGAATGACGCGGTGCTGGTCGCCCATAAATCCGAGGCCCAGCGGGTCAAGGAAGCGGTCAGCGCGTTGAAGGCGCGCGGCGCTTCTCAGGCGGTTCAGTTGCCGCGCGACTATCGCCCCTGGGGATGGTATGAAAGCCTTGCCATCGGCGGGCGGTTTCAGGTCAAGCGCATCGTGGTTAATCCCGGCGCCTTGCTGAGCCTGCAAAGCCACCACCATCGATCCGAGCATTGGATCGTGGTCGCGGGCACCGCGCGCGTCACCGTAGACGAGGAGGTCCGGCTCCTGACCGAAAACCAGTCCATCTACATTCCCCTTGGTGCCGTTCACCGGATGGAAAATCCCGGCAAGGTTCCCATGGTGCTGATCGAGGTGCAGACCGGCAGCTACCTGGGCGAGGATGACATCATCCGTTATGAGGATATCTATTCGCGTGGGTAGATCACGATGAAGCTGGCGCTGACGGATCTTGTGCAGCTGGCCAGTCTGCCCGTCGATACGTTGATCGATGCGCGGTCGCCTGCTGAATATGCCGAGGATCATCTGCCCGGTGCGATCAATCTGCCCAGCCTTTCCGACGCCGAGCGTGCCGAGGTGGGCCGGGTTTACGTGCAGGTGGACCGCTTCCGCGCGCGGCGCATCGGGGCTGCGCTGGTGGCACGCAACGTTGCTGCGCATCTGGAAGGGCCGCTGGCCGAGAAGGATGGCGGATGGCGGCCACTGGTTTACTGCTGGCGCGGGGGGCAGCGGTCGGGCTCCTTTGCGTCGATTTTGGATCAGATCGGCTGGCGCGTATCCGTGCTGGAGGGCGGCTATCGCGCCTATCGGCGGCTGGTGGCGGACATGCTCTATACCGCGAAGCTGCCGCTTGCCCTTGTCCTGCTGGATGGAAATACCGGCACAGCCAAGACCCGGCTGCTGGATCTGCTGGAGGAAGCTGGCGTTCAGACGATCGATCTGGAGGGGCTGGCCAACCATCGCGGTTCGGCCTTGGGGGGGAGGACGGGCGGGCAGCCATCGCAAAAGCTGTTCGAGGGGCGGCTGGCGCGGCGCATCGCGGCGCTGGACCCGTCCCGCCCCGTCGTGATCGAGGCCGAATCGCACAAGGTGGGCACGCGGATCGTGCCGCCCAGCCTGTGGACCGCGATGAAGGCGGCGCCCGTGGTGCGTATCACCGCGCCGGTCGCGGCGCGCGCGGCCTATCTGGCCAAAGCTTATGGGGATATGACGGATCAGCCCGATTTGCTGAAGGCCAATCTCGATATGCTGCGCCCCCTGCGCGGCGATCAGGTGGTGGACCGTTGGCAGGAAATGGTGGATGCGGAAGATTTTTACTCTTTGGCGGGGCAGCTCATCGTGCAGCATTACGACCCCGGTTATGATCGTGCCCGCGCCCGGCACACCATGGGCGCACCCGCAACGCTTGCCCTGCCGGCGCTGGACGAGGCATCGCTGAAGGCGGCTGTGCCAGAGCTGGTAACTGCTGTTGAGCGTGTGGCGGGCGCTACCCTGCCGTAATGCGCGGGGGCGCGTCGAGCAACTCGCCAATTTGCACGGCCTTTATGCCTTTATCATGCAATTCAGCCAACGCGCGCGCTGCATCATCCGGAGCCAGTGCCGCCAGAAAGCCGCCTGCGGTCTGCGGATCGAACAGGATTTCTGAGCGGGCTGTATCGTGGAGGTGGAGGATGTCGGGCGCCGTCCATGCGCGGTTGGCACCGTGCAAGGAGGATCTGTGCCCTGCTTCCAGAAGCGCGCAAGCCCCCTCCAGAAGCGGCAGGGCTGCGATATCAAGCGCGGCGCCGCAGCCGCTGGCGCGGCAGATCGCCAGCAGGTGCCCTGCAAGGCCAAATCCGGTCACATCGGTCATGGCGTGTGCGCACATCAGGCTTTGAGCCGCGCTGCGCGGGCTGGTTGCCATGTGATCCAGCGCACCCTGCACCACGCCTCCATCCGCCGCGCCGCGCATATCTGCGGCCAGAATCACACCCGTGCCCAGCGCGCCGGTCAGGATGAGCCGATCGCCTGCCTGCGCGCCTCCGATGCCGATGGGTGCGCGGCCGGGCTCCATCAGGCCGGTGACGGTAAAGCCAATCGTCAACTCGGCGCCTTGAGTGGTGTGCCCGCCGATGATCTCGGCCTCGGCTTCGGCCATCACGTCCTGGGCCGCAGCCATGATTTCGGCCAGCGTCCGCGCCTGAACCGGTCCGGTCATCCGCGGCAGGACAAGGCTCAGCAGCGCGGCTTGCGGCGCCGCGCCCATCGCCCAGATATCACCCAGCGCGTGCAGCGCGGTGATACGCGTCATTTGCCACGGATCGGCGATAAAGGCGCGCAGGTGATCTGTGCTGAGTACCTGCACCCGACCGCCGATCCGCACTGCGCCCGCATCGTCGCCGGGTCGGATCAGCACATCCTCGCGCTGACTGGTACGGGCGGCGGCGAGCGCTGTACCCAGCGCCTCGGGGCCGACCTTGGCGCCGCAGCCGCCGCAGATCATGGGATGATCCGACAGCTCTTGCGCGACACCTTTTGCGGTGTCGCGCGGCAGGACAGGCGGCTGCATCACTGGCAGATCGCGTAAATTCTGCATGAAGTGCTGGTCGATCCGGTCCTTCCAACGCCACAGACCCGGCAGGTGCAGGCCCATCCCGCCGCGATCCGCGATGGCGCTTTTGTCGCCAAGCGAAATCAGCTTGAGGTAATGTTTTTGCGGCTTGTATTGGCGCATCCGGTCTGTACCGGCCAGCGCCGCGCGAAGATTGTCAAAGAGGACCGGCGCGGCGCGGACGGCATAGACGCCCGCCTTGGGGCGGGGCGCATGGGCCAGATGGGCGCAATCGCCTGCGGCGAAGATGGCCGGATCTGCCTGGCTGCGCAGGTCGGCGCCGACGGGTATGAACCCATCCATCAGATCCAGCTCCGCGTGCTCCAGCCATGGCCACGGGCGTGCGCCGACTGCACTGATGCAGAGCGCGGCGGGAATTGTTACACCAGAAATCAATATCACGCTGTCATGGGTGATTTCAGCAATCCTGGCTCTCTCGACCAGGGCGATTCCGGCCTTGTGCATCCGGCGGCGCAGAAGGCGCGCTGTACGGGGCGCGACCCCGCTAAGTGCCGTTGCTGTGTCGATCACATGCAGATGCGGCGCGTGGTGCAAACCAGCAAGACGATGCTGCATGGCCAGCGCCAGTTCGACCCCCGCAACGCCGCCGCCGAGAATGGCGCAGTCGGGCGCTGCCGTGCCTGCCTGCACGCGTGCAGTGAACTGCGCCCAGCGATCCGCATAGGGGCAGAGGGGCTTGGCCGCGGTGCCATATGCCTCGAATCCGGGAATGCCAGCCGGGGCCGAGGTGATGCCGATATCGACCGACAGAACGTCATAGGCTACATCCGGTCGCCCCGGCACCCGCACGCGCCGCGCCGCGCGGTCGATCCCGGTCGCGCGTCCGACGATCAGCCGCGCCCCGGCAAAGCGTGCGAGACGGCCCAGATCGATATCCAGCGCGCTCCGGGGATAATGCCCGGCGATATGACCCGGGAGCATGCCTGTATAGGGCGTCCTGGGGTTTGGATCGATCAGCGTCAGCCGCGCGCCGGGCAGCGGGTTCATGCCCCATCTGCGCAGCACCAGCGCATGGGCGTGGCCGCCGCCGATCAGCACCAGATCGCGCGTGAGGGGAATATCTGCGTTCATGTTGCCGGAAGATCTGCCCCATATCGCCAGCCGTGTCGAGGGCCCGGGCATTGACCTGCCGCGCCATCCGCATCAAACCAGAGCGGCAGCGGCAATAAGGAGCGGCCATGACATTCTCTGCCAAGATGAGCAGCGCAGACAGCGTTCAGACAGCGCGCGACGTCCTGACCTTGGAGGCGGATGCGCTGCAACGTTTGGCAGATGCATTGCCCGAGGATTTCAATGCTGCGGTCGATCTCATCCTTGGCACGAAAGGGCGCGTCATCGTGTCGGGCGTCGGTAAATCGGGCCATGTGGGCCGCAAGATTTCGGCTACCCTGGCCAGCACCGGCACGCCCAGTTATTTTGTACACGCGGGCGAGGCAAGCCATGGCGATCTGGGCATGATCGCAGGAGGTGACGTGTGCCTGCTGATGTCCAATTCGGGCGAGACGCCGGAATTGGCGGCCGAGATCGCTTATTGCGCGCGTTTTGCCATTCCGGTGATCGGCATGTCCAGCAAACCTGCCAGCACGCTGATGAAGGCGGCGCAGCTATGCCTGACCTTGCCGACTGTGCCCGAGGCTTGTCCCATGGGAATGGCGCCCACGACATCCACGACGATGATGATGGCGCTGGGCGATGCGCTGGCGGTGGCGCTGATGCGCGCGCGCGGATTTCAGGTGGCGCATTACCGTGACTTTCACCCGGGCGGCAGGCTGGGTGCGCAGATGAGCCGCGTGGCCGATCTGATGCACGGGCCTGAGTCGCTGCCGCTGGTCGGCGCGGATTTGGCGATGCCGGACACGCTGCTGATGATGTCCGCCAAGGGGTTTGGCATCGCCGCAGTCACCGGCGCGGATGGCGCGCTGCTCGGGATCGTCACGGATGGCGATTTGCGGCGCAACATGGAGCATCTAATGGAGCGGACCGCCGGGACCATCGCCACGCGCGATCCGGTGACTATAACGCCGGATACACTGGCCGCCAGCGCGCTGGCGCTGATGAATACGCGCAAGATTTCGGTGTTGCTGGTGGTGGATGAGGACGCGCGCCCGATCGGCGTGCTGCACATCCATGACTGCCTACGGGCGGGGGTGGCCTGATGCGGGGCGATTGCCCATACGCGGGTGATATGGTCTAAGACGGTCATTCGGTCAGCAAGGGTGGCGCATGAAAACGGTGATCTTCATTCCGGCGCGATACGCGTCGACGCGCTATCCGGGCAAGCCGCTGGCCGGGCTGCGCCAGAAGGACGGCAGCACGCGCAGCCTGATCCGCATGAGCTGGGAGGCTGCCAAGGCAATTGAGGGCGTGGATGCCGTTTATGTGGCCACGGATGATGCGCGCATCGCGGATCACGCGCGGGAATTTGGCGCGCAGGTGGTGATGACATCCGAGGAATGCGAGAATGGCACGGCGCGCTGCGCCGACGCGCTCGCGCAGCTGGATGCGGCGCCGGATCTGGTGGTGAATTTTCAGGGGGACGCGCCGCTGACGCCGCCCTGGTTCGTTGAAAATCTGATTGCAGCGATGAAGGCTGACCCTGCCGTGGCGATGGCCACCCCGGTGCTGCGCTGCGACCGGCAAACCTATGAGAATTTTGTCGAGGACCGCCAGCAGGGCCGTGTCGGAGGCACGACGGCCGTGTTCGACCGCCATATGAACGCGCTTTATTTTTCCAAGGAAGTTCTGCCTTATATTGCCCCCGGTGCGCTGCCTGAACCGATCCCGGTCTTTCATCACGTCGGCGTCTATGCTTACCGGCCGGATGCGCTGACCGCCTATATGGATACGCCGGTATCGGAACTGGAGGTGCTGGAAGGGCTGGAGCAGTTGCGGTTCCTTGCTGCCGGGATTCCTGTTCGCTGCGTCGAGGTGGATGCGCGCGGGCGGGTATTCTGGGAGTTGAACAACCCCGGCGATGTCGCCCGCATCGAGGCCGCACTGGAGGCGCAATGATTGAAACTCGTACTGTCGCGATAGGCGATATTCAGATCGGTGCAAGGCACCCTTTTGCGCTGATCACCGGGCCGTGCCAGCTGGAAAGCCTTGATCATGCGCGCATGATGGCGGGCCGGATTGCCGAGGCCTGCGTGCCCACCGGGACGAATTTCATCTTCAAGGCCAGCTATGACAAGGCGAACCGGTCGTCCCTGTCCACGCAGCGCGGGCTGGGGATGGAGGAGGGGCTGGAAATCCTGTCGCGGATCCGGGAGGAATTCGGCTGCCCCATTCTGACCGATGTGCATGACGCGCACCAATGCGGCCCGGCGGGCGAGGTGGTGGACGTGATCCAGATCCCTGCTTTTCTGTGTCGGCAGACCGATCTGCTGCTTGCGGCGGGCAGGACCGGATGCGCGATCAATGTGAAAAAGGGACAGTTTCTGGCGCCCTGGGATATGGGCAACGTCGCCGAAAAGATCACGAGCACCGGCAACGAGCGGATCATGCTGTGCGAACGGGGCACATCGTTTGGCTATAACACGCTGGTCAGCGATTTTCGCGGCCTGCCGATCATGGCGCGCACCGGTTATCCGGTGGTGTTCGACGCGACTCATTCGGTGCAGCAGCCGGGCGGGCAGGGCATCACATCCGGCGGGCAGCGCGAATTTGCACCGGTACTGGCGCGGGCGGCTGTGGCCGTTGGGGTATCGGCGCTTTTCATCGAGACACACGAGGATCCGGACAACGCGCCCAGCGACGGACCGAACATGATCCCGGTGGGCAAGATGCAGGCGCTGATCGGGCAATTGCGGGCGCTGGACGATCTGAGAAAAAGCCAGGACGACATAGGTTTGTAACCCCATCAGGCGAGGCGACATCGGTGCAGAACAGACCGCAGCCCGTCACGCTGATGCTGGTCGCGCTGGTGGGCATGCTGTGGGGGCTGAACTTTCCGGCGGTGAAATTCATGCTGGGGGATGTGCCGCCCTTCACCCTTCGGGCGGCGGGATTCACGGGGGGCGCGGTGATCCTGCTGGTCATGGTGCGGGCGCTGGGGCATCGCCTGATGCCGCAGCGGGCCGAGGTGCTGCCGATCATTGCCGCAGGGCTTTTCGTGCTGTTCGGCTTCAACATCCTGACGGCGCTGGGCCAGCGTTTTACCGAAGCATCGCGCGCGGCGATCATTGTCTACTCCATGCCGGCGATGACGGCCGTTCTGGCGGCCATCTTTTTGAATGATCCGCTGACGCGGCGGCGCATCATCGCGGTTCTTACCGGGCTGGCGGGGCTGGGGGTAATGGCCTCGGCAGATTTTACGACGCTGATCGCGGCGCCGCTGGGCCCGTTCCTGATGCTTATGGCGGCGTTATCATGGGCTGTCGGCAATGTGCTGGTACAGGCGCGGCAGTGGTCGCTGACGCCGCTTGCGCTGACTTTCTGGTTTTTCCTCCTGTCGCTCCTGCTGGCCTGGCCGCTGGCCTTGTGGCTGGAGCCGGCAAGCGCGCGGCACCTGCCGCCTTTGCCCGTCATTGCGGTGTTCGGGTTCCATATCGCGGGGCCGATGGCGACCTGCTATCTGCTATGGGCTGTGCTCTTGCGGCGCCTGCCGGCGACGGTGGCCGCCATATCGATCCTGACGGCGCCGACGGTGGGCGTGCTGTCATCGATCCTGCTCTTGGGCGAACCAGCGACATGGCAGAAGATGCTGGCGCTGGGCCTGATTGTCCTGTCAATTGCCATCACGCTGACAGGACGAAAAGAGCCGCAGGACCGCGAAGCGTAGCCCCGATACGCGCCTCTGGGCAAGGTTGCGTGCGATGGACGCGCGGTGGGGTCCGTGATATTTTTCAGGCCGGGGCCGGATGAAGGAAGCATCAGATGCGCATCATTGCAGCAAGATTCAACCACGAAACGAACACGTTTTCGCCGGTGAATACGCCTCTGGACGCGTTTGCGCCGGTTTTTGGCGAGGATGCGCTGGCTTATGGACGCGGATCGGCCACTGCGCTGGGGGCGTTCATCGAATATGCCGATATGCAAGGGGCCGAACTGGTCACGCCGCTTGCGGCTACGGCCAATCCAAGTGGCCCCGTGAGCGCCGAAGTGTTCGACGCTTTGGCCGCGCCGATCATTGATGCGGTCACGGCAGGCTGCGACGCGATCCTTCTGGATCTGCATGGCGCGATGGTGGCCGAGGGAATTGACGATTGCGAAGGTGAATTGCTGGCCCATGTGCGGCAGGCGGCGCCGGGGGTTCCGCTGGGTGTTGCTCTGGATCTGCATGGCAACATCACTGCGCGTATGGTGCAAAACTGTGATTGCATCGTCGGGTTCAAGACTTATCCCCATATCGATATGTTCCAGACCGGCCGCCACGTGGCGCAGATCGTCGATGCGATGCTGCACAAGGGTTTGCGGACTGCGATGGCGTTGGTGCATCCGCCGATCCTCGCGCAGACCCTGAAGATGAACACCGAAGAGCCGGGGCTGATGACCGATCTGGTCGCCGCTGCCCGTGAGGGGGAGGCACGGGATGGGGTATATGCGGCGACAATATTTGGCGGCTTTCCCATTGCGGATCTGCCCGAAGCGGGCGTATCCATCGTGACGGTTGCGAAAGATGCGCAAACCGCAAGAGAACTAGCAGACGATCTGGCGCGTATGGCATGGGACGGGCGGGAGGGTTTTGTCTATGATGAGGAACCCTTGGCGCAATCATTGGCCAAGGCGGTGCGCGCTGCTGACGCACCGGGTGAGGGGCCTGTGCTGCTGCTGGATCACGGCGACAATTGCATGTCAGGCGGTACTTGCGACACAATGGATGTTCTGCGCGCGGCGCTTGAGGCGGGAATGACGGGGATCATCGCGGGGCCGATTTGCGACCCCCAAACCGTAGCCCGGATGAGTGACGCCGGACCCGGAGCCGAGATCACTGTCGAGCTGGGCAACAAGGTGGCGCTGCCCGGGTTTGAATTGAAGTCGCCGATGAAATTGACGGGCATTGTCGGGCAAGTGTGCGATGGGACTTACGTGGTCAGGGGTCCCATCTATACTGGCCAGACCTGCCAGATGGGGCGCTCTGCCGTTCTGCATGCCGAAGGCGCCACCGTGCTGGTGACTGAACGCCCCCACGAGCCGTGGGATCTGGGCGTATTCGGCTGCGCCGGGATCGACCCCATCGCCGCGCGTTACCTTATCCTGAAGTCGAGGATGTATTGCCGTCCGGTCTTTGATCCTTTGTCGCGCGCGTTGATAGAGTGCGCAAGCGAGGGAATCACGAGTTCGAATCTGGAGCTGTTTCCGTTCCGGAAGCTGCAAAGGCCGATTTTCCCTCTGGATCGGGATATGGGGTGGGAGCGGTGCTGATGATGTGACCGCCCCCCCCCCGACGGCATCATTGTGCCAGGGTGGGTCTGAACGATCCACATGGGAGAG
>JAUNVT010000162.1 GCA_030540655.1 Rhodobacterales bacterium
CTAGGTTGCCGGGCAAAGATAAAAGGACAGCCCGAAATGAAGATGAACCCGCTTGGCCACACCGGCCTGAAGGTGTCCCAGCTCTGCCTTGGCTCGATGACCTGGGGCAGCCAGAATACCGAGGCCGAGGGCCACAGCCAGATCGACCGCGCGCTGGAGCGGGGGGTAAACTTCATCGACACGGCCGAGATGTATCCCGTTACGCCAAAGACCGCCCGCACCCAAGGGCGCAGCGAAGAGATGATCGGCACGTGGCTGGCCCGGACCGGACGCCGGGAGGATGTTATTCTGGCCAGCAAGATCAGCGGGCCGGGAATGGACTATATCCGCGGCGGGGCGGCGATCACCGCAGAGACGATTCCCGAAGCGATCGAAGGGTCGCTGCGGCGGATGCAAACCGACCATATCGATCTTTATCAACTGCACTGGCCCAATCGCGGCAGCTACATGTTCCGCCAGAACTGGCAATATGATCCGTCGGGGCAGGACACTGCCAAAGTGCTGGACAACATTGCCGCCACGCTGGAGGCGCTGGCCGCCGAGATCGCGCGCGGCACCATCCGCCATGTCGGATTGTCGAACGAATCCGCCTGGGGCACGGCGCAATTCCTGCGCCTGGCCGAGGCGCAGGGCGGGCCGCGCATTGCAAGCATCCAGAACGAGTATTCGCTGCTTTGCCGTCTTTATGACACCGATCTGGCCGAGATGACGGCGCATGAGCAGGTCGGCCTGCTCGCCTACTCCCCCCTTGCGGCGGGGCTGCTGAGCGGAAAATATCAAGGCGGCGCTGTGCCCGGCGGCTCGCGCATGTCGATCATCGGCGATCTGGGAGGGCGCGCGACGGATCGCGCTTTTGCGGCCGTGCAGGCCTATCTGGACATAGCCGCGCGACACGGACTGGACCCGTCGCAAATGGCGCTGGCATGGACGTTGACGCGGCCCTTCCTGACATCCACGATCTTTGGCGCGACGACACTGGAGCAGCTGGACGTGGCACTGGGCGCGGCGGAGGTGACGCTGTCGCGGGAAGTGATGGACGAGATTGACGCCACGCACCGCGCGCATCCCATGCCCTATTGACGGGCACATTTACGGTGTGTGGGCGGCCAGAGGGCTGACGCCCCCCAAGCGCAAAAACAGGCTTTCCTCGTCGTCATTTCGAAAGAAAGGAACGGATGCGGGCGCGTCCGCTGCGCTGCCGCGCGCGGCGATTTCGGCCAACACCACTTCTGTAATGAAAGGCAGATCAAAGCGCCGCGCGTCCGGCAAGGGCACCCATTGCAGATGTGACAGCTCTTCGCTGGCCGCGCTGAAATCGCCAGGATCGCCCGCTACATGGCGTGCGTCCAAAAGGAAGAATCGCGCGTCAAAGCGGCGTGGCCGGCCCGGAGGCGTGATTGCGCGAAAGACAAATTGCAAGGCCGCCGCATCGGGGACAAATCCGCGCGCCGCAAAGCCTGTCCAATCATCGGGCACATTTCCGGGCCATCTGCCGGGGCGCCCGACAATCAGCCCGGATTCCTCCCACAATTCCCGGATCGCGGCAGCGGCCAGCGCAGGCGCAAGACCGGGCGTACTGTCCTCATTCAATCGTGCGGCGCAAAGCGTGGGCAGGGGGGCAGCCAGCGGCACGGCGCCGTCACCAGGATCGACAGCGCCACCGGGAAAAACGAATTTGCTTGGCATGAAGGCCGCCGCAGCGCCCCGCTGACCCATCAGTACCTGCCGCTCGGCACCTTCGCCGCGCAGGACGATGACGGTTGCCGCATCGCGGACAGGGGGGGATTGGTCGGTCATGTCGCAGCTCCTGAGAGCGGTCCGGCTCAGGCGCTGGTACTGGCGCCGGTTCCGCTGCTGCCGAATCCGTGCATTTGACGCGCCCATTGGAACGCTACCACAGCCCCCTTCAGCCTTGGCAGAAGGTACAGCGACAGACCGACGCAGCCGATGGCGAAGATCGTGAACAGGACAAGGGGATCGGGGCGGAACTGCACGAATGCGATATGCAGGGCCGGTGCCATGATGTGCCCAACGATCAGAATCGTCAGATAGGCAGGACCGTCATCGGCGCGATGCTGCGAAAGATCCTCGCGGCAGACCGTGCAGGTGTCGCGCACCTTGAGGTAGCTTCTGAGCAACGGGCCCGAACCGCAATTGGGGCATTTGCAGCGAAATCCCTTGCGCAGGGCGGGCCACAGCTCGCGTTCTTCGGAGACGATCATCTGGTCGGTCATGTAACCCTCAAGCGTGTTTGGCGGCAATTTGCGGCAGAAGCGCCAAAAAAGAAAGAGGCATGTGACCTCAAGAGGCCGGCCGTGCGGATTTGCCGCGCTGCTTCGGGCGAGGGCGTGATCCATTTGATCCCGCCAGTTGCCATGCTCACCACCACGTGCATGAGCGGCATCCGGATCATGCCGCGGGCCGCGCACTGATCGTAACGGTGTTTCGTCCGCGGGCCTTGGCCCGGTAGAGGGCGCGATCGGCTTCTTCCAGCAAAGCATCCACACTGGAGGCAGCAGCATCATATGCCATGCCGCTCCGGCCGATAGCGACCCCGATGCTGATGGTGATGTGCACCGGACCCGCTTCGCCGCTTGGCATTATGGCGGTCGAGGCGATGCGGCGGCACAGGCGGTCGGCTGTACTGCGCGCCTCTTCTCCGTCCGCACCGGGCATTATGATCAGGAATTCCTCGCCGCCGATACGCGCCACCAGATCGCCCTCGCGCACACCGCTTCCCAGAAGATCGGCCACATGGCACAGAACCCGGTCGCCCGCAGCATGGCCGTGAAGATCGTTGATCTGCTTGAAATGGTCCAGATCTGCGATCATCACAGTAAATTCCTTGGCTTCATGCGCTTTCGCCGTTGCCAGTTCGCGCAGGAAAGGCATGGCAAAGCGGCGATTGTAAAGCCCGGTCAAGGGGTCGATCATCGCTGCGCGCAAACCGTCATGCAGCCTTGTGCGCAGATGATCGACCGCTTGCTTGCGCTGGATCTGGCGGGTCATCCGCAACGCCCATTCCGCAGCGTCCGTATCACCCACGATCACGTCATTGGCGCCCATGTCAAACAGGCTGGCTGCCAGCAGTTTGCAGCCCGCGGGCACAAGCGCAACGATGCGGCTATGGCGCGCCTCGGGCGCAGAGCGCAGCTCGGCCATCAACTCCCGGCCCCTTTCGTTGGTAGCCATATCGTCTGCAGCGCCGGAAATCAGCAGAACGAACACATCGGCCGCGGGGGCACCCGGTGTTTTCGTGACCGGGCCGCCTGCCTGCAAGGCGGTGATCTGATGGCGGCACACGCTCCGCAGACGGGTGCGCAGGGCCACAGCGTCACATATCTTGGCGCCGAGAAGGGTGATGCGACCCGGTCGGGCGAACCCGCCCTGCGCCTCGGCGAAACCGGTTGTGTAATCGGTTCCGGCATTCAGACGCATGTCCTGAAGCGCGTGATGCTGGCGCAGCAGGGCGCGCAGCCGCGCCAGTATGATCCGCTCTTCCTGCGGCTGGGTTATCACATCATCGGCACCTGCTTTCAGCGCGTTCACACGTTCCTCTGGCGTATCCAGCGACAGCAGGGCGACAATGGGAATGACGCCTGTCCACGGTGCCGCGCGCAGCGCCGCAATCAGATCGACGCATTCCATATCCGGCAAGGCCGCCCCGACAATAATCATGTCAGGTCGCACGGCGCGTGCTATTGTCAGCGCATCGGCGGCCGATGTCGCCTGCGAGACGTCGAAATGCGCAGCGGACAGTTTGACCTTGAGAACGATCCTGTTGGTCGCCACCGCATCGACGATCAGTATTTTCCCTGACATGGGCTGCGGCCTTTCTGACTTGCCCTTTTCTGATCTCCAACTATCCATAGAAGTGGTTAAGAAAACCTTTCCGGGAAATTCAAGTTTATGACAACTACGCGGGAATCCGCCGAGACCGTTGCCCTGCAATGCCTCGGCTGGCTTATTGGAAATGAAGAACTTTTGCCTGTTTTCATGGGCGCATCGGGGGCGGGCGAGGATGATCTGCGGCGCGGCGCAGACGATCCTGCATTTCTGGGAGCGGTGCTGGATTTCTTAATGATGAATGACGAATGGGTGATTGCGTTCTGTGCCTCGGCCGGAATTCCCAATGAGATGCCGATGCGCGCGCGCGCGGCCCTGCCGGGCGGACAGCAGGAGCATTGGACATGAGCGCACTGTCAGACCGGCGTGATATCGGCGGCATCATATTCGACAAGGATGGCACGCTGTTCGATTTTCATACCACATGGTCAGACTGGACACGCGCCTTGCTTGATGAGCTTGGCGCCGAATATGGTACCGCGCCCAAAGTGCTGGCCGACGCGGTCGATTTCGATCTGGCGACCGGGTCCTTCCTGCCCGGCAGCCCGCTGATCGGTGCCACAAATCGCGAAGGTGCCGAATTGCTGGCGGGCGCTTTACCCGGAGCCGAGGCGGGCGCGATTGAGGACATGATAAGGCTGACCTCGGCAAACGCTCCCCTGGTCGCTGCCGTGCCGCTGGAGCCGTTCCTGACCGGCATCGCGGGCAGGGGGATGAAGATCGGATTGGTCACGAACGACACCGAATACGGCGCCCGCGCGCATCTGAGCAGTGCGGGAGTTCTGGGGCAGTTTGATTTCATCGCGGGATATGACAGCGGCCACGGCGCCAAGCCCGAGGCGGGCGCCCTGCTGGCTTTTGCCCGCGCCATGAGGCTCGAGCCGCGCAGCATCGTCATGGTGGGCGACAGCACGCATGATCTGATCTCCGGGCGCGCGGCGGGAATGCATACGCTGGGAGTATTGACCGGTATCGCCAAAACCGCAGATTTGGCACCTTATGCGGATGACGTCCTGCCGGATATCGGTCACATCCCCCGTTGGCTTGACGCATGACGCGGCATCCTGCTTTCGGGCTTGCGCTGGCAACATTCGGCGCACTGGTTCTGACGCCGGATGCGATGTTTCTGCGGCTGTCGGGCATGGCAGGGCCTCAGATGCTGGGCTGGCGCGGGGTGTTCATGGGAACGGCGCTGCTGCTCATCTGGCTGGCCGTGTCGCGCCGAAGGCGGGCCGATCTGACGTGCCTGGGCAGCGGCGCCGGAATTGCGATCGTAGGCTGCCAGTTCTTCAATTCGACGTTCTTTGCGCTGGGCATCGGGGGCGCGCCTGTCGCCATCGTGCTGTTCGGTGTGGCAACAACGCCAATCTTTGCCGCTCTTTTCGCGCGCATGCTGCTGGGCGAGCGCACGGCCCGCGCCACCTGGGCCACCATCGCCGCCGTTTCCGTGGGGATCGGCATAGCCGTGCTGGGTGGCGGCAATGTGGTCGCACCAACGAGTGACGTGATCTTCGGCGCGGCGGCGGGGCTGGGGGTGGCGGCGATGCTGGCGCTGAATTTCGTTGTGCTGCGCGCACATCCGTATCTGCCCATTCCGCTCCTGATCGGGTTGGGTGCGCTCTGCGCGGGGGTTGCGGGGACGACTGTGACCGGCCTTGCCCATATGCCCGAGGGAAATGTCTGGGCGATCGCAATCACCGGCTGTATCATCCTGCCCGCATCGTTCCTGTCGCTCTCCTTTGCATCCCGGCATACTGCTGCGTCAAATGTCAGCCTGCTTTTGCTGCTTGAAACCGTGCTTGGCCCGGTATGGGTCTGGCTGGTGGCCGGCGAGGCGATGACACCGTCCATGTTGCTCGGCGGCGGCATCGTGGTGGGTTCAATAGCGCTCTACCTGATGCATGCGCGACAGTCTGCGCGGCGCGAACGAAACCGGTCCCGGGCAGAACAGCAGTCATGAGCCGCATAGCGCTGGCGTTGGAGGGCGCATCGCGACAGGCTTATCACGCGCGTCCTGCCATAAAGCTGCGCCTG
>JAUNVT010000163.1 GCA_030540655.1 Rhodobacterales bacterium
AGGCTGGAGGCACCCGAACCACCGAGGGCGCGGATGATCTTCCAGCGCCACCGCCAGATGGTCATCTTGTCGAGAGCGAGCGCCCTGCCCGGTCGGCGACACGAACAGGGATGATCGCTGAACATGTCGAAGACCACCCGATGAAAGCGGGCCGGCGAATGGACGCGGGCAAGGGCCGTGCCGGTCGTTGAAGAAAAGGGCCGCCTGCAGGACCGGCACCGCAACCGCTGGACGCCGGTCCGCGCCGGGCCTCAACGGGTATGCCTGTCGTGATGGCAATGCGGACATGCGACGGCACCCTCCCGGCGCTTCCCGATCGCGCCGATCGCCTGCATCCGGGCGTCGAGCGACCGCAGCGCCGCCCGCAACTCCTTCAACCGCGGGCCTGTCAGGCTGACGAGCATCGCGCAGAGCCTCCTGGACGTTTTGGCATCCATGATCGCCCCTCCCTCGAAACGCTGCGCGAAAGCAATGCGCATAGCATTCAGATATCAGAGGAACCAGAAACAACACGGTTTGCAGACATGGCCTTTAAAAATTAAACAACTTCAAACCGATGAAGATTACGAACGATGACAGTAACGATACCGGTCGGCTCAACGTCAGCCTTCTGATGGCGATGGAGTTCAGGTATCTGATGCTACACGGACGCCCTTCACGAGTAGTTGAAGCTCACTGAAATCCGGTCATTCTCGCTCAGATTTACCGGCACCTCATGCCGCAGCCACGACTCCCATAGCAGCACTTCCCCGGGCTCGGGCTTCAGGTAGGTGAAAGTGCGCAATTCATTCCGCGCGGTCTTGCGGCGGGGCGGCGCGGCCATCATCATGGGCAGGCGGGGGTCTTCGAACTTGATCGCGCTGGTGCCTTCGGGCATGGTCACGTAGGTCGTTCCCGAAATCACCGAATGAGGGTGGATGTGGGAGCCATGGGTGCCGCCTTCGGGCAGGATGTTGATCCACAGGCTGTTCAGCTTCAGCTTTTTGCCGCCCAGATCGAATTCCAGGTCTTCGGCGAAGGCGGCGACGTGTTTGTCCAGAACCGTTTCGAGATCGTGGAAGATCGGGAAACGGTAGGGCAGGTCATCCAGTGACGCGTAGGACGTATAACCGGAGTAATCATTATCCTCGCACCATTGCTGGCCGGCCTCGTCATCTTCGGCAATGGACCAGCAGGACGCTTCCAGTTCGGCGGCATCGACGGGCTTGCCCAACTCGCGCAGCGCGGCGCGGTAAAGACGGGTGACATAGAGGGATGATATATGTGCCATGTGCGCTGTGATAGCGCAGCGTGCAGACCGTGGCGAGACCCTTTTGCAGACAGGGCTTGCGCACAAGAGCCAACACCCCTATACGCGCCAGATCACAATGATCTCCACCGGAATCAGGGTGACGCATCTTGCGGCCCTCCAGTGATGTTGAAAGGAAAAGGCGATGAACGCCAAGGAACTTCGTGAGAAGACACCGGACCAGTTGCGCGAGGAGCTGGCCAACCTGAAAAAGGCGCAGTTCAATCTGCGTTTTCAGGCCGCTACCGGTCAGCTGGAGAACGCGTCGCAAATGCGCACTGCACGTCGCAGTGCTGCCCGGGTTCTGACCATCCTCAACCAGAAAGCCGCAGCCGCGGCAGCAGAATAGGGAGCTTGCAAGATGCCCAAACGTATCCTCTCTGGCACCGTGACGAGCGACGCCAACGCGCAGACCATTTCGGTTTCGGTCGAACGCCGCTTCAAGCACCCGGTTCTGCAAAAGACGATCCGGAAGTCCAAGAAATACCGCGCCCATGACGAGAACAACACGTTCAAGGTGGGTGATCGGGTACGCATCATCGAATGCCCGCCGCGGTCCAAGACGAAACGCTGGGAGGTTCTGGAGGGCTGAGCCCTTCGAACCCGTTCCAGCTTAATCGAAACCCCGGGGCAAGGGCCGCATCGCCCCCCGGTAGGTCGGGAGAAACCAAATGATCCAGATGCAGACAAACCTGGATGTTGCTGACAACAGCGGCGCGCGCCGCGTTCAGTGCATCAAGGTTCTGGGTGGTTCCAAACGTCGTTACGCGAGTGTCGGTGACATTATCGTCGTATCGGTCAAGGAAGCCATTCCTCGGGGCCGTGTGAAAAAGGGCGACGTCCGCAAGGCCGTCGTCGTGCGGACCGCCAAGGAAGTGCGCCGTGAAGACGGCACCGCCATCCGTTTTGACGGCAATGCAGCCGTAATCCTGAACAACTCAGGCGAGCCTATTGGAACCCGTATTTTCGGGCCGGTGGTTCGCGAGCTGCGCGCAAAGAAGTTCATGAAGATCATCTCGCTTGCCCCGGAGGTGCTGTAACATGGCTGCAAAACTGAAAAAGGGCGATAAGGTCGTCGTGCTGGCGGGCAAGGACAAGGGCGCCAAAGGCACGATTGCCTCGGTAGACCCCAAGGCCGGCAAGGCCGTTGTCGATGGCGTGAACATGGCCATTCGCCACACCCGCCAGAGCCAGACGGCCCAAGGCGGCCGCCTGCCAAAGGCGATGCCGATCGATCTGAGCAATATTGCGCTGCTGGATGCCAACGACAAACCGACCCGCGTCGGCTTTGACACGCGTGACGGCAAGAAGGTGCGCGTCGCCAAGACCACGGGGGACGTGATCGATGCTTGATACCGCCAATTATACCCCGCGCCTGCGCGCGCTGTTCGACAGCGAAATCAAGGCCAAGATGAAAGAAGAATTCGGCTATACGAATGACATGCAGATCCCGCGTCTGGACAAGATCGTCCTGAATATCGGCTGCGGGTCCGAGGCCGTCCGCGACAGCAAGAAGGCCAAGTCGGCTCAGGACGACCTGAGCACGATCGCAGGCCAGCGCGCCGTCGTGACCAAGGCCAAGAACTCGATCGCCGGTTTCCGCGTCCGTGAGGACATGCCGCTGGGAACCAAGGTCACTCTGCGCAATGCCCGTATGTATGACTTCCTCGACCGTCTGATCACGGTCGCGATGCCCCGTATCCGCGACTTCCGCGGCGTGTCGGGCAAATCCTTCGATGGCCGGGGCAACTATGCTTTCGGGATCAAGGAACACCTCGTTTTCCCCGAGATCAACTTCGACAAGATCGACGAATCCTGGGGTATGGATGTCATCATCGCAACCACGGCGAAAACCGACGCTGAAGCCAAGGCGCTGTTGAAGCTTTTCAACATGCCCTTCAACAGCTGAAGCAGCGGGAGAGAGAGTTATGGCTAAAAAAGCAATGATAGAGCGCGAGAAGAAGCGCCAGAAACTGGTCGACCAGTACGCCGTCAAACGCGCGTCGCTGAAGGAGATCATCAATGACCAGAGCAAGCCGATGGAAGAGCGTTTCCGCGCGACCCTGAAGCTGGCCGACCTGCCGCGCAACAGCAGTGCCACACGTCTGCACAACCGTTGCCATCTGACAGGGCGTCCGCATGCGTATTATCGCAAGCTCAAGGTTTCGCGCATCGCGCTGCGGGAACTGGGCCAGGCCGGCCTGGCACCGGGCCTCGTGAAATCCAGCTGGTAAGGGAGATTTGAAATGAATGATCCTATCGGCGATATGCTCACGCGGATCCGCAATGCTTCCATGCGTGGAAAATCCTCGGTGATGACCCCGGCTTCCAAGATGCGCGAGCGCGTGCTTGGCGTTCTTCTGGATGAGGGGTATATCCGCGGCTTCGAGAATGCGACTGGCAAGGATGGTCATCCGGCCATTGAGATCAGCTTGAAATACTTCGATGGCGCCCCCGTCATTCGCGAAATGAAGCGGGTTTCCAAGCCCGGTCGTCGCGTCTATCTGGGCGTCAAGGACATCGTGTCGGTCCGTCAGGGCCTGGGCGTGTCGATTGTCTCCACCCCAAAGGGTGTGATGTCGGATGCAAGCGCGCGCAGCCACAATGTTGGCGGCGAAGTGCTTTGCACGATATTCTAAGGAGGGCTGTTCATGTCTCGTATCGGCAAACTGCCCATTCCCCTGCCAAGTGGTGTGACCGCCACGCTCAGCGGCCAGACGCTTGAGGTCAAGGGACCGAAGGCAACGAAAAGCTTCACCGCGACGGATGATGTGACCATCTCCATCGGCGATGATGCGATCACCATCAGCCCGCGCGGCAAATCCAAACGCGCACGGCAGCAATGGGGCATGACGCGCAGCGTCGTGGCCAACGTGGTTCATGGAACACACGCGAATTTCACCAGAAATCTGGAAATCCGCGGCGTGGGTTACCGCGCTGCGCTTCAGGGCAATGTTGTCAAGCTGACGCTTGGTTACAGCCATGATGTAGATTTTGAAATTCCGGAAGGTGTGACTGTTACCGTCCCCAAGCCGACCGAGATAACGGTCGAGGGAACGGATAAGCAGCTCGTCGGTCAGGTCGCGTCTGATATTCGCGACTGGCGTCCGCCAGAACCCTACAAGGGCAAGGGCATTCGCTACAAAGACGAGTATATCTTCCAGAAAGAAGGCAAGAAGAAGTAAGGAACGGGTAGATGGCAAACAGCAAAAGGAAACTGTTTCTGAAACGCCGCCTGCGCGTTCGGAACAAACTTCGTCAGGTGAATGCAGGGCGCATGCGCCTGAGCGTACATCGCAGCAACAAGAATATCAGTGTTCAGCTGATCGACGATGTCAAGGGCGTTACCTTGGCATCTGCCTCGACCTTGGAAAAGGATCTGGGTATGGTCAACAAGTGCAATATCGAAGCGGCAACCAAAGTTGGCACCACGATTGCGGAACGCGCAAAGAATGCCGGCGTCAGCGAGGCGTATTTCGATCGCGGCGGCTTTCTTTTTCATGGCAAGGTGAAAGCTCTGGCCGACGCCGCGCGTGAAGGCGGTCTGAAAATCTGATTTCTATGCAGGCGGCCCATTTTGGGCCGCCTCGATGATCCGGGGGCGCCTCTGCCCACCTGGATTGATAAAACCGGCGCGTTGCGCCGCAGCTGAAAGGACATGCCGCATGGCAAGAGATGAAAACCGTGGCGGGGGTCGCCGCAACCAGCGCGATGAAGCGCCTGAATTCGCTGACCGTCTGGTCGCTATCAACCGCGTCTCGAAAACCGTCAAGGGCGGCAAACGGTTTGGCTTTGCCGCTCTGGTCGTCGTAGGCGATCAGAAGGGCCGCGTTGGCTTTGGCAAGGGCAAGGCCAAAGAGGTTCCGGAAGCTATCCGCAAGGCGACCGAATCCGCCAAGCGCGCGATGATCCGCGTCCCGCTCCGCGAAGGCCGCACCCTGCATCACGACATGGAAGGGCGTCATGGCGCCGGCAAGATTGTCATGCGGTCGGCCCCGCAAGGTACAGGTATCATCGCCGGTGGTCCGATGCGTGCTGTGTTCGAAATGCTGGGCATTCAGGACGTCGTCGCGAAGTCGAACGGCAGCCAGAACCCCTATAACATGATCCGCGCTACGATGAACGGCCTGACCAAGGAATCAAGTCCCCGCATGGTCGCCCAGCGGCGGGGCAAGAAGGTCGCCGACATCATGGCATCTGCCGATGCGCCGAAGATCAAGGGCGAACAAGCGCCCGTCGCGCAGGAGGGTTAAAGCACATGGCCAAGACGATCGTCATCAAGCAAGTGGGTAGCCCCATTCGTCGCCCCGCCGAGCAGCGCGCCACGCTTATCGGCCTCGGCTTGAACAAGATGCACCGCGTCCGCGAGTTGGAGGATACTCCCAGTGTTCGGGGTATGATCAACAAGGTCTCTCATATGGTTGAGATTCTGGAAGAAAAGGACTGACAAAGTTCAATTTGACAGACAAGCGCCCCGGCTAGAATTGGACGGGGCGCTTTCGTGCTTGCTGACAAGTTTGCCGAGACAGAAATTAAGTGCGGTTGGCCTAAAATTTTTGGCCATGTCTG
>JAUNVT010000164.1 GCA_030540655.1 Rhodobacterales bacterium
CAATCGGGCGTCGGGCGGATCAGCGCAGATCAGCGGAAGAGCGCGCAGCTGCAATCTGGGCTGCACAATGATGGCGCTCGCAAGGCAGGCAACGTTGGTGAGCAAAGGCCGGTCTGCTTTCCGGGCAGGACTTTTGTGTTTGGTCTGCCAATGATCAACCTAGCCTCGAGCCTGCCGCTTGCGACGCTTGGCGCGAACGACTGCTTCCGTGCTGCGGGCGCTCACTGAACCGCTCGTGACAGCTTGCTGAACTCAGTTCTAAAATTAAACACGCAAAACAGCCTTTGGCCTGTCTCTGAAGTGGACAACCGACATAACTTTAGCAGGCAAACGACCCGTCCGAGATCAAAGGTTTTAGACGCACTGAAAGACTGGAAGATATTGATCATGTTATGTATTCTAATATTAATACACAGGAAGAAATCCTCACATCTACTTGAGAGTTCGCACAGCTGGACTCGTAGGCGTCAGGCTAAATTTGCGAAAGCCTGACCTTTAACGCTCGATTAAACGCAACGCGCTCTAATGAAGAAGTTGTGCACGCACAGGACAGAATGTCCAATAGACATGGGGCCTGATCATGTGTGGTCGCTACGCATGAACCTACGTAACGTGAACGACCTGACAATGCCCGTGCTTTCCACAACGAAGCGGCAGCACGCGAAATCGCATGCTGCCGCCCAACAAGTTCTGCAAACAGACCGCTGCTTAGTTCGTCGCCATCGCATCAGCCATCGCATGCAACAGCTGCTCTGAAACCTCGGGATCGGCCGAGATCGGCGACCGCCGCAGCGCACTCTCCTCGACCGCAGTCGGCGCCTCGTAGATGACCTCGGCATCCTTGATCGTAGCCATCACTTTCAGCCCTGCCAAGGTCTCCGGGTCAACCGCTGTGGGATCCTTCGACAGTAGCACGAAGTCGGCATTCTTGCCGACCTCGATCGAGCCCTTCTCATCCTCTTCGAAATGCTGCCAGGCTGGCCAGATCGTCATCGCCTTCAGCGCCGTCATGACGTCCACGCGCTGGTTTGGCCCGAGGATGTCACCCGAGCGGGTCCGGCGGGTCACGGTCGCAGAGAGGATCCGCATGCTATCGGGTCGAGCGACCGGCGCGTCGTGGTGGGTGCCAAACTTCATGCCGCGCTGATGGACCCAGCCGGTGGGCGAGATGTTCTCGGCATTGACCGGGCCGACGGTGTGATCACGGTGCCAGTCGCCCCAGAAGAAGGTGTGCATCGGAAACAGCGACATGAAGACGCCAAGTTTCTGATAGCTGTCGACCTGATCCTCGCGCAGGAACTGGCCGTGGATCAGGACCGGGCGATTGCCGGGATCGCCGTATTTCTTCTGCGCTTCGCCCAGTGCGGCGATGAGCATGTCCGACGCGCCCTCACCATTGGAATGGGTGATGATCTGGACATTGTTCGCGTAGCACCAGTTCACCGCGTCCTGCACCTGCTCCATGCTGATGGCGGAATAGCCGGCATAGCCTGCCGGATAGTCGCCGACCGGGTCGTAATAGGGCCGGTCCCGCAGGGCGGTGAAGCCTTGCGGTGCGCCGTCGATGGTCAGCTTGCAACCGCCGACGCGGACATGTCCATCATAGTCTTGGGACACCGCTTTGCTGATATAGTCGCGATCCTCGAGCACATCCGGGAAGGCCACGACGTCGATCTGCAGATCGCCCCTTGCGTCGATAGCCTTGAGCGCCTCGACGATCGGGCGCGCTGACCGGCCGTCCTGGGCCGTTGTATAACCAAAGCTGGCCCAGAGCTCGGCCCCGGCGCGGGCAAAGACTTCGATGCCTTCTTCGCCCAGCTTGCTCAGCATCGGCACGATTGCAGTGAAAAAGGCGTATTCTTCCAGCACCCCGTTCGGCTCGCCATCTGGTCCTCGCCGGATCGCGCCGCCATCCGGGTTGGGGCTGCTCGCGTCGATCCCCGCCACCTCGAGCGCTTTCGAGTTGGCGACGCCGATATGGCCGGACTGGTGGACGATCACGATGGGAACGTTGCGCGAGACGGCATCGAGATCCTCGCGCGTCGGATGACGCAACTCGGCCAACTGGGCGTCGTCATAGCCGAAGCCGATCACCAGATTGACCTTGTCCACGACCTCGGCATTGGCCTCCATCCACGCCCGCAGCACGTCCTGCAGGCTGGCGATATCCCTCACCTCCCCATCCGGCGGGGAGAGCATATTCGCCGACAGCGCCTGCAGCCCGCCCATGACCACATGGCCGTGACTATCTACAAACCCCGGAAGCATGGCGCGCCCCTTCAGATCGAAGCTCGCTGTCTCGGACCCTTTATGCGCGCTGACCGAGGCGAGGTCGCCGACGGCGAGGATGCGCCCATCCTTGACCGCCACCGCCTCGGCCGACGGTTGAGCGTCGTTGATCGTCAGGATCGGCCCGCCCGAATAGATGATATCGGCGATCTCTTGCGACCATGCCGCGCCCGTGGCGAACAGCACGCTCGCGGTCAGGAGGTAGCTGAACGGCGATTTTGTCATTTTTAGCACCTTTACGTCAAGAATTGGAGGTAGTCAGGGAAAGGGTTCACGGGCCTGTCAGAACCTCAGGGAGAAGCGCAGAGCAGCGCTTTGGCTCGAATAGTTCTTGCCGAAGCTCGCATTGTATTCGCCGCGCACTCATAGCGATCGTGGGACATGAATTGCGCCCCACAGGTGAGGCTGGCCATCCGGTCCGGCAGCGCCGTGGTCGAGGTGAACTCGAACGCCGTCTTCTCGTCGTCGTGGACGGTAATACGGGTTTCCAGACCTCCATATGACTGCAGGGTCAGGCCCGCCTGCGAGTAGAGCCGCAGGCTGGAACGGCCTCTGGTGTCAATCCGCAATCCAGCGTCCAGCGTGGGGTGGGCCGCAAAGGTCCACTGATCAAGATCGTGGACCCGCATGTCAAAGACGCCCCCGGACAGGTCATAGCCCCGCATCGATGTGTGCACCGTATCCACATCCAGGATCGGACGCAGATACCAGGCCGGATAGGCGAACTCATAGGCTGCCCGCAGCCGCAGCGCGGCCGTGATGATATCGGTCGAGGCTTGGGCCTGCCAGACATCATCGCCAATATCGAAGGTGTTCCTGATCGTGGTATCGGAATAACCCAGTTGTGCCGCTGCAGCGAACAGCCACGGACCGTTCTGGTGTTTGACCGCAACCGAGACGTTGACGCTGTTGCTTTGGGTCCGGGTGTAGAAATCGTCGCTGTTGCCGTCGGAGTCAGTGAAGGCGAGTACGCCGCTCAGGAACCAGTCGGGTACAATTTCTCTCTGGGCTCCAAGCGACAAGGTCGAGGCGCGATCCGTGAAGCCGTCACCTTTGGCCGAACTGCCGGTCTCATTGCGGTGATGACTGATCTTGCTCCAAGCGCATTCCGTCTCCCTCAGCATCGAGCCGGCCTTGGAAAAAGCCGGGCAGCCGAGCGCGGAAGACAGCGCCGCCTGACTGTCCAAGGTCAGGGCGGCGGCATCCTGCAGTTGGGACTCAGGCGAGGCGCCGTCGATGGCGCGGTCGTAATCCTCGATGGTGTCCGCATTGGCAATGGCGCCGAAGAAGCCGCTGGCGTCCACGTCGCCGGCTTCCCTCGCGCCCTGCCAAGCATCGAGCATGGCCGTTTCCGTGGGCGTCAGCGAACGGCGCACCGGAAGGCGGAAATCGGCGTCCGCAGTTTCCATCGTGGGCGATCCATCTGCGCCCGCCAAGTAGCTCCAGCGTATGGGCGACGCGTCGCCAATGGTAATCGGGCTGCCGGACACTGTGCCGCCCGCCTTGATCACCTTGAACGTGTCGCCAGGCCGCAGAGCGCCGATGACGTAGGGATTGATGCCGCCACCTTGTTCGAAGGTGACGTTGCGGGTCACTGATACCCAGTCGTTCAGCCGCTGACCCTGCTGCGTCCGTTCGACATCGATCAGCAGGCTGCCACCTGCTTGTACGTTCAAATTGCCCTCCACCTTGACGGTGGAAATCTGTTCAGCCTCACCGACAGAGAAGACACCCGCATTGTAAAAGAAGTGCTCCGGGCTCGAACCCAGGTCGACGATCCCGCCGGGCTTGGAGCGGTAAAGCGCGCGGCGGCGTTATGAAACCAGTTACGCTCTTTAGGGCGGCCGCCATTGACCTTGGTGTCGCCAATCAAGACCCCATTATTGGTCACCCGCTCATTACCAAAACTGCCCGACACCGCGGTTCCCGACAGCGCGTAAGCCATCGAATTTGCGCCGAACGTAATCGTGTTGCTGTCGCCGCCATCGACTCGCACTGCCGCGCCACGGCCCAAGCCGCCGACGAGCCTCCCGTCATGTGTGATAGCGATGCCGCTACCCCGGCCGGTATCGATCTTGAGCGAACCGCCGGCGTTCTGAAAACCGCTCTGGGCGAAGATCACATGGGCATCGGTGCCGGTGGTCGATATGCTGCCCGCGGTATCGACGGTGATCTTGCCGCCCTTGTCCGAAGACTTGCTGCGCGCCTCTGCAGTGGCCTTCCCAGTATCCGCCTTCAACACAGTCACCGTTCCGCCGCCACCACCGATGGATTGCGGGTGTATCCCGTGGGATTGTTCGCCGACGGTCGAAATAGTCATGTTGTTGATGGCGCCATTCTTAGACCTGCGTCGTGCTGTCAGCGCCTGCCAGACTTCAAAATCGCATTCGATCACTTCCATTACCCTTCCCCGACCTGAAACTGGATTTACTGGGAATAATAATTTTCTCATATTTCAAGGAATATGAAAAGGAATTATTATTACTATAGGTTGATAGGTGTTTAGAATGGTCAACCGAGAATGGATAGTCCGATTGTTCGGATTCTGGTCGTAACGGAGGCGAGGCCTGTCGGCTCCCTCCCGGAGCTGACCACGATTACTGGCACGCCCGGGCCGATACTGACCCCCATCGGAAGGTTTCTGCGATTACTCTAAGGAGGAACTTTCCATGAACGCATTTGGCTAGGTGGTGTTTATGATCGCCTTGTAAGCTGTTGATCTGCCTGTGCTGAGATGTTTGACGGCGTGTGAGACGGATTTTCCTGCGCTGGCGAGGTCTTGAAGGGCTGAGATTGTTTCGGCTTGCAATGGCGGTCGCCCAGGAGCGCGCCCATGCTTTCTGGCGGTAGCCAGCCCGTCTTGGCGCGCTCTGAGATAAGGCGGCGCTCGAAATGCGCGATGGCTCCAAATACGTGGAAGATCGCGAGCGATCCGTCGGTATGATCGACCGTTTTCCACGGCTTGATCGACCTTTGACGCGAGCTTGTCGGAATTCGGGCATTGGCTTGACTGGCGACCGAGTTTTTTTCCTCGCGCCCTTGCAGCGGCGAGCCCGGATTTCACCCTCTCGCTGAGCAGATCGCGTTCAAACTGGGCGATCCCGGCCAGCATGGTGGCCATCATCCGGCCATGAGGTGTGTCCAGTTCGAATGTCATGCCGCTCATAGCCATGACGGAGACTTTCCAGCCGGCGAGCCTGTTCAAGGTATCCAGCAGGTCCTGAGTGGACCGCCCCCATCGAGAGAGTTCGCTGACCAGGATTGCGTCGATCTGTCGTGCTGCGCCAGGTCGAGCGCCCGGTTGCGCGCAACGCGATTGGCTGACGCGCCGGAGGCTGTTTCCTTGAACACTCCCACCACGTCATACCCGCCGCGCTCGGCGAACGCGGTGAGCTCCGTGACCTGCGGTAATCCCCCCATTTTTAACGGTGTGCGGTCGTAGAACTTACGCGGCCATTTTCAGTTTCATGGCGGGTGTTATGCCGCCGATGCCCCTGTTGGGGCGGTCGTTGTTGTAAGTTCATAACCATTGCGTGGCGTGATCTTGTGC
>JAUNVT010000165.1 GCA_030540655.1 Rhodobacterales bacterium
CGCCAGCGCGATCCGCCATCGTGAGAACCGGAAGCGGAGACTGCGAGATGCCGGCCAAAATGGATGGCGCACCGGGGGAGATGGGCTATGTCAGGTCGTCCACAACGGCTTTCCTGAACCCGTTCTCCATCACTTTTCCAAGGATCTTTCAGGTTGTCGCGCAAGTCCAAGACCCTTTCCATCCAGGGACAGTAGCGGAAGCCCTGCGAGAAACCGACCCTCTTGAACTCCGCATCGCTTTTGAACGCCTTGAACCCGCGCCTCAAGGGATCAAGCAACGCGGCACATTGCTTGCTTATCGTGAGATCACTTCGCCTTTTGCTTGCATCATCCTGCCCTGCTATCATCGGCCTCATCTCAACATCCTCCCTGTCATGAGGAAGATCTCCAGCCTCCGTCGATCTTGAGAGAAGCGAACCGGCGTAAAGCGACACGCAAACCATGCCCGAAAATGAGAGAAATGAGCGGAAATTCATCACTTTCCGCCCACCGGACGCCCAGATCACCGCCAGCAAGAAACATGCAGATGCGGCCGAAAGCGCCAAACAAACAAGAACGAGAAAGTTTATCATCGAGGAGCCCTCTGGATCTCTCGACAAAGTAAGGAAGTTTTTTCACTGAGAAAAATGACACACCAGTTACCCCGGTGAGTCATCAACATTTGCCGTAAGGGGCTGGCCTCTGTTACCCACCCTCGTCTGCGGCCCACAGGCCCGGCGCACGCGCATAGGCAATATAAAGTGGATGACGCGGATGCCCGTCCCTGGTCAGGCCCAGGTGATGCACTTCGCGCCCCGTGTCCGCCAGCAATGCCTCGACCTCGGCCCCCCGGCCCAGATGCGCGCCATGGGTGCCCCATGCGGCGATAATCATATCGGCCCAATCGCATCCTTCGCGGATGGCGGCGTCATTGGCCGGGCCGACCGGATCGACGGCGGCCCGCATGGCGCGTGGATCAGTGTCGCGCCAGGCGAAGATATTGGTCACCCGGAACGCGCCAAAGCCCAAGGCACGTGCCCGGCGCTCGCACCGCTCGACTGTGGGATCGTTCTGGTATTCGGTCGCGGTCGAGGGGTTGAGCATGATGAAATGCGCGCGTTTGCCGCCTTCGTCCCAGACACGGGTCAGCGCATAGCGATAGCGCTCGCAATCGGAATAGATCGCGGTCGAGGCCGCATCGCCCTTTTGATGCGTGCGAATGATCACGCTGCCTCCACAAAAACGCGGGTGGGGTGCAATTCGCCTGCCTTGTAGATGCCCACCGCAACCGCGCGCCCGTCGAGCGAGGCCCATGCCTCATCGCCATATTCAACCTCGCCGGGATACACCATGCCGGGGTTGCCGTTGCGCAGCCGTGTCGCGCCTTCGGGCGTGCAGCGCAGCTCGGGCAAATCGGTCAGCCCCGCCTCCAGCGGCAGGATATGCGCGTCCAGCTCGGGATCATGAGCCAGCGCATCGATACGGTCCAGCGTCAGCGCATCCTCGACCTCGAACGGCCCCGACCAGACGCGGCGCAGCCATGTCACATGCCCCTTGCAGCCCAGAATATCGCCCAGATCGCGCGCGATGGCGCGCACATAGCCGCCCTTTCCGCAAACCATCTCCAGCACGGCGCGGTCCGCATCGGGGCGGTCCACCAGCACCAGTTCCTCGACCCATAGCGGGCGGGCGGCCAACGTCACATCCTCGCCGTCCCGGGCCAGCTTGTAGGCGCGCTCTCCGTCGATCTTGACGGCTGAAAACCTGGGCGGCACCTGCATGATATCGCCCACGAACCCGTGCAGCGCCTCTTTGATGTCTTCATCACCGGGACGCGTGTCGCTGGTGGCGATCACTTCACCCTCGGCATCGTCGGTATTTGTCGCGGTGCCAAAGCGGACCTCGAATTTATAGGCCTTCAGCGCATCCGTGATGTAGGGGACGGTCTTGGTGGCCTCGCCCAGCGCGATGGCCAGAATGCCGGTCGCCTCGGGGTCCAGCGTGCCGGCATGGCCCGCCTTTTTCGCCTGAAGCGCCCAGCGCACCTTGTTCACGACGGAGGTCGAGGTAATTCCGGCGGGTTTGTCAATCACCAGCCATCCGGAGATATCGCGCCCCTTGCGCTTGCGTGCCATGCTGATCCCTTTTGCATCTCGAATAGCGCGGGCTAGCCCACGCCCTCGCGGCTGTCAATTGCGCACCCGTCCTGCGCCGCGCTGAAGCCATTCCGACGGAATGCGCACAGGCGCGCCACCCAGCGTGCCGAGGCCGACTGACTGCACGGCTATCAGCGCCAGCCACGCGCTGATCAGATTGGCCGCAAGCGCACCGATGATCATCCCCTGATACCCGGCCACCTGCACGCCCAGCCATGTCATCGGCACAAATAGCGCAAAGATGCGCGTGCCGCTGAGCCCCATTGACCACAGCGCACGGTCACGCGCGTACATCGCCGAATTGGATGTGATCAGGATGCCGAAACCGGCATAGCCCCAGCTCGCAATGCGCAAATACGATGCCGTATAGATCTGGGCATCGCCGCCCGAGGTCATCAGCGCCGCAATAGGATCGGCAAACAGCGCAAGAAACAGCGCCACCGCAACGCCGATCGCCGCCACTGACATATGGGTCAGACGAAGCCCGGCGCGTGCGCGGTCAGGGTCATTGGCGCCCCAGGCCTGCCCCACCACCGGCCCGATGCCCGAGGACAGGGCCATCATCGGCACCACCAGCACGCCCTGCACCCGCGTCGCAGCGCCAAACCCGGCAACGGCGGTATCGCTGATCGTCGCGACGAATCCTATGACGATGGCCATGCCCAGCGGATTGATCGCGTTGGACAATGCCGCAGGTGCCCCGACACGCACGATCCGCAGGATCGAATCCTTCGCGTCCATCCAGGGCGCCGCGTTCAGTTGCAGCACCCCGCCATGCCACGCGAACAGCGTCAGCCCTGCGGAGGATGCGATGCGCGCCAACAGCGTGGCCAGACCCGCGCCCTCCATGCTCATCGCCGGAAACGGGCCGAGACCAAAGATCAGCACCGGGTCCATCGCGATATTCAGAAGTGCCTGAAGCAGCATCGTCGTCGCCGCCACTCCGCTGCGCCCGCCCGCGCGGAACACCGCGTTCAGCGCCATGCTGCTCACAAGAAAGGGAAAGCTGACGCACCAATACGCCATATAGCCCAGGATCGCCTCCAGCACCGGGCCGTCTGCCCCCATCGCGGCAAAGAGCCAGGGTGCGGCCAGCCAGACAATGACAGCCAGACTGCATGACAATGCCAGCGCCAGCGCCATGGCATGCAGGGTCATCCGGCGGCGACGATCCTCGGCTTCGCCGCGGCCGATGGCCTGACTGATGACAGTGTTGGCGCCCGCCGACAGACCGATGGACAAAGATGTCAGCGCCGTCATCACCGGAAAGGCAAAGCCGATGCCGGCAAGCGATACCGCCCCGTCGCGCGCCAGAAAGAAGGCATCCGACAGCCCGACGCTCAGCACGCCCAATATGCCGATCGTCATCGGCGCGCTGACCGACCACAGCGCGCGGCCCACCGGCCCGTCGTTCAATGTCTTTCTTGCGGCCATTCTGGCGGTCCTTCCGGCGCAACCCTGGACGGCGGGACTGCCGCCACCCCGTGCCTATCTAAGGCGGGCGCCGCAAAAACCCAGCAACAGATGCGTGACCTCAGGGCGCTGCGCTGACACTGCCGATGATCGGGCCCAGCGAAAACCCGATATCGCTGCGCTTCAGGTCCGGCGCATAAAGCCGCGAGATGTTGCCATCGAAATAGAGCGCCTGAGGCAGTTCCAGATGATCACGGAAAAACCGCCCGAACGTGTGGAAATTGACCGGTCCCGAGGAAATTGCAAACACTGCGCGGGTGCCATCCGCCGTGGTGCCGACCCCGTTGCGGATATAGCGGCTGTCGCTGTCCACCAGGAACCGGGGATGCAGCGCGCCATCCACAACCAGCATCGGGCCCGATTGCGTGGCATGGCGGCAGTCTGGCGCCTCATCCTCGTAACGCAGCGTTTCCATCACATCGGCCCGGCCCTCGCGGAGGCACAGAATGCCATTGGGCAGGAGGCCGAAATTCCCCGGCCCCTCCTGCGTCACGACGCCCGCACTCTCCCGCCCGTCCTCGATATACAGCCCCACCGGGCTGCGGTCGGAATGATACATGCCGGCATTCATCGCAAAATCGAGCGCTAACCCCTCCTTGCGGAGCCGCGACTCCACCGCCCCGAAACTGCCGAGAACCTTGCCGGTACGCGGATCGTTCAGAAACAGGCGCAGATCGTCCGCTGTCATGTCCACTTCGCAGACGGAATAGCGCGTGCCGTCGAATTCATCTGTCCTGCACTCGGCAGAGAATGCCGCAGCAGGCAACAGAAGCGCCAGCCCTGCGACCAGAGCTCTAATCTTCCAGATCACGCTGAACCTCGTCCTGGGCAAACAGACGCCGCGTTTCATCCATCTGATCAAAGGTGGTGTCCAGCCGGAACCGCAGGTCGGGAGCGTATTTCAACTCCAGCTTCTTCGCCACGCTACGGCGCAACTCGGATTTGTTCTGCGCCAGAAGATCGATCAACTCGTCCTGACCCCGCCCGCCCAGCGGCATCACATAGGCGGTCGCGATCTTCAGATCGGGAGACATGCGCACCTCGCCCACCGTTACGGACATGCGCGCCAGATCCGGATCATGGATATCGCCGCGCATCAGCACCTCGGCCAGCGTGCGACGCACATTCTCACCGACCTGAAGCTGCCGCTGCGTGGGGCCTGCGCCCTCGGAAAACCTGTTCTTTGCCATATCCCTGCATTTAGTCGTTCCGCCGCCCTTTGCCAAGCGATCATGCCCGCGCTATCAAGACCGTGATGGAAACAGGAAGGCAGGCATCATGGCAGGACCGGGCATTGCAGTGACGGGCGCATCGGGGCGAATGGGCCGGATGCTGATCCAGATGATCCACGGAGGCGAGCGCGCGCATCTGGTCGGCGCGGTCGAGCGGCCGGGCCATGCGTGGATCGGGCAGGATGTGGGCACCGCGATGGGCGGCGCGCCCATGGGCATCACCGTCACCGCCGACGCGCTCGAGGCGTTCGCCCCCGCGCAGGCCATCGTCGATTTCACCGCGCCCGCCGCCACGATCGCCTTTGCAAAACTGGCGGCGCAGGCGCGCGCCGTTCATGTCATCGGCACCACCGGATTTTCCGAGGAGGAGCTGGAGGCGCTGCGCCCCGCCGCCCGCCATTCGGTGCAGATACGCGCCGGCAACATGAGCCTTGGCGTCAACCTTCTGACAGTGCTGACGCAAAAGGTCGCGCGTGCCCTCGATGAGGATTTCGACATCGAGATTGTCGAGGCCCATCACAACCAGAAGGTGGACGCTCCCTCGGGCACCGCGCTGATGCTGGGCGAGGCGGCGGCCACCGGGCGCGGTGTGGCGCTGTCCCGCGTGTCCGAGCGGGGCCGCGATGGCATCACCGGCCCGCGCGAGCGCGGCCATATCGGGTTTTCCGCGATACGCGGCGGCGACATCGTCGGCGAACATGATGTGATCTTTGCCGCCCCCGGCGAGCGGATCGTGCTGCGCCACATCGCCACCGACCGCGCGGTTTTCGCGCGCGGCGCCCTGAAGGCGGCGCTCTGGGGTCAGGGGCGCGATCCGGGGGCCTATGACATGCTGGACGTGCTCGGGCTCAACTGATTGCGTCAGGAGCGCTGATCTGTTCCCCGCAAACCGGAGCGTTTGAAGCTGGAGTTTTCCGTTGCGATTT
>JAUNVT010000166.1 GCA_030540655.1 Rhodobacterales bacterium
ACCGTTCTCATCCTTGCGGTCATTCGCCTCTCTCGCCTGCGCAATGGGACGGCTTTCCTGAATGAAGACGCGGGCTAGGCATACATCTGCAAGATCTGGACTGAGGAGCCGGACAGCTTCAACCTCAAACTGATCCACCAGATGCCGGGAATGACCCGTTTAGCATCAGGCGCCGGGAATATTCTGCATGTGGCGTTCGCCGCGCGCATCTGCCAGCGCAATCTGTTTCTGACGCTCGCGAAACCGGGCCTTGTCGGCCTCGGAGGTAGCATCGATGCAATGATGGCAGGACACACCCTGAATGTATTCTGGGCGCTCCATGTCGGCGGGCAGTATAGGGCGGCGGCAGGCGTGGCACAAAAGATGCGGCCCCTCGACCAGCCCATGACCCACCGACACGCGCCCGTCGAAAACAAAGCATTGGCCCTGCCAGGTGCTGTCCTTTTGCGGCACATCCTCGAGATATTTCAGAATGCCGCCCTTCAGGTGATAGACACCCTCGACCCCCTGCCCCAGCAGATAATTCGTCGATTTCTCGCAGCGGATGCCACCGGTGCAGAACATGGCGATGCGTTTGTTGTGGAAGCGATGCTTGTTTGCCTCCCACCAGGCCGGAAATTCTCGAAAACTGGTGGTTTCCGGATCGATTGCCCCCTGAAACGTACCGATCGCCACCTCGTAATCGTTGCGCGTGTCGATGACGGCCACGTCGTGCTGCGCGATCAGATCGTTCCAGTCGGCCGGGGTTACGTAATGACCAGCGCGGGCGCGCGGATCGATATCGGGCTGGCCCATTGTCACGATCTCGCGCTTGAGCCGCACCTTCAGGCGGCCAAAGGGCTGCATGCTGCTGGTGCTGCGCTTGTGATCCAGATCGGCGCAGCCCGGCCAGGCACGCAGATGCCTCAGCACCGCATCTATGGCACCGGCGCTGCCCGCAATCGTGCCATTGACCCCCTCATTGGCAAGGATGAGCGAGCCGGTCACCCCCTCATTCCTGCACAGCGCCAGAAGCGGGAGTTGCAGCGCGGCGGGATCTTCCAGCGCGGTAAAATGGTAGAGGGCGGCAACGGTAAACATGCGCGTGGGTTTATGCCGAAGGTCCGCCCCCGGCAAGGGGCACATGTTGACGCAGGCCGGGCCTGTCCTTACCCATGCGTCAGACAATGCCGGAGGCCGAAATGAGTGAAGCGCTGATCGTGATAGACATGCAGAATGATTTCTGCCCCGGAGGCGCGCTGGGCGTGGACGGGGGCGATACGCTGGTTCGCGGCATCAACGCACGCATGGCGGATTTTGGCGCGGTCATCCTGACACAGGACTGGCATCCCAAGGGGCACGCGTCCTTTGCGTCCAGCCATCCCGGCGCAAACCCGATGGAAGTCGTGGAAATGCCCTATGGTCCGCAGGTTCTGTGGCCCGACCATTGCGTCCAGGGCAGCAGGGGCGCGCAGTTTCATACGGATCTGAATACTGATCGTGCGGACATGATTCTGCGCAAAGGATATAATCCGGCGCTGGACAGCTATTCCGCCTTTTTCGAAAATGACCGCAGGACACCGACCGGCCTCCACGGATATTTGCAGACCCGCGGCATCGACAGGATCACGCTGGTCGGGCTGGCGCTGGATTTCTGCGTGAACTTTTCCGCCGTGGATGCCGCGGGTCTGGGCTATGACGTGCGGGTCGAACAGGCCCTCTGCCGCGGTATCGACACGCATGGATCGATGAGCGCTGCTCTCGCCGGAATGCGCGCGGCAGGCGCTACGCTGATCTAGGCCACCAGCGGCGCCCGGCGCGCACGAGCGTGACCGCAAGCGCCCCTGCCAATACCGCGCCCAGCGCATCGGCCAGCAAATCGGCCCATTCGCCTTCCCGCCCTACATAAGGCTGAACAAGTTCGATCGTCCCTCCGAACGCGATCACGCCGATCACCACCGCCACACTGCGGTGCGGATAGGCAAGGCAGAGCGGGAATGCCAGAGATCCAAATCCGATCATGTGATAGATCTTGTCCCTGCCCACGCCACTTCCCGGCAGATCCTGCGGCGTCAGTGTCAGCACCAACAGTATCGCGGCCAGCAAAAATGTTGCGACCCATGCCAAAGGAATAATCCGGCGTGAAAATGGCGAATATGACATGGATGCGGTCTCCGTCAGGTCATGGCATGCTGCCCGGCGTCTAGCCTGCCGGGCAGCGACATTGCAATGGTGGTTTGGCTCGGCTCTCGCCAAGTTGAAAGCTTGAAGTTATACGGCGTGCATCAGCAGCAACATGCCGCCGGCCACGGCCAGGCCACAGCGAAAGGCATTCGACATGACGAGCAAGATCTTTGGCACAGACGGAATTCGCGGCACGGCCAATACCTATCCGATGACGGCCGAGATGGCCCTGCGGGTCGGGGCGGCCGCAGGGCGCTATTTCCGCAAGGACGGCCTCAACGGCCACCGGGTGGTCATCGGCAAGGATACCCGCCGTTCGGGCTATATGCTGGAAAACGCCCTGACGGCCGGCTTGACCTCGACCGGCATGAACGTCCTGCTGCTGGGCCCGGTGCCGACGCCGGCCGTGGCGTTCCTGACCCGCTCGATGCGGGCCGATCTGGGAATCATGGTATCGGCCAGCCACAATCCGCACCATGACAATGGCATCAAGTTCTTTGGCCCCGACGGCTATAAACTGGACGATGACGCCGAGGCCGAGATCGAGAGCATTCTTGGCACCAACATTCCCCTGGCCAAGCCTGTCGATATCGGCCGCGCCAAGCGCATCGAACATGGGCAGGGCCGTTATGTCGAATATACCAAGACAACGATTCCCCGCACGACCCGGCTGAACGGGCTGAAGATCGTGGTGGATTGCGCCAATGGCGCCGCCTACAAGGCCGCGCCCGAAGTGCTGTGGGAGTTGGGCGCAGACGTCATCCCGCTGGGCACATCGCCGGATGGCTATAACATCAACCTTGGCTGCGGATCGACTGCGCCCCAGATGGCCGCAGACGCGGTGCGCAGCCATGGGGCGGATCTGGGGATCTGCCTTGACGGAGATGCAGACCGTATCGTGCTGATCGACGAAATGGGCCGGATCACGGACGGCGATCAGATCATGGCTCTCTTCGCGCGACTATGGTCCGATGCAGGCACGCTGTCGGGCGGCGCGCTGGTGACGACCGTCATGTCCAATCTGGGGCTGGAGCGTTATATCGGCGCCCTGGGGCTGAGGCTGGAGCGCACCAATGTCGGTGACCGCCATGTTGTCACGCGGATGCGGGAAGGCGGGTTCAACCTTGGCGGCGAGCAATCGGGCCATATCGTGATGAGCGATTATGCCACGACCGGCGATGGGTTGCTGGCGGGGCTGCAATTTCTTGTAGCGATGGTGCATAGCGGTCAGCGCGCCAGCACGTTGCTGCAGAGTTTTGAGCCTGTGCCGCAACTTCTGGTCAACGTAAAGCTCCGGGCCGGCGCCGCCCCGCTTGCGGGCGAGGCCATGCAAACCCTCATTGCGGACCAGGAAAAGCGTCTGACCGGCAAGGGCCGCCTTCTGATCCGGCCATCGGGGACCGAACCGCTGATCCGTGTGATGGCCGAATGCGAGGACGAGGCCTTGCTGCACGATGTGGTCGGCACGATCGCCACCGCCGTCCGCGAAGCCGGATAGCCTTGGCGACGGGGATATGGGGTTGTGCCTGCGCAGGCGAGCAGCAGGAAAACGCCTGTGACCGCCCCGGCGAGTCGGGCTGTTGGAACATTTACCCGGTTGCGCCGTTAGGTCCACGATACTTTTCCTTGCTGATTCACTGGCAAGCGATCATAGAGGCGCGGTTTGGCTGCGCGCCGCCCCTGAAGCCGGAGATAACAGATGGACTACTCGCAGCTTACATCGGTCATGCGGCGCCTTGCGCTGGAGGCAGGGGATGCGATCATGCAGATCTATGGACAGGACGATTTTGACGTGAAATCCAAGTCTGATGACAGTCCCGTGACGGCAGCGGACGAGGCCGCCGATGCGCTGATCTCGGCCGGGCTGCGGGCTGCTTTTCCCGATGTGCTGCTCGTCACCGAGGAACAGGCCGCGTCGCACAACCGGCGTGCCGAAAACTTCCTGATCGTTGATCCTTTGGACGGCACGAAGGAGTTCATCAACCGCCGCGGCGATTTCACCGTGAATATCGCCTATGTGGAAGACGGCACGCCCACGCGCGGTGTCGTCTATGCGCCTGCCAAGGGACGCATGTTCTATACTTCCTCCGATGGCACCGCAGTCGAGGAAACCGGGCCGCTCGATAAATCTTCGCCCGGTCATCTGACGCGGATTACCGTATCATCGCCCGACGACACCAAGTTAATGGTGGTTGCCTCAAAATCGCACCGGGATCAGGCGACCGAGGATTACATCGCCAAATATGCTGTCAAAGACAGCCGCAGCGCGGGCTCGTCGCTGAAATTCTGTCTGGTCGCAACAGGCGAGGCCGATATATATCCGCGCGTCGGTCGCACGATGGAATGGGATACAGCCGCAGGTCACGCCGTTCTGGCCGGAGCGGGCGGAAACGTCGTGCGGCTGGATGACCACAGCCCGCTCACCTATGGCAAGGAAGGGTACGAGAACCCCTTCTTCATCGCCTACGCCCCCGGGGTAACGCTCAAGCCTGCATAGCAAGCGTATCCGCCATAACTACCCGCTCTTTCCATAACTCCGTCCAAAACCGTTCATCTGATATACTGACCACATTATAACTCTTTACCAAATCACGACACACTCCCGGTATTGCCTGACAAATGGCTTGATACCAATTTGCAAGGAAACAGACGATGCGCAGCAAGGTCACCAAAGCTATCTTCCCCGTCGCGGGTATGGGAACCCGCTTTCTGCCTGCCACAAAATCCGTGCCCAAGGAAATAATGACGCTGGTTGACCGCCCCTTGGTTCAATACGCGGTAGACGAGGCGCGCGCAGCAGGTATCAAGGAATTCATTTTCGTTACATCGCGCGGCAAGGGTGCGCTGGAGGATTACTTCGACAGTGCCCCTCAGCTGGAACAATCCCTGCGCAAATCCGGCAAGAAAGAACTGCTGGAAATCCTGAAATCCACCAACATGGGTTCGGGTGAGGTCGCGTATCTGCGCCAGCACCAACCCTTGGGGCTGGGGCATGCCGTCTGGTGCGCGCGCCGTCTGGTCGGCAATGAGCCCTTCGCGGTCATCCTTCCCGATGACGTCATTACCGGTAAAACGCCCTGCCTTCGGCAGATGGTGGATGCGTTCGAGGAAACCCAGAGCAATATCGTGGCAGCGATGGAAGTGCCCGATGACAAGACTTCCTCCTATGGCATTCTGGACATTCAGGAGCACCGGGGTGATCTGGTCCTGACAAAAGGCATGGTGGAAAAGCCCGCGCCCGGCACCCAGCCCTCCAATCTGGCCGTCATCGGGCGCTATATCCTGACACCGACCGTGCTTGAAAAGCTGAACAGGAAGCATGTCGGCGCGGGCGGTGAGATCCAGCTGACGGATGCGATAGATGATGCGCGCAACGCAGGAGAGGATGTTTATGGCTTCCGCTTCGAGGGGCAGCGTTACGATTGCGGCTCGAAAGCCGGGTTCTTGCAGGCAACGGTTGCATTTGCGCTCGAGCGTGAAGATCTGCGCGACGATCTGCGTGCGTTCCTGCACGAAATTCTGATGTCCGAAGAGGCGGTGTCAAAAGCAGCGGAATAAATCGCG
>JAUNVT010000012.1 GCA_030540655.1 Rhodobacterales bacterium
CCTTCTACGACAGGATGGTCGATGTCATGGAAGAGCTGATGAAGTTCACGCTGCTTCCATGCAGCACGCCCTGAAGTAAGTGGGAGCGGACTCCTTTTCTCCGTACCGCGTTACGGAATACACCCTTATATTCTCCGGGTAGGATAACCCCCGCGCGCCCCTGTCTTCGAATGCTTCTTTTGATCGGCTCGTCTGCCTCGCGGTGTAAAACCGCGTGTATTAAAGATTTGGCCGAAGATAAGAGCTGCCACAAAAGCGGTCCACCGAAAGTACCGTAGTCAGGTTGTGAAATATGGCATGAGAAGCATTTCTTAACTTGTGGAAGATCGCATTGTTATTTCTACGATTCAGGCGTCGCAGTCTGGCGTACGCGCAGGTTATTTTGCACATGCTCCACCCCCGATACCGCGTCGGCGCAATCTTCTGCATGGCGTTTGGCCATGCGGGAATCTACCGTCCCGTCCAGCGTAACTTCGCCGTTCAAAACCGCTACTTCGATATCGGACGCATCAAGATGGTGATCATCAGTCATGGCCTGATGGACATCTTCGGAAATGCGCTGGTCAGAGCGACGGTAATTGCGCGGACCCCTGCCACGATGATCGCGCTCGCGACGGCGGTCGGCGTCCTCGTCTCCGAACCACGATTGCACCTCGTCTACAGCCTTGTCAAAGAAACCGCGGTCCCTGCCCCGCAAGGAATCGTCTCTTTCCCCATAGCCCCTGTTGTAGCCGGGACCGTTCCGGCGAGGGTCTGGCGCCAGGCCGAATACGCCTGCCGGGCCTGTGGACGGAAAAGCCATGGGTGCATCAAGCCTGTCACCGTACCGTCGATGATCGGCTTCCTGCTCTTCGGAACTCCAGTTTCTTGAGCGCGAGCGGTTCATTTCTTCACCTTTCAAATGTGGTTTCATCTGCATCAGTGCCAGAAACCTGCACATATTTGCCATGTCGCGATATGCCGTTTCACCGGTGCGTAGCCGCGATGATCTTCATCGTGGCTACGCATATCGGTCAATGCCGCAGGTCAGTCAGACGAGGCCTGGTCCTTCTTGGCGTGTTGCTTGACCACGTCGCCAACCTTGTCATCGGGACTGTCGTTGCACACCGTCAGAACGTCTTCGACAGGTATCTCGTACAGGCCCGCCACGCGCATGACGCGCATCTTGTCATCGCCGCTGGTCGAAGTGTCCGCTCCATTTTCCGCGCTGGCCGCTTGGGAAGTATCAGACGACGTGGCTGTATCGCCGCTGCTCGCCGCGGCGGAAGTTCCTGACGAGGCGGCTCCTGCCTCGGTCGTATCCGAAGCCGACCCAGTGGCGTCCGCAGCACCAGAGCTGCCAGAGCCGGAAGAAGCCGTGTCAGATGTCGCCGGGTTATAAGTCGCTATATCAGAATTGCCCGGATCAGACATGGTCGGATCAGAACTCTCGGCCCCGCCCGTTTCAGTATTGGATGTGGTCTGAGACATATCGGCTTGGGAATCGCTCGCCCCCGATCCGTTGCCCTCGTGATATCCGGCTACAAAATAGAGCACCCCGGGAACGATGGCGGTATCCATGGAGACTATGTCAGCACAGGTGATGTTATCGGCCGTTTTCTCTCCGGCGGCGTTGGTTTGACCGGCATCGCTTTGTGCCATTGCCGTTGTTGCAAGCATGAGGCACGCGGTTGTCGTGATATATGGATTAAATTTTGGCATCGTGCATTCCTTTATCATTTGATATGTGCGAGGTGCGGATGACCGGTCTTTTGCCGCCCTGTAGATTGCCCCGCCATGGGGACCTACATCCGCCATGCTTCACGTGGACGATAATCAGAGCATTAAAATGGTTTAATCGCTACGGTCACAATCGTCGGACTGAAGCGAAACTGTCGTCTCCTGCCTCTGGTAAATTCGGGGAACCGGACGACAAACTTTTCGTTAACCTTTTGAGCCTCAGCTTTTGACCTTGGGCCCAGCATAAGGCTTATCCAATGAGATCGCTTCCGGATATCGAAAGGGTGAATACAGCAACGTCTGCCGGATCGGCTGTGCGCGCTGTTGTGAAGAGTTGCAATTCCGTAGCAGCGTCATACGAGAGCAACACAAATATCCAGCACGAAGGTGACCGATCCGATTCCATATATATTGTGAAATCAGGGTGGGTTTTTTCCTACCGCGTGCTCGCGGATGGCCAAAGGCAGATCCTTTATCTGCACAAGCCGGGTGACATAGCAGGGTTTCCTGGTCTGTGCAGCGAACACGCGCTTTGTTCCATACGTAGTCTGGGTGATTGCGTGCTCTACCCCATACCCAAGACTGTATTCACGTCGTCCACTTTCCTGACACCCCCCATAGCGTCGTATTTCATGCGCAAGTCCGCGGAAATGCAGTCCGTTCTGATGCGGACCCTGATGGCAGTCAGCAGGATGGGCGCGCGTGACCGCATCATCTGGTTGCTTCTGATGATGCATGACCGGATCGGAGGCGGGCCGGGACGGGAAGAGATAGAGCTCCCGCTCAATCAGACAGAAATTGGAGATCTTGTCGGGCTGACAAACGTGTCGGTCAGCAAAACCTTGTGCCAGCTTTCAGCCGAAGGAATGATCGAACGACGTGGCAGCGTGATCCACCTGCGAAAGCGGATGGAGATGCAAAGGCTTGTCGGCTATGAGCCGGTCGATTTCACATGGGATATTCTTGTTTCCAGCAATGACCATTCCAGAACCGGCACCGATGAAAAGCCGGTACGGGAGGCAGAAACGATCGGTTCATCCAGCGGGTCGCAAACATCCGTCAGGGCCCTGGATCGCGTGAGCGATAATTGAAAAAAGCTGCGCCCCGGGGGGCACAGCTTTTCCGCATTTCAAGGATTCCTGGTCGGAACTTGTCAAACAAACCTACTTGCCCCCGGACCGGGCCGTATCCTCGCCGCTATTCCCTGCGAGCGAGCGTTTCACGCGCAGGTTGTTCTGAACATGCTCGACCCCGGAACAGGCATCGGCGCAATCTTCTGCATGGCGTTTGGCCTGCTTGGAATCCACCTCGCCCGACAGGGTGACTTCACGATTCGATACTGACACATCGATATCGGAGGCATCCAGTTCGTGGTGGTCAGACAGGCGGTCGCAGACATCCTCGCAAATGCGTTCGTCTGAGCGCTGGTAGTTTTTCGGACCGCGGCCGCGATGCGATTGGCCGGGCCCTTGCTGGTCATCCCCGCTCCACGCTCTGCCGCCCGTGTCACGCTGACCCCAGTGCAAGCCACCGCGTGGCAAGCCGTCGTACCCCTCGTCGCGGCGTCCACCACCGCGGTTCATGCCGGACCTGCCTCCCATGGGATCATATCCGCCCTCATATCCGCCGCCGCGATATTCGCCACCCTCATAGCCACCATACCGGCCATACTGGCGTCCACCGCGTTGCTCATATTCAGACCCGCCCTGGCCATATCCGCCCTGACCATATCCTCCCCGGCCCAGGTGCCAATTTCCGGGGCCCTGATCGCGCCCGTATTGCTGCTGGCCGTAATCAGACCGGTGTTGCTCATATTCGGACCCGCCTTGGGAATATCCGCCCTGGCCATATCCTCCCCGGCCCAGATCCCGACTTTCGGGACCCTGATCACGCCCATATTGCTGCTGGCCGTAATCATAGCGGCCGGAGCCGTAATCGTCGCCCCGCTGGTCGCTCCTTTCGTCACCATAGTCGCCACGCTGCCATTCGGAGGAAGACCGCTGCGACTGGCCCCGATCACGGGATCGCCGCTGGTCACGATCCTCGTCGTGGTACCGCTGGCGTTGATCATTGCGATCACTCATCTGTATCTCCTTTCCTGAGGCCGTATGTTTTCGCCGGGCGCCGATCGCGCCGGGCTTCCGGGGGAAATGCTTCAACGTTTTGCACTCAAGTTCATTAAAGCTGTTAAAGATATTTCCAGACTTGCCACAAATCGGGCATGCGCGGTATTTTGCGCATTGCCCTGATAAAGAGCCTATGGATTTCCTTCAAGCAGGGCCGTAACCTTCGCCAATGGATACAAATGCTCCCTTCATTGTCGGGATCGGCGCCTCCGCAGGCGGCATCACGGCGCTGTCACAATTCTTCAAGGCCATGCCGGTTGAGAGCGGGATAGCCTTCGTCATCGTAACCCATCTTAATCCCGGCCGCGAAAGCCAGCTTCACGCCGTGGTCGAAAGACAGACCGGGATGAAGGTGAAGATTGCAGCGGATGGTGAAACAGTTGCCGCCGATACAGTCTATGTCATGCCGGAGCACTGTTTCCTGTTAATCGAGGGCGGCAAGTTGCGGGTGATGCAGGTACCCAAGGAACACCGCGCTCACAAACCGATTGACATATTTTTTGGCTCGCTGGCCGAGGACCAGAAGGAAAACGCAGCCGCCATCGTGCTCTCGGGCGGTGACGGGGATGGGACTCTGGGCATCAAGGTGATCAAGGAGCACGGCGGCGTGACCTTTGCTCAGACAGCGAACGAGGATTCACCTCTCAACCCTGAAATGCCCCAAAGTGCCATCGCGACGGGCTTTGTTGATTTCGCCCTGCCCGCCTCGGAAATGGCGGCCAAGCTGATCGAGATCCGCGACGGGCGCAGCGCGCTTGAGAAGCTCGTGATTGCCGCGGATGGCGCGCATGACGCGCACCAACCCCAGGTGCAGGCGACCATCTCCGACATCCTGCGAGAACAATCGGGGCACGATTTTTCCGGCTACAAAAGCAAGACCTTCTTTCGCCGCGTCGCGCGCCGCATGCAGGTGCGTCAGGTCAGCGATCTGGAGCAGTATTGCACGCTGCTGAAAAGTGACGAGGAGGAGGTGACCGCGCTCTTTCGCGATCTGCTGATCAGCGTCACGAATTTCTTTCGCGATACGGAGGCGTTCGCCGCATTGGATGCAAAGGTGATCAGCAGGATCTGCACCAACCGCGATGGCCGGGACCCGGTGCGCATCTGGGTTCCCGCCTGCACCACGGGCGAGGAAGTGTATTCTCTGGCCATTCTTGTACGGGAACATCTGGAGCGGGAATCAATCTCTGTACCTGTGCAGATATTTGCAACCGACATTGACGATCCGGCGCTCGCCCTTGCGCGTCAGGGCCGATACCCTGAACAGCTTTTGCGCGAGGTCAGTCCCGAACGGCTTGAACGGTACTTTGAACGCGCAGGGGCCAGCTATGTTGTCAGCAAGAAGATCCGCGAAATGTGCATCTTCTCGTCTCATAATGTCATCAGCGATCCGCCGTTTTCGCGGATGGACCTGGTGTCATGCCGCAATCTTCTGATCTATTTCGGACCCGACCTTCAGCGGCAGGTCATACCGACCTTTCATTATGCCCTGAAGCCCGGCGGATATCTGTTTCTGGGAACATCCGAAGGTATCAGCCAGTACAGCGATCTGTTTCTCACGACGGACAAGAAGAACCGCATCTTTCAGGCGGTGGACCGGGGGGACCGGCGCTGGAATCCACGCGGCATCCTGAACCGGATCGCGGCAGAGAAGGAAGCCGGGCGCAGCCAGTTGGCGACACTGTCGGACACTCAGGTCCGGCACAAGGTCGAACGGCACATTCTGGAACAATACACCCCGGCCCATGCAGCTGTGCGCGAGGATGGCGAGATTGTTTTCGTATCGGCCGGGACGGGCGGACTTCTGGAAATGCCGCGCGGCGCACCCTCGCGGAACCTGCTGGAAATGGTGCCGCGGGATCTGCGTCTGGAACTTCGGGCGGCACTCCGGCAGGCGATTGAATCCCGCCGGACAGTCAATCGAAGCGATGTCTGCATTACCGGCCCCTCGGGCGACATGCGCCGTATCAACCTGAGGGTTGAGCCATTGCGCGGTGTCCCGGGCCCGGGCTGGGATCGGCTGTTCATCGTCTTTTTTCAGATTGCCGAAAGCAATCCGCGCGATATCGCCACGAACGTCAACCGGCGGCGCGACGAGGCAGCCGAGCACGAGTTGACCGAACTGCGCGAGCGGCTGCAATCCACGGTCGAGGAATACGAGACCGCGCTGGAAGAGCTGAAATCCTCGAATGAGGAACTGGTCTCGGTAAACGAAGAGGCGCAATCCACCAATGAGGAGCTGGAAGCCTCCAAGGAGGAGATGCAGTCTCTGAACGAGGAGCTGAACACGATCAACGCCGAACTCAACAGCAAGATCGAGGAACTGGATCACGCCAATGCGGATCTGCGCAATCTGTTCGACGCAACCCAGATTGCAACAGTTTTCCTGGATAAGGATCTGGTGATCCGCAATTTCACTCCGGATGCGGCAGAACTCTTCAGTCTGCGTGCGGGCGATCTGGGCCGCCCGCTGCCTGAACTGGCCAGCGTGGGCGATTATCCTGAACTGCGCGACCATATCCGCGAAGTATTCGAGACCGGCTCGATCTACGAACATCGGCTTTACCGTGAGCAGGACGATGCCCATTATCTGGTGCGCGTCACTCCTTATCTGTCGGGAGAGCGCGAGGTGGACGGGGCGGTTGTGACGCTTGTCGACATCAGCACGCTTGCAAGGGCGGAAGAGCACCAGCAGGTTCTGATTGCCGAGCTGAACCACCGGGTCAAAAACATGCTGGCGGTGATCATAACCATCGTCAAAACCTCTTTGCGCCAGCAAGGGGTCGAAGCCGACATCTTGAACACATTGACCAATCGCCTGCACGGGATGGCCCGTGCCTATTCGCTGCTGTCCGATACGTCCTGGACCACGGTCGGCATTCGCAACATCATTCAAAACGAAATGGCGCCCTTTGAACGCGAGCGGATCCACCTGAGCGGGCCGAACATTGCGCTCCAGCCCGTTCAGGCCATCGCCACAAGTATGGTTCTTCATGAACTGGCCACGAACGCCGCCAAATACGGCGCCCTGTCGAACCAGCGCGGGACGATCGAGATGAGGTGGAGGAACGATGACGGCCGCCTTGTTCTGGACTGGATCGAACGCGATGGCCCGGCCACGGCGGTGCCGGAACGCAAGGGCTTTGGCTACGTCCTGATCGAAGGCCAGGTCGAACAGCAACTGAACGGCAAGCTTGAAACACTCTTCAGCCCCGCCGGGCTGAGCCTGAAGATCGAGTTCCCACTGTAGGGATCCGATTGCAGATCCTGCGGACGTTGAACTGGCGACGCAAGGGGCCGGACGGCTCTTGTTTGCCAGTTCGGCATCCCGGCCCTCGCGCACCTTCAGGTAGAGATCTTCGCCGCCATACCATCGCCGTCATGGAACCAGACGCCGGACGGCTGGTTATACAGGGGGCCTGCGGCGGAGATTATCTATGGCACTTAAAAGCAAAATGACACGCAAGGCGGCAGATGCGGCTGTAGATCTGTCCCGCAACCGGATCGTGATTGAAAGCATCTCGCATGAAATCGACGGTGGCCGTTTTCCCGCCAAGGAAATAGCCGGTCAGATCTTTGCCGTCGAGGCAGATGTATTCGGCGATGGACATGATTGCATCCGGGCTGCCGTTCAAGCGAGACGCGAGCGCGGCGGCTCCCTGGTCGAAGTGGAAATGTCTCATGTCATAAATGATCGCTGGAGAGGCGACGTTACTCTGCCAGAGATCGGGCTTTGGCACATGACGTTCATTGCGTGGCGGGATCTGTTTGCCACCTGGCATGAAGATACCTCGAAGAAGATTGGCGCAGGACAGAACATTGCCCTCGAATTGGAAGAAGGGCGGCACCTCATAGCCGCTGCGCTGGATCAAAGCCCCCTCCTCAAGGCGCGCCCCAAAAAGGCGCTGGAGCGGCTTCTGGATCAGATCGGTGCTGCCGAGGATGAGGCAAAGCAAAAACTGCTCATGTCGGACGATACGCTGGACATCATGCGCGCGGTCGGCCCGCGCAGCAATCTGTCGCAATATGAGCGGACTGTAACTGTCCGGGCAGAGCGGCCCGCTGCGGCGTTCAGCGCGTGGTATGAGCTGATGCCGCGCTCATGGGGGCCAAACGGACAGCATGGCACTTTTGATGATGTGATCGCGCGTCTGGATTACGTGCGCGACCTCGGTTTTGATGTGCTTTATTTCCCCCCCATTCATCCAATCGGGAAGACCAACCGCAAAGGCCCGAACAACGTTCTGACGGCCGGCCCCGAAGATCCGGGCAGCCCCTATGCCATCGGCGGTCAGAAGGGCGGCCACAGGGCGGTGCATCCCGATCTGGGCACGCTGGAAGATTTCGACCGTCTGGTCGCCGCCGCTGCCGAAAAGGGAATGGAAATTGCGCTGGATTTCGCCATCCAGTGTTCGCCCGATCATCCGTGGATCAAGGAACATCCCGAATGGTTCGATTGGCGGCCGGACGGCACGATCAAGTTCGCCGAGAATCCGCCGAAAAAATACGAAGATATTGTGAACGTGCATTTTTACCGTGATGCGCTCCCCTCGCTCTGGCTGGAATTGCGCGATGTGGTTCTTTTCTGGGTCGAACATGGAGTCAAGATTTTCCGTGTGGACAATCCGCATACCAAGCCGTTTCCATTCTGGGAATGGATGATCGCGGATGTGCAGACGCGCCATCCCGATACCATTTTCCTGGCAGAAGCGTTTACCCGGCCCAAGGTGATGAAACGTCTTGCCAAAGTCGGCTTTACCCAATCCTACAGTTACTTCACCTGGCGTCATGCCAAGACCGAACTGACGGAATATCTGACCGAACTGACGACCGAGGAATGCCGTCATTACATGCGGCCGAACTTCTTTGCCAATACCCCCGATATCAATCCGTGGTTCTTGCAGACCAGCGGGCGGCCCGGATTCCGGACGCGGCTGGTGCTGGCCGCAACATTGGCCGGAAATTACGGTATTTATAATGGCTTTGAGGTCTGCGAAGGGCGCCCGGTGCCGGGCAAGGAAGAATACCTCGACAGTGAAAAATATCAGCTGCGGCAATGGGATTTCGACCAGCCGGGACATATCAAGGACGATATCCGCCTGATCAACCGGATCCGCGTGGAACATCCGGCGATGCGCGATTTCACAAACCTCCGGTTCTATAACGCAACGAATGACGATGTCCTGTATTACGGGCGAATGGATGCCGCGAATGACAGCTACCTGTTGTTCCACGTCAATCTGGACCCGCACGGTGCGCAGGAATTCGGCTTTGAGGTTCCTCTGTGGGAATTTGGCCTGCCGGATGAGGCGTCTATCGAGGTGGAGGATCTTTTGCAGGGCAATCGGTTTACATGGCACGGCAAGAGCCACAGGCTGGCGCTTGATCCGCAGGCGCGTCCCTATGCGATCTGGCGGCTGATCCCGCCGGGTGGGGGCCGCTGATGAGTCGGACACGCAAGGCCCTTCCGCCCGCGCACGAAGGCACGCAGGCTGCATTGACCGGTGCATGGCGCGAGCCGCTGGAGCGCGACCTGCTGCCTCCCTTTCTTGCGCATCAGCGCTGGTTCGGCGCAAAGGATCAGCAAATCGGGTCCGTGACGCTGACCCCGCTGGCCGAACTGGACGCGGGCTGCGCGCTCTGTGTTGTCGATCTGTCGCTGAGCGATGAGGATCAGCGCTATTTCCTGCCTTTGGCGGTGCAGGGCTGGACCAGCGCGGGAATGGTGGCCGATGTGGGGGCCGACGGGGCTCTGGTCGATGGCGCGAATGTGCCGGATGTCGCGCAGGCGCTTTTGGACGGGATGCGCGCCGGGTCGGTTCTTCCGACGGGTCTGGGCGACATGGAGTTCGAGGGGAGTGACGCCCTGCGGGCGCTGGAAACCGGGGTGCCCAGATTGTTGGCGGTCGAGCAGAGCAACGTCGCGCTCGTCTTCGGGCAGGAGGTTATCCTCAAGCTGTATCGCCGGTTGCGGCGGGGCATTCAGCCCGAGGTGGAAATGGCACGGCATCTGACCGGTCCCGACGGTTTCGCGCAAACTCCTGCTCTTTTAGGGTCAATAGCGCTGCACGAGGGGGATGAGATAACGACGCTTGCCGCCGCCTTTGCCTTCGCGCCCAATCAGGGCGACGCGTGGAGCCATGTGACCCGGTTGTTGGCTCAGCAAGACGTGCGGGATGATACGGGCATCGACCTGATCCGCTGTCTTGGAAAGCGAACGGGCGATCTGCACCGCGCACTGGCAAGGGCCAGTGATGATCCTGATTTCGCGCCTCAGCCCATCAGTACTTCTGATCTGGCGGATTGGACAGGCGAGGCGCTGGATGATCTGGACTCGGCGCTGGACACGCTTGGCCGTGCCACCCTTGATGCGCGCGCCGCCCCCTTGGCCAAGCGCGTGCTGGATGCGCAGAGCGAGTTGAGAGAGCGAATCTCGCGGGCTGCGTCTTTGCCGCCGTCGGGGCAATGCACCCGAATTCACGGGGATTATCATCTGGGCCAGGTCCTGGTGACCGGAAGCGATGTGGCAATCATCGATTTCGAGGGCGAGCCGCGGCGCTCCCTCGCCGCGCGCCGGGCCAAAACGGCACAGTTGCGCGATGTGGCCGGCATGATCCGCTCGCTCGATTATGCGGCTCGCAGCGCGGAGCGGGATGGCGCGGACTCGACACAAATCGGCGCATGGCGCAAACGCGCGGGTCAGGCCTATCTCTCTGCCTACGAGGCTGCGATGGACGGCGTTGCCGCGCGCCCTGATCCGGACCTGCATCGCGCCTTGCTGGATCTTTTTCTGATCCAGAAGGCAGCCTATGAAATTGGATATGAATTGGCCAACAGACCGGGCTGGGCGCATCTGCCGCTGGCCGGATTGCTGGCATTGACAAAAGGGGGGACAGACGCGTGACCCAATCACTGCCTGCACACGCGCCATCCGCACAGGATATTCAGGACATCCTGCGGGGCCAGCACAACAATCCCTTTTCCGTTCTCGGAATGCATGCAGGTCCGACCGGCGCACCCGTGGTGCGGGTTTTTGCCCCCGAGGCGGCAGAGGTTACGGTGCTGGAAAGCGCCACCGGGCGTTCCGTTGCGACGCTGGAGCGGGTTGATCCCGAAGGGTTCTTCAGCGGCAGCATGGGCAGGCGCCGCCGTCCCTTCGCCTACCGCTTGCGCCTGCGTGCGGGCGATGCCGAATGGGAGCGCGCCGATCCTTATGCCTTTGGACCGGTGCTGGGCGAATTTGACGAACATCTGATGGCGGAGGGCCGGCACGAAGAGCTTTATACCCGCCTTGGAGCCCATCCAATGACGCATGAAGGCGTGGAGGGGACTGCCTTCGCCGTCTGGGCGCCCAATGCGCGCCGCGTCAGCGTGGTGGGAGATTTCAACGCCTGGGACGGCCGCCGTAACCCCATGCGCCGCCGCTACCGCGCCGGAGTGTGGGAGCTGTTCATTCCCTCACTGCGCAAAGGGACGATTTACAAGTACGAAATTCTCGATGTTCAGGGCAATCTGCTGCCGCTCAAGGCCGATCCGGTGGGCTTCGCAGCCGAACATCCGCCTGCCACCGCCTCGGTTGTCAGTGGCTTGCCCGACCACGATTGGCAGGACAGTGGCTGGATGCAGGGGCAACGCAGCCTCACCCCGACGCAGGAGCCTGTATCCATCTACGAGGTGCATCCGGGCTCGTGGCGGCGCGGCGATGGTGACCGGGTGCTCAGCTATGATGAACTGGCGGAGCAACTGGTCGATTATGCGACCGACATGGGATTTACCCATATCGAATTCCTGCCGCTCAGCGAACATCCGTTTACCGGCTCCTGGGGGTATCAGCCCATCGGCATGTTCGCCCCGACATCGCGCCACGGCAGCCCTGAAGAGTTCGCGCGGCTGGTGGACCGGCTGCACAATGCGGGGGTCGGTGTAATCGTTGACTGGGTGCCTGCGCATTTCCCATCGGACAGGCACGGGCTGGTGCGGTTCGATGGCACCGCGCTTTACGAGCACGAAGACCCCCGGCTGGGGTTTCACCGCGACTGGAATACTTTGATCTATAACTTCGGACGCACCGAGGTTGCGAATTTTCTGCGAGCCAGCGCGCTTTACTGGTTGCGGGAATTTCATGTCGATGCGCTGCGTGTGGATGCGGTCGCGTCCATGCTTTACCTCGATTATTCGCGCAATCCGGGTGAATGGGTGCCCAACCGGTTTGGCGGGCGCGAAAATCTGGATGCCGTCGAATTCCTTCGAGGCACCAACAGCGCGGTGTCCGCACGCACTCCCGGTGCGCTGATGATCGCCGAGGAATCAACGGCGTGGCCCGGCGTCAGCCGCCCCGTCGAGGAAGACGGGCTGGGTTTTGATTTCAAATGGAACATGGGTTGGATGCATGACACGCTGGAATACATGCAGACAGATCCGATCCATCGCAAATATCATCACAGCCAGATGACGTTCGGCCTGCATTACGCGTTTACCGAAAACTTCATCCTGCCGATCAGCCATGACGAGGTTGTGCATGGCAAGAAATCCCTCTTGAGCAAGATGCCGGGCGACCGCTGGCAGCAATTTGCGAATCTGCGCGCTTATCTGGGGTTCATGTGGACCCATCCGGGCAAGAAGCTGCTCTTCATGGGCTGCGAATTCGGGCAGGAGCGCGAATGGAACCATGACATGAGCCTCGATTGGCACCTGCTGGACGATCCTGCCCATGCGGGGCTGCAAAATCTGGTGCGGGATCTGAACCGGGTTTACCGCGAGATCCCTGCCCTGCATGCCCGCGATTGCGCGCCCGAAGGGTTTGAATGGATCGATGGCGGCGATGCCGACAACAACGTGTTTTCCTATCTGCGCCGCGGCGGCGACGACAATCCGCCCGTCGCAGTCATTTGCAACATGTCACCCGTCCTGCGCGAGGGGTTTCGCGTGGGCCTGCCAACCGAAGGGCACTGGCGCGAAATCATGAATACAGATGCTACCGAATATGGCGGCTCGGGCGCGGGCAATGGCGGTGCCGTTTTTGCCACCGCACCCGGAATGCACGGACGGCCCGCCGCCGCAACACTGACGCTGCCGCCGCTCGCGGTGCTTGTTCTCACGCAGGAGCTTTGAAATGCCCGCCGCACAAATACCTCTGGCCGGATCCGACACCCCGCTGGGGGCCACATGGGATGGATCGGGCGTCAATTTCGCCCTCTTCTCTGCCAACGCCACCAAGGTCGAATTGTGTCTTTTCGATCCCACCGGGAGGCGCGAAACGGACCGGATCGAACTGCCGGAGAATACGCATGAGGTCTGGCACGGCTACCTGCCCTGGGTGCGGCCCGGTCAGCTTTATGGCTACCGCGTTCACGGGCCGTATGCCCCGAGAGAAGGGCACAGGTTCAACCCGAACAAACTGGTCCTTGATCCCTATGCACTGGCGCTCAGCGGCAAGCTGCGCTGGCATGACGCGCTGTTCGGATACCGGATCGGCCACAAGAACGGAGATCTGAGCTATGACAAGCGCGACAGCGCCTTTGTCATGCCCAAATGCGTCGTGGTGGACCCTGCGCATACCTGGGGCGATGATGTGCGCCCGCGCATCCCCTGGCAGGAAACGATCATCTACGAGGCTCATGTCAAGGGCATCAGCGCCCGCAATCAGGCCCTTCCGGAACAGGTGCGCGGCAAATTCGAAGGGCTGGCGCACCCCTCCACCATAGACCATCTGGTGAAGCTGGGCGTCACCGCAGTCGAATTGTTACCCGTTCAGGCATTTGTCGATGACAGCTACCTGATCGACAAGGGGCTGACCAATTACTGGGGCTACAACACGCTGGGTTTCTTCGCTCCCGCGCAGCGTTATCTGGCGCGCGATGGTGCGATCAACGAATTCAAGCTGATGGTGCGCCGCCTCCATGAGGCGGGCATCGAGGTCATCATGGATGTGGTCTACAACCACACCGCCGAGGGCAGCGAACTCGGGCCGACCCTGTCGTTCCGCGGCATCGACAACGCGAACTATTACATTCTGGCCGATGATCCCCGACATTATTTCGACACCACGGGCTGCGGCAATTCGCTGGACATGCGTCACAGCCGGGTGTTGCAGATGGTCATGGATTCGCTGCGGTACTGGGTGGAGGAGTGTCATGTGGACGGCTTCCGCTTTGATCTGGCATCGACGCTGGGGCGCGAGCGCGAGGCGTTCGGGATGCACGGCGTGTTTCTGGAGGCGACACGCCAGGACCCGGTACTGAGCCGCGTCAAGATGATTGCCGAGCCTTGGGATATGGGACCGGACGGCTATCAGCTTGGCAGCTTCCCGCCCGGCTGGGCCGAATGGAATGATCAGTATCGCGATACGACGCGCGCCTTCTGGCGCGGCGATGCGGGCAAGGCAAATGAACTGGCAGATGGCCTTCTGGGATCGTCGAGGCTGTTTGACAAGGTTGGCCGGCGCCCTTGGAGCAGCATCAACTTTCTGACCGCCCATGACGGCTTCACCCTGACGGATCTGGTCAGCTATGATGGCAAGCATAATGACGAGAATGGCGAGGAAAACAGGGACGGAACCGACAATAACCTGTCATGGAATTGCGGTGCCGAAGGCCCGACGGACGATCCGCAGATCCTTGCCCTGCGTGACCGCCAGCGGCGCAACATGATGACGTCGCTGATGATTTCCCAAGGCACTCCGATGCTGCTCATGGGCGATGAACATGGGCGCAGCCAGAATGGCAATAACAACTCCTATTGCCAGGACGTGGAATTCAACTGGCTAGATTGGGACCCCGATGGGCCGGGAGATCGGGATTTTGAAGCCTTCGTCTCAGGGTTGATCGCGATTCGCCGGTCGCGCGAATTGTTGCAGTCGGACAAATTCTACCATGAGGAACCCTATGGCCGGTTTCCCGGTCAGGCGGGGTGGCTCCGCCCCGATGGGCAGCCACTGACGCCCGAGGATTGGAACAATCCCGACACTCGCGCCTTCTGCCTGCACCTGTCGCAACCGGGCGAACAGTTGGTCGCCTTGGTGAACGCGTCCCAGGGCGATGTCAGCTTCAGCGTGCCAAAGGCCTTTGCCGAAGGATGGCGCATTCTGGTGGATACGGCGCGCGGCATCGCCTCGCCCCAATCAACCGAAAGGGCTGAGGGCGGAGATATCGGGATCGAAGGCCGCATGATTCTGGTTTTGGAAAGCAAGGAATGATGACCAAAAGTGATCACCCGCGCTGGGGAGCATATCTGAACGGAAATGGTGCCGAATTTGGTCTGTGGGCCCCATCGCAACCGGAAGTCTGGGTGCGGGCGGGGGGGCGTGACGTGCCGATGCAGCGCAGCGCAGAAGGCTGGTTCACCGCTACCATACCGGATCTTGGCCCCGACGACGCCTATTGCTACAAGCTCGAAGATGGCAGAACCGTGCCGGACCCGGCGGCGCGCGCACAAAAGGACGACGTGCATGGCCCGTCGCTTCTGGTCGATACGGCCAGCTATGACTGGCAGTACCACTGGCAAGGGCGCCCGTGGGAAGAGGCGGTAATTTACGAGATCCACGTCGGCACCTTCACCGAAGCGGGCACATTCCGCGCGATGATCGACCGCCTGTCCGCTCTGGCCGATCTGGGCATCACCGCGATCGAGCTGATGCCAATTGCGCAATTCGCCGGCAATCGTGGCTGGGGCTATGACGGCGTTTTGCCCTATGCGGTTCATCCTGCCTATGGGACGCCCGAAGATCTCTGCGCACTGGTGGATGCCGCTCATGGCCAAGGGCTGATGGTGCTGCTGGACGTGGTCTACAACCATTTCGGCCCTGAAGGTAATCACCTGAGCGACTATGCGCCGGAATTCTTCCATCCCGATTGTCACACCCCGTGGGGCGCGGCCATCGCCTATGAGCGCGCGCCGGTGCGCAACTTCTTCATCGACAACGCGCTGCATTGGCTGCGGGAGTACAATCTGGACGGGCTGAGACTGGACGCGATTGACCACATCCACGATCCGTCCGACCCTGATCTGCTGGTCGAGCTTGCCATGGCCGTTCGCGCCGAATTTCCAGAGCGCAAAATTCACCTGACGACCGAGGATAACCGTAACATCACGCGTCTGCACGAACGCGACGGCGATCAGGTGCCACTCTATACAGCCGAATGGAATGACGACTGGCATAACACGGCGCATGTCATCGCCACCGGCGAGACCGAGTTCTACTACGTCGACTTCGCGGATGATCCCCAGGCGCATCTTGCGCGCACACTGGCCGAAGGGTTTGCCTTTCAGGGGGAGTTCTCGCAACTGAAGGGCGAGCCGCGCGGCAAGCCCAGCGCGCATCTGCCGCCGCTTGCCTTCGTGGACTTTTTGCAGAACCACGACCAGGTCGGCAACCGCGCCTATGGTGAACGGATCGACAGGTTGGCCGAGGACAGGGCGGTGCAGGCATTGCATGCGATCCTGCTGCTGTCACCGCACATCCCGCTTCTGTTCATGGGCGAGGAATACGGCGAAACGCGGCCATTCCTTTTCTTTACCGATTTTCACGGCGAACTGGCAGATGCCGTTCGCGAGGGACGGCGGCGCGAATTCGCGGGGTTTGGCGCGTTCACCGATGCCTCCGCCCCCCTGCCCGACCCGAACGCTTGGGAAACCTTCGAGGCGTCAAGGCTGGATTGGTCCGAGCGTGAGGGGTCGGGATATGTTCGTCTCGGAGAGATCCGCGAATTGCTGGCGCTGCGCGCTACTGAAATAGTACCCTATCTGGCAGGCGTAGGCGGTCAGAGCGGTCGTATGCTGGAAAGCGAGCCAGACGTGGTCGCGGTGGACTGGCACCTGAATGGCACCGTTCTGCATCTGCGCGCCAATCTGGGAGAACATGTAAGATCCGTTCCGGCTGCGCCCGGCCGCACGATATGGGGAAGCGGCGGCGACTCTTTCGGGCCATGGCAGGTTCACGTAACAAAGGCACACAGATGACCCAAAGGCTCGACCTGTTGGCGCAGTGGCACGGTATCCCGTCCTCATATACCGATGCCCATGGCACGCGGCGACGCGTTCCCTCTTCCAGCCGCCGAGCGCTTTTGTCCGCCCTGGGTTTCGATCCGGCGGCGGAAGCGCCCGAGGATCCGGCCCCCGATCGAACGCTGGCGCCCGCCGATACTGGCTGTTTCATCCCATCCTCCCTGCACGATGCACCTGCCTGGGGGCTTTTCTGCCAGCTTTACGAGCTGCGCTCCTCCCGTAACTGGGGAATCGGCGATTTTCGCGATCTGGCTGATCTGGCTGGTATTGCCGCCGGGGCAGGCGCGGATTTTCTGGGCATCAATCCCGTTCACGCGCTGTTTTTGGCCGCGCCTGACCGATGCAGCCCCTTTTCGCCCTCCAGTCGCTCCTTTCTGAATCCGCTTTATATCGCGGTGGATGACATACCGGGCGCGCCCCCGCCGCCGGATCTGACTGCCGAACGCGCGGCGGACCGGGTGGATTACAGCCGCGTTGCCGCGCTGAAGCTTCCGGCACTGCGCGAGATCTTTGCGCGCGTGCCATTTGCCGATGACGCCGCCCGCGCCGATCATGACGCCTTCGTGGAAAAACGCGGCGATGGCCTTTATCGCCACGCGCTGTTCGAGGCACTTTCATTGGATATGGTGGCTTCGGGCCGCGGGGCGGGATGGACAGACTGGCTTGAGCAATACCGGAGTCCGCAAAGCCCGGCCGTGCAGGAGTTCGCTGAAACGCACCGCAGTGACATCGCATTTCACATCTGGTTGCAGTGGGTTGCCGATCGGCAGCTTGCGCAGGCGCATTCTGCGGCAATCAACGCGGGAATGCGCATCGGTCTTTATCTTGATCTTGCAGTAGGAGCGGCGCCTGACGGATCGTCATCCTGGGGCGGAACATCAATGATCCAAGGCGTGCGGGTGGGAGCGCCGCCCGATCTATTCCAGACCGAGGGGCAGGATTGGGGGCTTGCCGCGTTCTCGCCTGCGGAACTGGAGCGTCAGGATTTCGCTCCCTTCCGGGCAATGATCCGTGCCCAGCTTGCTCATGCCGGGGCTCTCCGGATCGACCACGCGATGAGCCTTTGGCAATTGTTCCTGATCCCGGAGGGAATGTCCGCGCATGACGGGGGCTACCTGCGCTATCCCATACGGGACATGCTGCGCGTGCTGGCCGAGGAATCCCACAAGGCGCGCGCGATCATCGTGGGCGAGGATCTGGGGTCGGTTCCGCGCGGGTTTCGGGCCGTGATGCGCGAGGCGCATATCCTGTCCTACCGCCTGCTTTATTTCGAGCAGACGGCCAGGGGTTTCACGCTGCCGCGCCGTTATCCCTCCTCCGCGCTGGCGTGTCTTTCGACACACGACCTGCCGACGCTGGCCGAATGGTGGCATGCGCGCGACATCGAGCAACGCGTGCAGTTCGGTCTGGTGAACACGGACACGACAGAGCAGCACCGCAGCGACAGGCAGCGCGAGCGCGCTGATCTGATTGCGGCGCTTAAAAGTGAAGGGCTGCTGAAGGACAATGTCGACGTTGGCCCCGAACTGGCGCCGGAGGTCCTGTGCGCAGCGCATCTCTTTATTGCCCGGACGCCATCGCTGATGGCGGCGGCGCGTCTGGCAGATCTGGCAGGCCCCGAGGCTCCGACGAACATTCCCGGCACGACCCAGAACCAATACCCCAACTGGCAATTGCGCAGCCCCACCTTCATCGAAGATCTGCGCGATCATCCCACGTTTCGGCGGATCACCTCACTGTTGGCGGGTGAGCGACCCCGGCCAACGATAAGTTCCTCATAAAGCGCGGCATAGGCCTTGGCACTGGCGGTCCAGGACACATCTGTACTCATCGCATTGCGCATCATGTGAAGATGGCAAGGCCTGTCTTCGAGTATCGCCATCAGCCGGTCGAGCGCGGCGAGAATTCCCGCAGGCGAGGTTTCGCGCAGATGGATACCCGTGGCCACCCCGCGTGCCATGGTGGCGGGCGTCGCGTCGATAACGGAATCCACCAGTCCCCCGGTGGGGGCGACGACAGGCAGCGCACCATAACGCAATGCGCAGAGTTGTGTCAGGCCGCAGGGCTCAAACCGCGACGGCACCAGCAAGGCATCGGTGCCCGCCTGAATACGGTGCGCGAGCGCCTCGTCATAGCCGACATGCACGCCGATCCGCCCGGAATGGCGGCGCGCCGCTCCCAGCGCCTGCCCTTCATATTCCTGATCGCCGGTCCCCAGCACGATCAGGTTGAAGCCATGCGCCACGATCTCGTCTGCAGCTTCCAGTACCAGATCGATACCTTTTTGATGGGTCAGCCGGCTGACCACCGAAACAAGCGGGCGATCATCCTCCAGCGCGAAGCCGGTATAAAGCGAACGCCGGTTGACACGTCGTCGCTCAAGGCTGCGTGTGTTGTACCGCCGCTCCAGCAGCGGATCATTTTCCGGGTCCCATTCCCGCGTGTCGATTCCGTTCAGAATGCCCGTCAGATGTTTGGCCCGCGCGCGCAACAGCCCGTCCAGACCGTGGCCGAAATCCGGGCGTGTCACCTCTTCCGCATAGGTGGGGCTGACGGTCGTGATCGCATCTGCAAAAACCAGCCCGGCCTTCAAAAAGCTGATATCGCCATAGAACTCCATGCCCTCCATTGTGAAAAACTCGCCGGGAAGGTCGAGATTTCCAAAGATGGCGGCAGGATACTGACCGGAAAAGGCCAGATTGTGGATGGTCTGAAGGCAAGGAATATCTGTCTCATCCGCACGCAGATAAGCTGCCACCAGTCCGGCCTGCCAATCATGCGCATGGACGACATCGGGCATCCACCCGTTTATGCCCGCTTGGGCAATGCGGGCACCAGCCTGCGCGAGCAGGGCAAAACGCTTCCAGTTGTCTGGATGGTCCCGGCCTTCCGTATCCAGATATGGCCCCCCTGCCCGTTCATAGAGTTCGGGCGCATCCAGTATATAGGCTATCGTGCCTTCAAGCTGGCATTGCCGTATATGTGCCGACCCCAGCGAAATTTGCAATTCTGCGGGTTTGCCGCAGATCTCGACCGACTCCAGCACGCCGGGATAACCGGGCAGCAACACCCGCATATCCACCCCTTGCTCCGCAAGCGCGAGAGGCAGAGCTCCGGTCACGTCGGCCAGCCCCCCCGTCTTGATCAGGGGAAACATCTCGGAGGCAACCGATAATACCTTCATCCTACGCCCCCAATTCCTGACACCCAATGTCATATCTACTGCCAGTCAACTGCCCAGACAGTAAGCGGTTCCCTGCCGGAACTGCCCAAGCGCAGCAGACGTTAATGTTTTTTATACGCCACCAACATTCCCTTAGCGAGGATATCATTCATGCCCCGCCTGCCTTCGTCTTGCTATCGTCTCCAGCTCCGCAATGGCACCGATTTCGAAAAGGCGGCAGAGCTGCTGCCTTATCTGGCGCGATTGGGCGTCAGCGATCTCTATCTTTCACCGATATTCGCGGCACAGCCGGGATCGACCCATGGGTATGATGTGATTGACCCGACACAGATCGACAGTGATCTGGGAGGCCGCCACGGATTCGACAGGCTGGCGGATGCGGCGAAGGCGCTGGGGATTGATATCATTCTGGACATCGTGCCAAACCATGTTGCATTCACGCTCGACAATCCATGGCTGCGCGACGTCTTGGCAAAGGGAGAAAAAAGCCGCTATTTCCATTGCTTCGATATTATGCCGAACAAGCGTCTTGCGCTGCCGATGCTTGAAGCCCCGTTCGAGGAGATCCTGAACGAGGGCGGCATTTCCGTTGAGGCGGGGGCGGATGGCCCGGTCATGCTTCAGGGCGATCTGCGCGTGCCCCTGGACCCGCACACGGTGCAAGAGGACCTTGAGCAGATGGACCGCACCGCAATAAAGCATCTGCATGACCGGCAATTCTGGCGGCTTTGCCATTGGCGCACCGAACGTGATGCCATTACGCATCGCCGTTTCTTCAACGTCACGAGCCTGATCGGCATCCGGGCCGAGGATCCGGCGGTGCTTGACGAGACGCATAGCCTGATCTTCGATCTGGTGGAGTCGGGCGCGGTTGCAGGCTTGCGGATCGACCATATCGACGGGCTGGCCGATCCGGCCGCCTATCTGCGCCGTCTGGAGGCGCGACTGCCGGACACTCCGATATGGCTGGAGAAGATCTTGGCCCCCGGCGAGAGCCTGCCGGACTGGCGGGTCGAGGGTACAACCGGCTATGTACTGGCGCGGGACATCGCGCAGGTGCTGACCAACGGTGACGGGGCGGATCGAGTCAATGCTCTATACCAGCGAGAAACGGGGCGGCACGAGAAGTTCGGGCGAATTGTGGCCTCGGCGAAACGCGCCATATTGGAAACCGAACTGGCTGCCGAATTATGGCGCTTGCAGGCCATGGTCGAGGATCTGGCGGCGGACGACCGGGTGGCGTCGGAATACGGGCCTGAAACCTGGCGGCAGGCAATCCTGTCACTGATCGCGGAGCTGAGCCGATATCGCACTTATCTCGACGGAACGACGCCCAGCGCCGACGACGTGGCGGTGCTGAGGGATGCGGCCGATATAGCCGCGGAAGGGTTACCTGACCGCCGTCCGCTGGATTTCCTTCAGCGCGTGCTGCTGGACCCTGATCCGGCGCATTCCCCATTGCGCCTGCGCCTCCAGCAGGTGTCGGGGGCAGTCATGGCAAAAGGTCAGGAAGATACCGCGTTTTATCGGTATAACGCTCTGCTCTCCGCGAATGAGGTGGGCGCGGAGCCGGACCAGCCCGCCATTGATGATGCCACGTTCCACCACCGCATGCAGGCCCGCCTGCGCGACATGCCGGGCGGTCTGAGCCTGACATCCAGCCATGACACCAAGCGGTCGGAAGATGCGCGCATGCGCATCGCGGCACTGACCCACCACCCCGAGGCGATGAAGGCACTTACCGAGCGTGCAGGCGAAATTAATGGGGAATCGGTTGATCCCAATCTGCGGTGGTATCTGATCCAATCGCTGTGGGCCATTCACCCCGGGGCGGGCACGCCGCAGGAAATGACCGAGCGTCTGTGCGCCCACGCGACCAAGGCAATGCGGGAAGCCAAGGAAGGCACAAGCTGGCAGCATCCTGACGATGCATACGAATCCGCGGCGTTGCACTACGCGGCAGCGCTGGTGATGGCCTTCGCGACGCTGCCCGAAAGGACAGCGGAGGCGGCCCGGACCGCGGAGCGTCTGTCGCTGGCGCAGCTCTCTCTCAAGCTGACACTGCCGGGCATCCCCGATATCTATCAGGGGGGCGAAATCGGCAATTACCGTCTGACCGATCCGGACAACCGTGCCGCCGTTCATTTTGACTTTCTGGCGACCGCGCTGGACGATCCGGGCACGTTGTCCGCACTCGACTGTGCCAAGCTGGACCTTACACGCACCATCCTGACCCTGCGGCGCGACAACAAGGAGTTTTTCGCCGCAGCAGGCTATGAGCCCGATGCCACCTCTCCCGATGCGCTTTCCTTCATACGCAGAGCCGGCGGGCAATCCCTGCGCGTTGTCGTTTCGCGCGGCCCGGCATTGGAGAGGGCCGCCTGTGAGGCGGGGCCGGGCGAAAAACAAATCTGGCCGGGGTCTGACAGCGATCTGACCGGTGCTGTCGTCATATTTATGACTTAATGTTTCAGATTTAAGATCATTGTTGCCAAAAATGCACATCCAGCGGAACCACACGCATGGTTAGGCGTTTTGATTTCGAAATGTAAATGCATCGTGGCATTTTATTTCCGGAGATAATTCAATGTTCCATAATCCGACTGCCCTTTGGGCAAACTATGAAATCATGTCTGCATGTCCGGCTATCGTCCTTGCTGGCGGCCAGGGCAGCCGTTTGCACGAGTTGACCGAAAACGACAGCAAACCCGCACTCAGGTTCGGAAATCACGCTCGGATCGTCGATTTTGCATTCGGAAATGCCTTCAATTCAGGCGTAAGTCATGTGATGGCCGCCACTCAGTACCGTCCGCAGAGCCTGCACCGCCGTCTTCAGCATTTCTGGAAGCCCTTCTTCAAAGGGCGGGGGGGAGATCTGGATGTGCGATTTGGTCCCCGCGTTACAGGGACCGAAGAGGGCTATATCGGCACAGCCGCAGCCGTTGCCAGCAATATTGCCCGTATCGACGCAATGTCGCCAGAACATGTTCTTATCCTGGCCGCCGACCACATCTACCGGATGAATTATGCAGACATGATGCGTACTCATCGCGCGTCGGGCGCGGATATGACCGTGGCCGCCGCCGCAGTGCCCTGCGAAAAAGCCAGTGGCTTTGGCATAATCGACGCGGATGCAAACGGCAGGATCACTGATTTTCTTGAAAAGCCCGCCGCCCCCCCGCCCATGAAGAATGATCCCGGCAAATCCCTGGCCAGTATGGGGGTTTATATTTTCAGATGGGCTGCGCTGCGCGAAGTATTGATCAGCGATATGTCCGCCGAGGACTCGACACATGATTTCGGGTTCGATGTCGTTCCGCAGTTTGTTTCGGACAGGTCATCCGTGGTCCATCTGCTGGAATCGCCGGTGCCGGAGACCGAGGCATATTGGCGCGATGTTGGAACTCTCGACGCTTATCGGGAGGCGCACCTTGATTTGACACTCAGTCAGTTGCAGGACGCAGGCCGGCGCTGGCCGATCCTGCCCGCTGCACTGGACGGGACCAGCATATTGGGCACCTCGGTTGTAAGCTCCGAGCAAAATTCGCGAGATATCGAGCGATCATTCATCGCGTCTCACAGTCTGATCGGCAGTAGCGCCCGGATCAGCGGCTCGGTATTGATGCAGGGCACAGTGGTCGGTGCCAGTTGCCGTCTGCACAACTGCATTCTGGCTTCTGGCACGGTCGTGGAACCGGGCACGATCATTGGCGCGGACCCCGAAGAAGATGCGCAATGGTTTCGCCGTAGTCCGGAGGGGACAACCCTTGTTACCTCACAGATGCTGGCGGCCCGCAGGCGCGGCCTGACAGACAAGGGGCACAGGGCGAAAATTAGCGAGATGGAACCGCTCTAGCCTGCGATCCGTTTGCATGGGAGGCAACGAAATCCGCGACCGGACCTGTTGCCGATAGTTTCGTGCAAGGAAATAGCTGAATGTCAAAGGCTTCGGACGCTAGCGGTAAGAACACCCCACCCTCTTCGGACCTTCAAAAAAGAGTCGCATCGCTGATTGAAATGTCGATGCTTCATCAGGCGCGGCAGGCTGCGCGGAGTTATGGGGGAACGCCGCGCATGTGGCGGCGTCCCTATGCCCACGCCCGCCCGCGCGCAGCCTCGGCGATTGCGTCGGTCTGGGTCACTACATATCCCGCGTCGATCATTACCACCGAGGGCACCTCCGTGCTGGGGATGCTGGGTGATCCAAACCTCTGGCAGGCGTTCTCTTCGATAGGCATCCGGGCAATCCACACAGGTCCGACGAAACGATCGGGCGGCTATGTGGACGGTCGGTATACGCCAACCGTGGATGGAAATTTCGACCGGATCGGCTTTGATACCGACCCCGCCTTTGGCACACGCGATGAATTCATATCCATCGCCCGGATGGCTGCGGCCCATAACGCCGTGGTCATTGATGACGTGATCCCGTCGCATACCGGCAAGGGGCCGGATTTTCAATTGGCCTGCATGCGTCATGAGGATTATACAGGACTTTATCATATGGTTGAAGTTGCGCCCGAAGATTGGGAAATTCTCCCCGATGTTCCGGCGGGGCAGCAATCTGTCAACCTGCCGCCCGAAGTGGTCGATATCCTCGCACAAAAGGACATCGTCGGCCATTTGCAGCGCGTCATTTTTTTCGAACCGGGCGTCAAGGAAACAGACTGGAGCGTGACGGCGCCGATAATCGGCGTTGACGGTGTCAAGCGCCGCTGGGTCTACCTGCATTACTTCAAGGAAGGCCAGCCCAGCCTGAACTGGCTCGACCCTTCCTTTGCCGCGCAACAGATGATCACCGGCGACATGCTGCATTCGCTTGACAGTCTTGGCGCGCGTGGGCTGAGACTGGATGCGAACGGCTTTCTGGGCATTGAGAAGGGCGAGGATGGCACTGTCTGGTCCGAAAGCCACCCTCTGTCGGTCGTGGGGAACAACCTGCTGGGCGGGATCGTGCGCAAGGCAGGCGGCTTCACGTTTCAGGAGCTGAACCTGACGGTGGATGATATTGCCGCCATGTCGGGGGGCGGGGCGGATCTTTCTTATGATTTCATCACCCGCCCCGCTTATCAGCACGCATTGGTATCAGGCGACACGGAATTTCTGCGGATGATGCTGCGGATGGTGCATGAATACGAGATTGATCCCGCATCGCTGATACATGCATTGCAAAACCATGACGAGCTGACATTGGAACTGGTGCATTTCTGGACGTTGCACGCCAACGACATGTTCCATCTTGGCGACCAGTCCTGGCAGGGGCGCACGTTGCGCACTTATATCCGCGAGACGATGTATGAGGGTATCAGCGGCCCCGATACCCCCTATAACCTGCGGTTTGCCACGAACGGCGTGGCCTGTACGACGGCCAGCATGATTGCCGCCGTGCTTGGATATGCCGACATACGCGATCTGGAGCCCAGGCAGGTGGACATGATCCGAAAGATCCATCTGCTTCTGGTGATGTATAATGCGTTTCAGCCGGGCATCTTTGCCTTGTCAGGCTGGGATCTGGTCGGCGCGCTCACACTTGATCCCGAGCAGGTATCGCATCTGATCAAGGATGGCGACACCCGCTGGATCGGGCGCGGCGCCTATGATCTGACCGATGCGAACCCGGACGCGAGCCATTCCGCCGAAGGATTGCCTCGCGCCGAGACCCTTTACGGACCTTTGACCGCGCAGCTGGCGGACCCGGAAAGCTTTGCCAGCCAGTTGAAAAAGCTTTTGGCGGTGCGTGACGCCTATGGCATCGCCGCCAGCGAACAGCTGAGCATTCCCGATGTTAAAACCCCCGGCCTGCTGATCATGGTGCATAACCTTCCTGACCGGCGTGGATTGCAGATTACCGCGCTGAATTTTGGGAATGTGCCCGTGGATGAGGTTCTGACGATAAACGTTCCCCAAGCCGGACCAGTATTTGACATGGTCGCAGAAACGATCGAGGGCGAGGTTGGCGAGGACGGGGCCTTGCAGATCCAACTCGCCCCTTATCAGGGCCGCTCGCTCCGCATCGCATACCCCCTGCCCGCTTGAAATATCGACGCGAGGCGCGCTCGAGCTTTTTTGAATGCCGGATGGAACTGTCATCCCTGCCCGGCGATTAAGATGGTGATAGGAGATTCTGGCGGTGACCCGACCTCATGTTTCTGTTGTGACCGGTGCCTCTGCCGGAGTTGGACGCGCCCTTGCGCGGGAATTGGGCGCACGGGGCGGACGCGTTGCCCTGCTGGCGCGCGGTCAGGCAGGGCTGGACGCAGCTGCGGCTGAAATAGAGGATTACGGCGGCGAGGCGATGGTTCTGCCGACGGACGTGGCTGATGCCGATCAGGTCTTTGCTGCCGCAGAGGCGGTCGTCACACGCTGGGGACATATCGATCTGTGGATCAACAACGCGATGGCGACCATTTTCAGTCGCGTATGGGACGTCTCTCCGGCTGAATTCAAGCGCGTTACCGAGGTGACCTATCTGGGTCAGGTCAATGGCACGCTGGCCGCTCTGCCGCATATGCGCGCGCAGAACCATGGCACGATTGTACAGGTTGGATCGGCGCTGGCCTATCGCTCCATTCCCTTGCAATCGGCCTATTGCGGAGCCAAGGCGGCGGTGCGCGGTTTTACCGATTCTCTGCGCTCGGAACTGGACCATGACAGCAGCGCGATCCGCCTGACAATGGTGCACCTGCCTGCGGTCAATACACCCCAATTCGACTGGGCCCGTTCCTTGATGGGCGCGCAACCTCAGCCCGTGCCGCCGATATTTTCGCCTCATGATGTGGCGCGACAGATCTTGCGCGCTGCCGATACCGGGCCGCGCGAAATGTGGATCGGCGCGCCGGCTGTGGAATCCATCCTTGGCACCCTGGCCATGCCGGCGATCATGGACCGCATGATGGCGCGCAAGGCGTGGGACAGTCAGATGGGCGCTCCCTTGGGCCAGGATGCGCGTCCTGATAACCTATTCACGCCCGTTGACCGTGATATGGGTGCCGAAGGCCGGTTCGGCGCGCGCACCCGCGACGGCGTGACAGGTGTCGCCGTAGGCACTGTGCGTATTGCGATGGCAGCAGCCGGAGTCGCGGGACTTGTGGGCACCGGCTATCTGATCTCACAGGCGGCGCGACGGCGCTAACCCAATGTCAGGCCGTAACCTGCCCCGAATATCAGCCCGAACAGCACTTGCGCAGCGATCGTCGTGGCGGGCGTGGCATAGCCGTAATTCAGTCCGAAGGCGCCCGGCGGTTCCAGCTTGGCCAATGCCGACGGACCATCATAATGCGTGGCGACATTGGGATGGAGATACGGCAATAGCGGCAGAAATACGGTCACCAGAAGGACGCCGTGCAACAGCCCCATCAAGCCACCGATCCACCACGATCCCGCACCGAAATCCTGCAAGACAAGAGCGTAGAGAAAGGCAAATATCCAGCCGCCAATCAGGTAGGTGATATAGCCCAGCACCATCGCCCTCGCGCGCCGCATGGTGAAAAAGGTACCGAACAGGAACGGCAGGCTCATCCGCGAGAAGCCCAGCTGGCGGGATGCTTCAAGCGCGGTTGCCATCGCGCCTGAGGCGATCAGCCCCCACATTGCTATCGCAGGCCATGTTGGCGCAATATCATGCCAATGTGTCATAGTTTCTCCTCCGGCTTTTCGCCCTCTTCGCACTGCCGCAGTGACGAAACCGCACGGATCAGCCCGGCATGCGAGAAGGCCTGCGGGAAATTGCCCAGCATCTCGCCGGTGTCGGGATCGGTTTCTTCGGACATGAGGCCCAGATCATTGGCATTCTGCAACAGTTCGGTAATGCGAGCGCGCGCCGCATCGATGTCGCCGCGGCGTGCCAGATAGTCGGCGGCCCAGAAACCGCAGGCGGTGAATGTGCCCTCGGTCGAGGAAAATCCGTCCATGCCGGTGGGGTAACGCCGGATTTGCGCGCCGTGCCCCAGATCCTTGTCGATCCGCTTAAAGGTTGCCACCATCAGCGGATCGTCCGCTGCTATTATCCCCGTCCGTGGCAGCAGCAGAAGCGAGGCATCCATGTAATCACGACCATAGGCGCCGGTAAGCGTCTCCTGCGACGGGCTGAGCCCTTCCTTCAGAACATTGGCCCGGATGGCCTCACGTTCGCGTTTCAGACGCTCGGTATCCAGCCGCAGATGACCCATCTGGCAAAGCTGGAGAACAGAATCCAGCGCCGCCCAGCACATCGCCTTGGAATAGGTATGATGGCGGCGCCCGTTGCGCATTTCCCACATGCCGTTATCCGGCAGGGTCCAGCTTTGACAAACGATATCGGCAAATTCTCTCAGCCGCCGGCGCTGCACGAAATCCAGCGTTCCGCCTGCCTTGACGAAGAGAAGGGCAGAATTGGCAATCTCGCCGTAGACGTCCAACTGCAACTGCCCCTGCGCCCCGTTGCCCGTCCGCACCGGGCTGGAGCCCTGCCAGCCCTCCAGTGCGTTACGCGACCGCTCGGGCACCATCGTATGGCCGAAAACGTCATAGAGCACGTCAAGCCGCGGCGCTGTCAGTTGCGTGGCATGGATCAGCCAGCGAAAGAACGCCTCGCCCTCTTCCTCGTAGCCAAGGCTGAGAAAACTTCCAAGAATGAACGTGGCATCGCGTAGCCAGCAATAGCGGTAGTCCCAGTTCCGCTTGCCGCCGATCGCTTCGGGCAGACTGGTTGTGGGGGCGGCCAGAACCGCACCCGATTGGCTGTAGGTCAACAGCCGCAGGGTGATGAAGCTGCGGATCACCTCGTCCCTGAAAGGCCCGTCAAATGTGCAGGTGGCGCAAAAATTCTGCCACCATCCCAATGTTGCCTGAAGTTCGCTTGCGCACCCGGCCAGCGGCATCAGCACGCCGATATCTTGGCGACAGAACGACAGGGTGAGAGTGCGGCATTCGCCAGCCTGCAGGCGGATACGGCGGTTCAGGGTGCCATGCGCGCTGCATTCCAGGACCACATCCGAATGGAGTGCCAGAAAATCGCGCCCGCTCGACATGGTCCACACCCTCTCGGAGCGCTGGCGCAGATCCGGCTGCATCTCGCCATAGCTCGGGCGGGGGGCAAAGCGGATGACGAGTTCGGGCTGGCCATCGACCGCTTCGATCATACGGATCAGGCGGCGGGCCGAGGCAATATGGCGCTGGGCGCCGTCGAGGGGAACCGGCATGAAATCGGTGACCCTCAGCGTCCCGTCAGGCGTTTTGTGAATGGTCTCCAGCACCGGCGAGGAGGGCAGATAACGCCTGCTCGTCTTGGCACCCTGCACCCCCCCGGCGAAGAAACAACCGCCCCGCTCACGGTCCAGCAGCTCGGCAAAGATCGATTCATCGGGCATGTCGGGCAGACACAGCCAGTCGATCGCACCATCGCGCGCCACCAGCGCGGCGGCGTGGGTATCCCCGATCAGCGCGTAATCGGCGATGGGCACATAGCGGGCTTGCCGGTCCGGCGTGGCGGCCGGGTCAGCCATATACGCGGTCCAGCTCACCGCGTCCCGCCAGCGTTTTTATCCGGTCCGCGATGCGCGCGGCATTGGCCATGATCGTCATCGAAGGGTTGACCCCACCCGCCGTCGGCATGAGAGATCCGTCGCACACCCACAGGTTCGGGATATCCCACGTGCGCCCGTCGCTGTCGGTGACACTGGTTTCCGGGTCGTCGCCCATCCGGCAGCCGCCCATCAGATGCGCGGTCGAGCCGGTTTCCAGCAAATCGCGCCCGCCCGCCGCATCCAGCATCCGCGCCATGAACTTGCGGGCATGACGCCGCATCCGGCGGTCATTTTCGCAGGCGGAATAGGTGACGCGCGCGCGCGGCAATCCGTAATCATCCGCCTCATCGGCCAGCGTCACGCGGTTATCGGCCTGCGCCATCGTCTCGCCCACCATCTTCAACCCGGCCATGCGATTGTAAAGCGCCATCTGTCGCCGCAGATCCGCGCCGAAAACGCCTTCATTCGTCACCAGCATCTTCCCGAAATCAGTGGGCAATGGCCCTTGGGACATGAAGGAATAGCCGCCGTCGAAATCCTTGTCGGGATGATCGTCTATATAATTCCAATGCTCGCAGCACGCCATCGAGGGCGGGCCCTTGTACCACCGGATCTCGTCCTCCATCACGCCCCAGACAGCATCGTTCAGATGCACCATCAGATAGCGCCCGACCGTGCCCGAGGAATTCGCCAGCCCATCCGGATAGGCGCCATCAGCGGAATTGAGCAAAAGCCGCGGCGTTTCGATCGAATAGCCGGCGCAAACGACGTGGCGCGCGCGCTGGAAATGCCATTGACCTCCCCGGTGATATTCCACCCCCGTCGCGCGGCCGTCTTCGGTGCCGATCCGGCCCACCATTGCCAGATCGCGTATTTCAGCGCCAGCGGCCAGCGCGCGGGGGATGAAGGTGATGAGTACGCTTTGTTTGGCATTGGTGGAGCAGCCGATCTTGCACATGCCGCGATAGACGCATGGCGGTGATTTACCGCGCGGCGCGGACACCGTGGCCAAAGGCGTTGGTGTCCACGGCACCCCCATTGCCTCGGCCCCGCGTGCCAAAACGCGCCCTGCGGCATTCACCTCGTGCTCGCGGTAAGGATAGCGCCCCCGGTGCGGCCCCCACGGATAAGTCACCGGGCCGGAGATGGAACATGCGCGCTCCACCTCGGCGTAGTACCGCCACATCGTGCGCCAATCCACCGGCCAGTCGACGCCATATCCAAGCTGCGTGGCAGAGGCGAACCATTCGGGCCGAAACCGCAGCGCGACCATCTGGAAATGCACCGTCGATCCGCCAACCGCGCGGCCCGAATTGTTCGCGCCGAACTCGACCGGATCGTCGCCTCCCGAGATGCGCGGGTCCAGCCAATAGAGTTTATCCTGCTCGCGCTCATCAGAGGCGAAATCCGACAGCGGCCGCCAGAACGGGCCGGCATCGAAGGCAACGACGGAAAATCCCGCTTCGGCCAGTTTTGCAGCCAGAACGCCCCCGCCGCACCCGGTTCCGACAATGGCGAAATCCACTTCATCCCTGTCCTGAAACTGCTTCATCGGAACGGTGCCACCCCGGCTGAACACATCCGGCGCATGTCCGTCGATGGCGCGCAGGCCGGGATCCTGGATATTTGTCATCGCGGTGTTTCTCCGCCCCAGTCCCCCGGAGGCGCCTCCCAGCTGTCCGCGAGATTCGCCTGAAGCCGGACATAACCGCGCGGGCTGGCCGGACCGCCAAAGCCGATCTCGCTCTGCCCGGTCGGGTGGGAATAGTAGATGGCTACAATCTCGGACAAGACCAGGTTCCGGAAGAACCGGCGCTGCGGCAGCGTTTGCCACTGAGGCGCGCGCCCCTTTTCGGCGTCCACATCGTGCAGCACAGCATCTCGTCCCGCGTTGTCGAGTGCCGCAAAATCAGACGCACCACGCAATTGCGCTTCGGCATTCAATGCTGCAAGCCCTTGTCGCCACGCATCAGGGGCGGCAGGCATGTCGGCGTGGCGCGTGCCACTGCCGTGCCCTTCATGCAACGCGGCGTCTATCCAGTTGGGGATTGGTACGGCATCCGCGCCTTTCTCCTGCGGCATTACGGAATCGCACAAGGCTTCAAGAACGGGCCATTCGGCCGCCGTGAAGAACCGCCGATCCGGTACGTCGGTCAGGCGGCGGCGCAGCACGTCGCGCGTCTGATCGTTGAAGGATGGCGTGTCCCACTTATCCAGCACGTCATATCCCGGATAGGGAGTTGAAGAGGGGCCTTTCATCTTGTCTCCTCCTTCTCGATCAGATCGACAGCCGCGCTTCCTGCCAGCGCCAGTCCGGTAAAGCTGATCGGCGCGGGCACGGGCGGCCCGTCAAAGGCCGTCTGCCGCCAGTTGCGCCAACCGCCCATGTGGCGGCTCACCCCGTAGATATGAAATCCCGTGCCGACAAACCCCAGGAGCGCAGTGGCTTTCAGGAACTCTCGCACGGGGCGGCTGCTCATATCCGGGCGCGCGGCCTTGGCCAGAAGCAGGGCGCCCGCGATGGGCGGGATGGTGACCGGAAGAAACATGGCCGGATTTTGGAACGAGCCGCGGAAATGCAGCAGGCCCACCTCGGCGGTTTCTGCCAGCAAAGAGGCGCCGGTGACACCGGCCAGCACCCGCGCGGTCGGGCGAGAGTTACTAGGGGCATTTTCGATCTGATCTGCAAACAGGTTCAGCGCGCCCGATATGACAAGAGCGCCCGGCGCGCCGATCGGCGCGGCATAGAAGAGATTATTGAAACTTACGCCGCCGACACGCCTCAGGATATCGTAGCTATGAAATCCCAAGCCTGCCAGCCCGCCGACGATGCTGGCCACAGGCCCGCGGCTGGCGTGGGATGCGGAGCCTTGCCTGAGGGCGGAAATCACCGAGACGGCCCCCAGCGCGGGCGCGGCATACATTGCCGGGTTATACAGACCGCCACGCAGATGCTCCATCGCGCTGTCGGCCAACACACTGCCGCCCAAGATCGCCGCCCCTGCCCGAACGCGCTGCGCAGGCACTGCAGGCCGCCTGCGGACCCTCGTCGCCATCAGCGCGGCCAGGACGCCTCCTGCGATCAGCACGGGGGCGAGCCCGGTGCCACGCCGCCGGTGGGCTGTCCGGCGGACTGTGTTGGAGGGGGAAATGCCGGTGGGGTGCATCGGTCCCGATGCCTCCTTCTGGTGCGCCGGGCATTGCCGGCAAGTACCATCATCAACGCTTGACCTCCCCGTCCGTTCCCTCCCGCCAAACTTTTTTCCGGAGACGCAGCGGAACCAAACCGTTGCAGTTCCGGTTACTTCATCGATGCGGAAATCGTAGCCGCACCGCCGGGCTCAGGCCGTGGAACCGTCATCCTGATCCCGAAAAGGAGGCGCATGATGCACGAAACAGTTGGAAAACGTCTCTGGGTCATTGCCGAAGGCTATATCCCGGAGGGCAGTACCGGACCCGAGCCGGAGATGCTGAGCCACGAGACAGCCTGCATCCTCAACGCCGGTGACCGGGACGCCCATGTCATGCTCACGATATATTTCAAGGATCGCGAGCCGGTAGGCCCTTATGAGATTATCGTACGTGCACGCCGCACGCTCCACCAGCGATTCAACGATCTGGAATATCCCCAGCCGGTGCCGCGCGGAACGGATTATTCCTGCGTCATCAGGTCCGACGAGCCTGTCGTCGTGCAACATACAAGACTGGATTCCCGGCAGGCAGAGAACGCTCTGCTGACAACAATAGCCTGGTCAGACTGACCGGGAGGAATACGAAGGAGATACACCATGGCCGACACCGTAGGAGACTTCATCCTAAAACGCCTGCACGAATGGGGCGTGCGCCGAATTTACGGCTTTCCGGGTGACGGTATCAACGGCCTGGTAGGTGCGCTGGGCCGGGACGAAACAATCGATTTCATTCAGACAAGGCACGAGGAAGAGGCGGCCTTCATGGCCTGTGCCCATGCCAAGTGGACGGGCGAAGTGGGGGTGTGCATGGCAACATCCGGCCCCGGCGCCATTCACCTTCTGAACGGGCTTTACGATGCCAAGCTGGATCATCAGCCGGTGCTGGCCATCGTCGGCCAGCAGGCCCGCTCGGCTCTGGGCGGAAATTACCAGCAAGAGGTCGATCTTCAGGTTCTGTTCAAGGATGTTGCACGCGATTACGTGCAGACCTGCATGGTGCCTGCGCAGGCGCGCCATCTGATCGATCGGGGAATGCGCATTGCCATGTCCAAGCGCACTGTCACCGCGCTGATCTTTCCCAATGACGTGCAGGAGGAAAATGCCGTTGAAACCCCGCCGCGTGCCCACGGAACGGTACATTCCGGTATGGGATACGTCGCGCCGCGCGTTGTGCCCGAGCAGGCCGATATCATGCGTGCCGCCGAGGCGCTGAACGCGGGCAAGAAGGTGGCCATTCTGGCGGGCGCGGGTGCGTTGGACGCATCGCAGGAATTGATGCAGGTGGCGGATCTTCTGGGCGCAGGCGTGGCCAAGGCGCTGCTGGGCAAGGCGGTTCTGCCCGATGATCTGCCCTATGTCACGGGCCAGATGGGCCTGCTGGGAACCGAGCCATCGGACTGGATGATGCGCCATTGCGATACGCTTCTGATGGTCGGATCGCGCTTTCCCTATTCGGAATTCCTGCCCAAGGAAGGCAAGGCGGTCGGAATCCAGATCGATATAGATCCGGCGATGGAATCGATCCGCTATCCCATGGATGTGAACCTTGTCGGTGATGCCGCGACAACGCTGCGCGCTTTGATCCCTCACCTGAAGGCGCGCACGGACAGCGACTGGCGGGAAAGCATCGAAAAGCGTATCACCGATTGGTGGGACCGGGCCGAGGACCGGGCGATGCAGACCGCAAACCCCATCAACCCCGAGCGGTTGTTCTGGGAAGCCTCCTCGCGCTTGCCCGACAATGCCATCATATCAGCGGATTCAGGCTCCTCGGCCAACTGGTTCGCGCGCGCGATCAAGATAAGGCCGGGCATGAAGGCATCGCTGTCCGGTACCTTGGCCACGATGTGTCCCGGCGTTCCCTATTCGACCGCTGCGAAATTTTGCTATCCGGACCGGGTGGCAGTGGGGTTCGTGGGAGACGGGGCAATGCAGATGCTGGGCATCAATGCGCTCATAACCATTGCCAAATTCTGGCGGGAATGGAGCGACCCACGGCTGGTGATCGCCGTGCTGAACAACAATGACCTCAATCAGGTAACATGGGAATTGCGCGCGATGGGCAGCAGCCCAAGGGTGGCCGAGACGCAGGCCGTGCCGCCATTCGACTATGCCGCCTACGCAGCGTCACTGGGGCTGAACGGCATACGGGTGGAGGACCCGGACCAGATCGGACCCGCCTGGGATGCGGCCTTTGCCGCCGACCGGCCGACGGTGATTGATGCCGTGACCGACCCGGACGTGCCCACCCTGCCCCCGCACATCACGCTGGCTGAGGCAAAAAGCTATGCCAAGGCGCTTTCCGCGGGCGATTCCGAGGCGGGCGGTATCCTGTGGCAGACCTTCAAGCGTGTGACAGGATAGAGACGATGCGGGATGTCCCCAAATTGGAGGCGCCGCGCATCACTGTCGCCCGCGTGCCCACAGATGCCCCGGAATCCGATGGCACCCTCCAGTGGGACAGCACCACCATTGTCATTGTCCAGATCGATGCAGGCGGCAAGACAGGCCTTGGCTATACCTACGGAAGCGCCGCAACAGGTGCTTACATCCAGAACACGCTGGCGGATACCCTCACGGGCCTGAGCGCATTCGACATTCCCTCCGCGCATCACGCCATGCTGCACAAGTTACGCAACGACGGGCGGCCCGGTATCGCATCGATGGCGGTTTCGGCAGTGGATAACGCGCTATGGGACCTCAAGGCGCGGCTGCTGAATTTGTCAGTGGCGCAGCTTCTGGGACAGGCGCAGGAAAGCGTGGCGCTCTACGGCTCGGGCGGATTCACGTCTTACGATGATGACCAACTGACGCAGCAATTGGGCGGCTGGTCGGATGAGGGCTTCGCCTTTGTCAAGATGAAGGTCGGTCGCGAGCCGGGCCGGGATCATCACCGGCTGAGCGTGGCCCGCGACGCGATCGGCAAGGATTGCCAGCTGTTCACGGATGCCAACGGTGCCCTTACGCGCAATCACGCACTGCTCATGGCCGAAGATTTCGCCCGCTTCTGTGTGCGCTGGTTCGAGGAACCCGTGTCGTCCGACGATCTGGCAGGGCTGCGCCTGCTCCGTGACCGCGCGCCGCCGGGCATGGCGATCACGGCGGGCGAATACGGATATGATCAATGGTATTTCAGACGTATGCTGGAGGCAGGTGCGGTGGATGTCATTCAGGCTGATGCAACGCGCTGCGGTGGTGTAACGGGTTTTCTGCAGGCAGCGCAGCTTGCAGAGGCGTTCCAGATTCCGATTTCCGCCCATTGCGCACCGGCGCTGCATCTGCATGTTTGCGCCGCCTTTCCATGGGCGCTGCATCTGGAATGGTTTCACGACCATGTGCGGCTGGAACATATGCTTTTTGAAGGAGCGCCTGATCCTGTGAATGGCCGCGCCACCCCGGATCCCTCGCGTCCCGGTTTCGGTCTGGATCTGAAAGATGCCGAAGTGGCGCGCAGGGCGATCTGATATGCCTGCCAGAGGGAGAGAGCGGGCTTTGGTCCCTTTACCGAACGACAGCCGCATTGGGAGTGTGCATATGCAATTGGGGATTGTGGGTCTGGGACGGATGGGCGGCAATATATTCCGCCGTCTGAGCAACGCAGGCCACACCTGTATCGGGTTTGATGTCGATGCAGCGGCGCGCGGCGCGCTGGATAAGGACGGGTTGGGCACGGTTGCCTCGCTGCAGGAACTGGTGAACGCGCTGACGCCGCCGCGCGCCATCTGGATCATGCTGCCGGCCGGACAGATAACCGAGGATGCAATTCAGAGCCTTGGCAACATGCTGGAACCCGATGACGTCATCATTGATGGCGGCAATACGTTCTACAAGGATGACATCCGCCGCGCGCGGGAGCTTGCCGCAAAACAGATCCATTACGTTGATTGCGGCACTTCCGGGGGTGTCTGGGGGCTGGAGCGGGGTTATTGTCTGATGATTGGCGGTCCGGCGGATGCGGTCCATCGCCTTGACCCCATTTTTTCGGTCCTCGCGCCCGGCATGGGAGAGATCGCCCGCACCCCCAAGCGCGAAGGCGATGCGCGCGCCGAACAGGGTTATATCCACGCAGGTCCCGCCGGGGCCGGTCATTTTGTGAAGATGGTGCATAACGGTGTGGAATACGGGCTCATGCAGGCCTACGCCGAGGGCTTTGACATCTTGTCCAACAAGGATTCCGCCGAGCTGCCGGAAGACGAAAGGTTCACACTCAATCTGGCCGACATAGCCGAAGTATGGCGCCGCGGAAGCGTCATATCATCATGGCTGCTGGATCTCTCGGCCGCTGCGCTGGCGCAGGACCCGCAGCTCGATGGCTTTTCCGGCTATGTCGAGGATTCCGGCGAAGGACGATGGACAGTTCAGGCCGCGATCGAGGAGGCCGTGCCAGCCGAGGTTCTGACAAGCGCGCTCTATGCACGCTACCGCTCGCGCCGCGACACCACATTCGCAGACAAGATGCTGTCGGCAATGCGTTTGGGCTTTGGCGGACATATAGAAAAGCGAGTGGGTGGCCAGACCGTCCTGACGCCCGACGCGCCTGCCCCAAGAGATGTAGGCGACTGATATCATGGACAACACCATGCATGACACCGAAGCACCGCATAACATCTCCCTTGTCGACTGCCCTCCCCGGTGCGGAGCCGAACGGCCTGAACCCTGCGTCATGGTGATTTTCGGTGCGCGGGGCGATTTGACGAAACGTCTGATTATTCCCGCGCTCTACAACCTGTCACACAGCAATATGTTGCCCGAGCATTTTGCGCTGATCGGGGTCGACCGGGGCGAGGGAACGGCAGAAGACTTGCGCAGCCAGCTTCGTGAAACGCTGGAAGGCTTCGTGGGCGACACCAGCGCGGAATTTGACATCGACCATATTGATGATGATGCGTGGCAAAGGCTGACGCAGAATCTCGCCTATGTCGAGGGTGATCTGACGCAGCCCGACGTTTATCAAAAGCTGCGCGCGACCTTTGATCATACCGACAAGGCCTGCGGCACATGCGGTAATGCGGTCTTCTATCTTGCCGTCGCGGACCGGCTTTTTGCGACGGTCGTGGACGGCCTGGGTGACTGCGGGCTGACCCGCCAGCACGGGGCCGAAAACGGTGCGGCTGAATTCTGGCGGCGCGTCATCGTCGAAAAGCCGTTCGGGCACAGCCTTGATTCGGCGCGCGATCTGAACGCGCGCCTCTTGCGGACATTGCAGGAGGATCAGATTTACCGGATCGATCATTTTCTGGGCAAGGATACCGTTCAAAGCATCATGGCCTTTCGCTTTGCGAACGGTCTGTTCGAACCGATCTGGAACCGCGACCGCATCGATCACGTGCAGATCACCGCTGCGGAAACGATCGGCGTGGAAAAAAGAGGTGCCTTCTACGAAGTGACGGGCGCCCTGCGGGATATGGTGCCCAACCATCTGTTCACGCTGCTGTCGATGGTGGCGATGGAGCCTCCGATCGGTTTCGATGCACGTGAGGTGCGTAACAAGAAGTTCGAATTGTTCGCGGCGGTGCCTGCCATCACGCCCGATTGCGTCGTCCGCGGGCAGTATGACAGCGGCACCCTATTGGACAGCCCAGTGCAGGCCTATCGCGAGGAACCTGATGTGGACAAGGCGTCCAACGTGGAGACCTACGCGGCGCTGGAGGTCAGGATCGACAACTGGCGTTGGGCGGGCGTTCCCTTTTATCTTCGCACCGGCAAGCGGCTGACAAGTCGCAAGACGGAAATTGCCATCCGCTTCAAACAGGCACCCTACGAGGTCTTTCGCAACACGCCCGTGGCTGCGTTGCATCCCAACTGGCTGGTATTGTCGATCGCGCCCGACAAGGGTGTATCGCTCCAGTTCCAGATCCGCAGGCCCGGCCCGCTGATGGATCTGGCGACCGTGAAAATGGATTTCTTCTATGACGACTGGTTCCCCGAGGAAGAAAACGTCGGGTATGAGACGCTTATTCTGGATGTAATGAATGGCGATCCGACATCGTTCATGCGCGTCGATATGGTCGAGCAGACGTGGCGCATCGTGCAGCCGGTGCTTGATGCATGGTCAGATGAATCCGTCAGCACCGTGCCAACCTATGCTTCGGGCAGCGCGGGCCCAGGCGCGGCGGACGAGCTGCTGGCACGTCAAGGCCGTGCCTGGCGCCCGATCGGCGAGGACCGAGAGAGGTGACAGGCAATACGGAATCTTGCTATGATTGTCGCATGCGGGGAAAAGGAGTGCTTTGATGGGCGATGACGTGATCCGCGATGCACCGTCGGACCCGTTCAAACATCATGTCAAAATGCCCGTGATCCTGGTGCTCATGGGGGTTTCAGGCTCGGGCAAGACGACGATCGCACGTCTTCTTGCCAGCGCACTTGGCTGCCCCTTTCAGGAAGGCGATGATTTTCATCCGGCCGCGAATATCGAAAAGATGGCCAGCGGCACCCCCTTGACTGATGCTGACAGACTTCCCTGGCTGAACAGCATCGCAGCTCTTATCGACAACTGGCGCGCAGCGGGGCAATGCGGGGTTCTGACTTGCTCTGCACTCAAAAAAGAGTATCGCGATATCCTCATCGGTGGCCGGACGGGCGTGATCTTCATCTATCTGCAGGGCTCCTACGACCTCATCCGCGAGCGTATGGAGGCCCGCAAAAAGCACTTCATGCCCCTTGACCTTCTGAAAAGCCAGTTTGAAACATTGCAGGAGCCCGTGCCTGGCAGCCAAACCATCAGGGTGAGCGTGGACAATCACCCGGACGCTATTGTCCAGGACATCCTCCGGCAGCTTGAAAAGTTGCAATTGGACACTGAAGCGGCAGGAAGAGTTTAGCAAGATCCGCCATCGGCGCCTGATCTGATCGGAAATCGCAATTTTGCCTGGCCAACCTGCCTCGGTCAGCCATCAAACGCAGTACCCCGATTTATTTCTCGGTATTCGGCAATTTGCCCTTGCGGCCCCCGCCGGTTATTTGTACATCCGCGTCAATCGGTGCGGGCGTAGCTCAGGGGTAGAGCATAACCTTGCCAAGGTTAGGGTCGTGAGTTCGAATCTCATCGCCCGCTCCAATTTGATCATCACCCAATGGTCACACGGATAAGGCCGCCCTTGGGCGGTCTTTCTGTTTCGTGCCATACGCGTTGTCAGGCTTGCCCTCATGGCTCTCAAGTTTTTCAAATGAACCTCGAACACGCCGCCCGCTGATGGCGGAAGCAGCTAAATGCTTGATATACTGGGCAGCACGCCGATCAACTCCTGTTCAATCCTATACGCTCGTGATGCACTTCGGGCAAAACAACGGGTGGGAGCGAGGCATGGCACCGTCAGATATGAGCGACCTGGAATGCGACTTCATCAAATCAGCGCTGCCAACACGTCTCGCGGCGTGAAACGGGTTGATGACCGCCGCGTGATCACTGGGATCTTCCAGGTCTTGCGCACCGGCATTCCTTTGGCCGGTCTGCCCGCGCAATACGGGCCTCACGATCTGCACCCGCTTCGATCTCTGGACCTGCACGGGTATCCGTGATCGGGCCATGGAGGCCGTCGCGGACGCGCAGAATGGTGATATGGTCAGGCTGGACGGCCCGTCTGTCCGGGCTCACCCTTCTGCAACCGCGCTCGTAAAAAGACCCGCGTCGTTGCCTAAAAAAACCGGGCAGAAGGTGACATGCGTTTAGCTCTGTGCCGGCGCGGGTGCTCAGGTGCTTGGGCTTGAAAGTGCAAGTTACAGTATCTGTCCGGTCTGACTGCTCCGCGTGCGTGATGGAGTGGGTGATGGTGTCCACCATTCATTAGTGGAGACATCTTGAGATAGATTTGGTAGGGAAGAAAGGGCAGAAGAAGCGGGTCTGGTCTGACGACGAGAGGCGCACGATTTGCGCGCAGACGTTAACGCCGGGCGTTTTGGGTGCACAGGTGGCGCGGCGCTATTCGATGAACGCGAACCTGATTTTCAAATGGCTGAAGGATCCCCGGTTTGCGCCTTCAGCGAGCGCCCCGTCGCCCGAAGGGAGTGTCGCCCTTGAAGGTGTTTTCCTTCCTGTCGAGATTGATGCACCTGCACACGCGCGGTTTTCTGGTCCCGCGCGAATGAACGCGGCGGCGGATGAGCCCGACTCTGCGGTTATGGCGCAGCGCGTGGATATTGCGCTGTCGGACGGGCGTCGTATCCTGGTGGAAGGCCCCCCTTCGCCATCATCGGTTGCAGGACTGGTTCAGGGGCTGACGGCATGATCCCGGTGCCGAGCAACACGCGGGTTTGGCGCGCGGCTGGCGTGACGGATATGCGGCGGGGCTTCAACACATTGGCAGCGCAGACGGAGAAGATGCTGGCCGAGGGTCCATATTCCGGCCATCTGTTTGTATTCCGTGGCCGCCGGGGTGACCTTTTGAAGATCATCTCCCTCTCGGGACATTGCTACGCAATGCCCTGCCGGGCAGCGGGTGGGATACCCAAGGCGCATGCCTTTTCATGAAGCGACTGGAGAGAGGGCGGTTCGTCTGGCCGGCGGCCAAGGACGGCAAAATCTGTGTCACGGCGGCACAACTTGTCGATGCTACTGGAAGGAATTGACTGGCGGATGCCGCAGCGGACATGGCGGCCATTGCAGGCAGAATAATCCAATGAAATATGGTATTTTAGCGTATTTGACATTCCGTTCAGCAGGCTGTTCGGGTATAAAGCGCGCATGCGCGCGACCTTCTGATCCCTGCCTGAAGACCCAGTAATCCTCTCCGAAATTAAGGGGATGCGGAAGTAGAATTTTCTCGCCAAGATGAACGAGGAG
>JAUNVT010000167.1 GCA_030540655.1 Rhodobacterales bacterium
ATATCCAGAATGCCTCCATTCGTGATCAAGGTTTTCTTGTCGCAGAACTGGGTGTATGCGATTTCAGCCAACTCGGTGTCACCTGCACGCGACTTTTCCACTTCGGCGTGCAACCTCTCTTGGCGGTGCTGTGGCAACTCGACAATCCACTCCATCGGATCATTCCATCGCGCTCCAACGGCCATTGCCATCGCCATTTCGAAACTTGTGATGGCCGAGAACAGCGCTGCGCGCACTGACAACTGTTGAATATCGGACAGACTGACGAGACCTGCGATTTGACTGCCCGATACAACGAGGTTGGTGGGATGCCGGTCTGCCTGCATGATGAAATCAAAGATGCTGGCATCTGCGGCGATCAGTATGTCTTCACTAAGCGCCTGATAGTCATTCTCGATGGGTTCGTTCGGCGCGTCAGTGCTGAACCAGCGTTCGGCATTGTAGAGGCCGAGTATTCGCTCCCCGTCTTCAACGGGGAAGTAGCTGAAACTCAGACGATTTCTGCTGGCCACAGATTTTGCGGTCTCGGACGGGCGGCATGTCTCGAAACCATCACGCGGCACCATAAGCAGACCCACAGTCAGGCTGCCTTGGACCATCTGAAGCTTTTCGATGCTCGCGTCGTGATTAGTGCCCCATCTCATGTCAGTTGACCGGAGAAGGCTTTTTGCAGAAGGGATTGGCGGAGGTCGGCGATGTCGGCGAGCTTGGTTGCGTAAGACTCCTTTAACGCTGAACTCCGCCGTTCCACCTTCAACAACGCAGAAACGACTTTCATTTGCTGCTCCGTTGATTCAGGCATTGGCAGGGTGAATTGCTTCAACGATCTAATTGGAAGTTGCGGTTGCGCGGCACCGGAAACGTGATGGTAAATTTGGGACTTGAACGCCTTTGATCGAAGTAAAGTAAATAGATACTCTGAACGAAGTCTCTTCTCATTTGGCCTTAAAATTAACATCCCTGAGTTAATCCTCATGCACTCAAAAGGAATATTGTCGCCAAAGAAGCCAACATTTCCGACAGTGCCTCGGGTCGTGAGGATGACATCTCTTTTTTGCAGTTTGCCCTTGCCAAGCGCAGCGTCCTTCTCTTTTGAGATGAACATCATTTCAGAGAACTCGAATCCATTGGGTCTGACATTTTTCGTGTTCAAAAATAGACAATGGCCCTCAGGTTGAAAATCAGATTTTTTTGGGTAATTTCGTCCACGATCACCATCAACGATCGAAATTAGGTTCGGATCGTCAAACCTACCCAGTTCCAGATCTGTTCCACTACTCTCCAGCGCAGCCGTCAAAGAGTTTTCAAATAACTCCCCCGCATCCGCCAGATTGGCCTCGGCATGGGCGCGGGCGCGGTCGAGGGCGGCGAAGGCCTGATCGAGCACCGCAACGATCCGCTTCTGCTCGTCCATTAGGGGAAGGGGGACAGCAATAGGTTTCAACGAAGTCTGGGTTATCTGTGGTTGTGCCGCACCTGTCGTGGCACCTTCTATGTCTGCCGCGCCACGGAAGAAATACTCCAGGAAGCGAAGGTCGATATTGCTGCTCTTGGGTTGGATCACCATAGTGTTTCCGGTGATCCATGAAAAAGGTTCAGTAATATGCACGGAGCCACATGCGCCGCGACAACCTACTACGAGTTGCGGCTTTTCATGATTGAATTCGTGATATCTGCCAATGATGCCGTTTGCGCCAAACACGGGATACGCACCGTCCGGTGACATGTCTTTCTTGCCAATAGTTTTTGGCTGATACATCTTGCAGAGATCGCCCAGAGGAATGGTCTTCCAGCCAGATCGTTGAGTCCCCACAGCGATTGTTGTCTGATCCTTCACAGCATCCCCCGAATATCCTCGAGGATCTGCGCCGTCTCCGCATCCCGCGCCAGCATGGCGTCTATGATCTCCTCGGGGCTGCGCAGCGCCTCGGCCTCGGGCGCGTTGGGGTTCTTGACCGACAGGTCCCATGTCTGGGGGTCGAGCCCCTCCACCGGCACGCTCCAGCTTTGCGCGCTGTCCTCCTTGCCCGGTTGCAACGCCACGAACTCGGCCAGATCGGCGTCGTTCAGCGGGTTCGTCTTGCCCAAGGACCGCCCCGGATCAAGCTGATAATACCAGACCGAGCGCGTCTTTGCCCCCTTCTCGAAGAACAGCACCACCGTCTTGACCCCCGCGCCCTGGAACGTGCCGCCGGGACAGTCGAGCACGGTGTGCAGGTTGCAGCTCTCCAGCAATTCCTTGCGCAGGGCGACGCTGGCCCCGTCAGTGTTGCTGAGGAAGGTGTTCTTGATGACGATCGCCCCGCGCCCGCCCGCGCGAAGCTTGCGCATGAAGTGTTGCAGGAACAGGTAGGCCGTCTCGCCCGACTTGATGGGGAAGTTCTGCTGCACCTCCTTGCGCTCGCCGCCGCCGAAGGGCGGATTGGCCAGCACGATGTCGTGGCGGTCCCGTTCCTGGATATCCATCACGTTCTCGGTCAACGTGTTGGTGTGCCGAATCGAGGGCGCGTCGATGCCATGCAGGATCATGTTCATGACGCCGAGGACATAGGCGAGTGACTTCTTCTCCTGCCCATAGAAGGTCTTGCGCTGGAGCGTGTCCCAGTCGGCGGAGGACAGGTCATCGCGGCGCAGGTGATCCCACGCTTCGCACAGAAACCCAGCGGACCCGCAAGCGCCGTCATAGATCGTCTCGCCGATCTGCGGGTCCGTGACCTTGATCATGGCGCGGATCAGGGGGCGCGGCGTGTAGTATTCGCCGCCGTTGCGGCCCGCGTTGCCCATCCGCTTGATCCGCGTCTCGTAGAGGTCGGACAACTCGTGCTTGGCCTTGGTGCTGCCGAAATCGAGCTGGTCGATGATTTCGAGCGCATCGCGCAAGGAGTAGCCGGACCGGAACTTGTTCACGATCTCTGAGAAGATCTCGCCGATCTTGTATTCGAGAGTATCGGGATTGTCGGTGCGCTCGCGGAATTTCTTGAGGTATGGGAAGAGCTTGCCGTTGACGAAGTCGATCAGGTCCGCGCCGGTCAGCGCAGCGTTATGATCCAACTTGCAATCCGCGGTCTTGGGGGCGGCCCAGGTCTTCCAGCTGTAGGGCTCGTCGACGATGGGCGCGTAGTCCTGCCCTTCGAGCTCTGCCCCATCGCGCCGTTCGTCCTCAAGGTCGTCGAGATACTTGAGAAACAGAAGCCACGACGTCTGTTCCGCGTAGTCGAGTTCGGAGGCCAGCCCCTCATCGTTGCGCAGCGTCCTGTCTATGTTGTTGAATGCGTTCTCGAACATGCCCAATCCCCTTTTCCGAGCACAGTAGCGGACGGACCTGCTGCCGACAATCGGACGAGTGCTCGAATGAAGCGGGAGACCATCGGCTGACGATCTATTGCTGCTCGCTCCGGCCGCAGCGAAAGGCATGGAGAATGAAGGCGTTGCCATACACCAAATCCAAGATGCCTTGAGCGTACGGAGAGGGCCCAGGGGCGCAAACAGGATCAGGATCAGGCTGCGCGACAGCTCTGGACTTACGACAACGACCACTCCAACGTGCGGTGGCATCACAAGGAGTAAATAATGGCATTACCGTCTAATCACCGGTGGATTGCAGTTGGCAAGTTGTCGATCAGCAACCGTACGAATGCACCTCACTACGCACCGGAATTTACGCTCCAGGACTTGATACACGCACTTTCCGATCGGATTGCTCGAAACGACACTCACCGCCAGTATTCAAAAGAAAGCCGCCTGATGTGGTGTGCGGACTTGAACGAAGACAATGAGTATCATCGACTGATCCTCCAAGCAGGTGACAAGAACACTACCGGAGTTTCCTTTTATCATTTCCAAGAGCTCACAAGCCGTGACATTGATAAGGAAGAGGACGAGGGCAGCCATTATGCATCACATATTTTGATAAAGAAGACCCCCGATGCAACGGGCCGAAATTTAATCCTTATAGAGAAGGTGCCCGGCATCTACCTATCGTCAATCAAGGGAATGTCAGCAAAGCGTGTTGGTAAGGCTTCTTTAACTGATGATGTGGCCAAGATTGCTTCTCCTTGTCAGCCTGGAGAAGTTCGATGTCCGCCAAATCCCTGCTCGATACCCTTCTGAGATCTATCGCTAATCTGCCGCCTGCGCAAATTTCAAAGGTAGAAGCCGCGATCACCACGGCCCGCAGGCGCGCCGAAGCCGTCGTAGAAATCGACACGATCGGGGAAGAGCGCCCGTGCCCGCGCTGCGGCGGGCACCACCGGTCTGCATGGGGAACGACGCGTGCCGGAGCTCGTCGTTGGCGGTGCAAGAACTGCAAACTTACTTGGACAGGGCGGACAGGCACGCCCCTCGCCGGCATCCATCGTCCGGGGCTCTTCATCGAGGTGGCACGCAATATGCTCGACCCGAACGACACCCCGCTGTCGTGCCGAAAGCTCGGCCATCGTCTGGGGGTGTCCCGCGACACGATTTGGCGCTGGCGGATGCTCATCCTCGAACAAATAAAGGCGTTAACGCCATCCGTCTTGTCGGGAATCATCGAGACCGATGAGACATTCCAGCGCGAGAGCCGCAAGGGATCTCGGGAATGGGTTCGCCACAAGCGGGACCCGCACCTCTACCCGAAACCGCCCCGGAAGCCCTGGTATGAGTATCCCAAGCGCCGACCGCCGCGAGCAATGGCGCGCGCCTGGTCTTGTCCGATACTCGGCGTCGTGGATCGCTCCGGGAAGGCCACCTTCCAGCACATCAGGGACACCCTCCAGCCGACGATCGATGCGGCGCTCGTGCCGCAGGTGGCGCCGGACGCGATCGTCCCTTTCGACGGTGCGCCACAGTATGAGGCAATCGCAAAGGCAAACAAGATCACCTACGAGGTGCTCATCAAAGGTCGCCGTGGTCGCCGAACGCCCAAGGCTCATCATCTCAACAGCGTCAATTCTCTGCACGCGGAGTGGAAGAAGGACTTTCAGCCAATCTGGCGCGGTCCGGCTACAAAGAACCTCGACGGCTACACGAGATGGATGGTCGCGCGCCGAGATACTGATCCCATTCGGATATTCAGACAAATCATCGAGTGATCAGTTATGCACCAACACGCTTTGCTGACATTCCCTCAATCAAAGATCATTTTACATGGGCTTGTAATAGAGTCGAATACCAGAAATCCGTAGAGGACGACGATGGAGAATCGAAATCATTCCGCCCTCACTTCAAGGTTCTCGGACATCAATCCAAGACTATCCGTGAAGCTCTCCGAACGGGCGTGCTTCAAGATGTGGAGCTGATTGGTCATGATGAGAACCATGAGGACGGGTTGGATGAAGATCCGATCGTGCGGGAGGTTGTGCATGAAGCGCGGTTTGAAGTGAAGCGGCGGGTTACCGACGACCAAGCGCGGACAGTGTTCGGGAGAGCGCGTGATTTCATTCGCGATTTTTGGGGTGGTGCAGATGACACGCAGATGTTCGTTCGAATCAAGGCAGCAAACGGTCAAATCAAGCGCACCGAAGTCAATTATGACCGCGAAGAAATTCTGGAGCAAGCATTCGTGCAGAACGAAATCGTCACTGATTTCGATCGTCCGCTCACGCAGCGCTATGAGGCGTTCCGTGATGACATGCTTCATAAAAGGGAGTGTCATGAAGTCTGTGTATCTGGCCCAGCCCATGCCGGTTTCAGATACG
>JAUNVT010000168.1 GCA_030540655.1 Rhodobacterales bacterium
ATTTTTCGAGGTGCCCATAAGGATACCTTGGTCGCGGGAAGTTAAGCTGTCGCAGGAGAAAGTTATGGGCGGTACACAGATGTAGCATCGTACTGCCGGGCTCGACCTGTTGTCGTAAAAACGCCACATGCTTCATTGGCGACATAGCGGAGCAGGCATCCACGGTTGATTCTCAATCTCCGGCGAGTTAGTCATAGATTGAATCAACTCAGGGTAGATCATGACCTATACTCGAAGTCTTTATCTTGCCGGCGCCCTTTTGGGATCAGCCTTCGCTCAGACCGCTACTGCGCAAACCGCGACAACCAGTTTCGGTGTGACCATCACGATTGAGGATGCATGCGTCATCGTTTCGGCCACTGATCTCAACTTTGGTACTGTCGGTACCTTGACGGATAACGTGGACGCGTACTCGAATATCGCCGTCACGTGCACCGAGGGTGCAGCCTATGACATCGCTCTTGATGCAGGTCTGGGCGGTGGAACCTCATCATCCCGCGTGATGACAAGCGCGGGGAACACGATTGGCTACCAGCTCTATCAGGATGCGGATCGGACCACAGTCTGGGGCGACACCGCGGACGTATTGTCCGAAACAGGAACGGGGTCAGAACAATCCTATTTCGTTTACGGACGTGTGCCTCCTCAAAAAACGCCGCCCGCAGCAACCTATACGGATACTGTCGGTGTGACAGTGACGTTCTGACGGGAATTGCCATGAGACTGCAGCAACTTTTCTGCGCAGCTCTGATCGCATTGCTTCCGGCGATCCTGCTGCCTTCACTGGCGCTCAGCGAAGGGCTGCGGGTCGCACCGGTCAGTTTTGAGGTAGCCGCCCCCGGAGCGACGGCAAATCTGACCCTGCGCAATGAAGGCGCGTCACCCATTACAGTGCAGGCGCGCGTCTTCTCCTGGACGCAGAATGGCCAGGAGCACCTGACCCCGACGCGTGATGTCGTAGTCAGCCCTCCGATCACTCAACTTGCGCCCGGTGCGGTACAGACCGTAAGAATTGTCCGTACATCGCGGCAAAGAGTGGAAGGCGAAGAGGCCTATCGCCTCTTCGTCGATGAACTGCCGGATCAATCCCGGCGTGGCGGCGCCACTGTGTCTTTTGTTTCCCGGTTGCGTATTCCCGTCTTTTTTGTGCAGCCGAACGCTACGGTTCCGACCGTATCCTGGCGAATCCTGCAGCAGGGCGGCCAAAGCTGGCTCGAGGCAACCAACCGAGGACAGATTCATCTGAAACTTGCGGATATGTCGCTGCTCTCCGGTAACAAGGCCACCTTCCGGCAAAACGGGTTATTCGGCTACGCGCTCGGCGGATCAACCATGCGCTGGCCGCTGCAAAGGCGGGCGGGTGGCGGCCAGCTGTCATTGAGCGCAAAAACCAACCTCGGCCCCTATCGCGGTGCTGTTGGGGGCGGGTAGAGCCCTGCGCAGCGCAGCTTTTCTTTCGTTCATAGGCGCTCTTTCACTCGGCTCTCTGTCTGTCGCTAATGCGCAAAGCCAGATAAACGAGCAGGAGCTTTACCTTGAAGCGCATATCAACGGCGCCGAAACCGGCCTGATCGGCAGGTTTATCAGCCTTTCCGATGGGGGTTTGAAGGCCGATGCACAGGAACTGCGTAATATCGGCGTCGAAACCGCGGGGCTTGTTCCGGACGCAAATGGCGATATCTCCGTTGATCGCCTGCCCGGCGTTACCTTCCGCATCGATCATGCTGACCAGTCAATTCATTTTCAGGTGCAGACTGAAGCTCGCGCGGCGAAGGTCATCGATGTCGCCGCACCGGAATATTATCTGCCCGCCGGGCCTCCGAGCAAGAGCGGAAGCGAGGAGGATCCGGTCAGCCGAGGCTTCGGAGCCGTCCTGAACTACAGCATTTATACTGAAACTGACGCTTGGGGATATGACAGAAACAGCCGGGCTTATTATTCCAGCGCATTCAACAGCCGGATGTATACGCCACATGGCGCGCTAAATCATAACTTCTCCTATTCCGATACGATGGGCCATCAGAGGTATGAAACCTATTGGCGCACGCCGATCGCGCGACATGCCGTCCAGCTTCAGGCCGGCGACCTGATCACGCGGGGGCCGACATGGGCCCGGCCCGTGCGGCTGGGCGGCCTCCAGATCGAACGCAATTTCGGCCTGCGCCCCGACGTCATAACGACGCCTCTGCCCAGCTATTCAGGAACGGCCGCAGTGCCAACGACCGTTGATGTATATGATGGGTCCATCCGCCGCTACAGTACCGACGTACCGGCGGGTCCGTTCGAGTTGACCAACCTGCCCTTTGCGACCGGAGCCAATCAGGCGACAGTGATCTTGCGCGATGCGACGGGGCGAGAAATCGCACAGGACATGGTTTTTCTGGTGTCGCCCGATCTTTTGCGAAAGGGAACAGCCGATTATTCGGTCTCCCTCGGCTATCCGCGCATCGGAATCGGAACGCGCAATGACGATTATCAAGAAGATCTCTACGGCGCGGCCTCGTTACGTTTCGGCGCAAGCGACAATGTCACGCTGTCAGCCCATGCGGAGGGTGGTGACGGGCTCGGGATGGCCGGTGTCGGCGGAACTTTCCGCGTCGGCACTCTGGGCACTGTCAGCGCCTCCTATGCCCAAAGCTATTCCAGTTTGGGGACGGGAGAATTATACGATCTGTTGATACAGGCTACCAAAGGACGCCTCAGCTTTTCAGGCCGCCTCCTGCGTGCAGAAGACACGTTCACGGACATCGCCAGACACACGACGATGGCAGCGACCTTTGATGATGGCTTCCTGTTGGATTATTCCACGATAACCAGCCTCAATCAATTTGCCGTCGGTTATTCTGCGGAAGGATACTGGGACGGTATTCAGGCCGTGTATGCCGATAACAAACGCCTGGACGGGACCGAAGCTCGAAGCTTTGGACTGAGCAGCTCGTTCCGGATCGGTCAGGCAAGCTCCCTGAACCTGAGCGCCCTTGCTACCAGGGGAGACAGATCAGAGATGTTGCTCGGCGCATCTGTCTATGTTCCTCTGGGAGAGCGCCGCTCAGCCAGCCTGCGGGCACAAACCCGCGATGGACAAGCCCGTTATGCGGCGGGCCTGGCGCAAAGCCGGGACTATGCGAAGAGCGACTGGGAATGGCGGATCGAAGCAATCCGCGACGCACGGAGCAGCATTGATGCCTTTGCAGGCCGCCGGTTCAGGGGCGGCCAGGTGGATGTGGCGGCACGGGTTGGAGATGACAATACCAGCATCGGGCTGCGGGCCGAGGGTGCCGTGGTCCTCGCCGGGGGCGGTTTCTTCCTGAGCAACAGGATTGACGATTCCTTTGCGGTTGTTGACGCCGGCGCGCCCGGCGTTGAGGTAGAGGTTGAAAACCGCCCCATAGGCAAGACCGGGCGGTCAGGCAAGATTCTGGTGCCTGACCTGAGATCCTACGAGCCCAGCTCGATCTCCATCAAGACTGATGCCTTGCCCATCGAAGCTGAAGTGCCGTCAACGCGTGAAGTCGTTACTCCCGCCTACAACACGGGCGTGACGTTGGACTTCAACGTCAACACCGCGCCCTCGAATGCAATCGTTTATCTGGTATCGTCGTCAGGTGAACCAATAGATGTCGGACTGAACGCTGTATTGCATGCCACGGGCGAAACCTTCGTCGTCGGTTACGACGGCATGGTTTATCTCAGCGGATTATCGGCGCAGAATTCACTCAGTGTAAGCCGGGCGGATGGATGGAGTTGCACTGCGCAGTTCACGTATCAGGCTCAGGCCGACACCATCACAGATCTGGGCGAGGTGCTTTGTCAATGACAGCATTTATCTGTCGAATATTACCATTGGTCAGCCTTTTGATATTCGGCGCCGGAACAGACGCTGCCTATGCGCTTGGATGTCAATTCAGTGGGACCGGGATCGCCTTTGGTTCAGTCAACACTCTGACATCCGGTAGTAGCAATGGGACAGCCAATCTGAACATCTACTCTTGCCACGCCACCGTCACCACCCTCAATGGCACGATCAGTGCAGGGAACGGCTCCGGAGGTTCCAACGGCACGTTCCGACAGATGAAAAACGGCACATCGTCGCTGAACTTCCAATTATACAGCGATTCCGCCCGTACAAATGTCTTTGGATCGGCGACGGGCAACATGGGCGGCGCCCCGATCACTTTCAAGCGCAACCTGTCGGGTCCCGGTGAAAGCATGACGATACCGGTCTATGGACGGATCATCGGCAACCAGAGTTCAGTACCTCCGGGATCCTATACGAGCACAGTGATGATGTCCGTCCGCTATCGGAGCTGTTCAGGCTGCGTTTGGCGCGATGAAACCTTTGAATTCAATGTGACTGCCACGGTTGAAAAAGGATGTTCGGTTTCGGCTACGGACATAGATTTCGGATCTCAAGGTGGGCTTGCTTCCGCGGTCGATGCCAATGGGCGGCTCAATGTGCTGTGCACCCCGGGAACAGATTTTCAGATCAGCCTCAATAACGGCCAGAATGGTACCGCCGCCAATGATCGCAAGATGCGAAGCGCGGCAGGCGGGACGGTCCGTTACAACCTCTATCGCGACCCGGGTCACACAGCCCTTTGGGGCAGCACCCTATCCACGGACACTCTGATGTCTACGGGCAAAGGTACCACCGACACACATACCGTCTATGGCCAGGTGCCGGTCCAGTCGACACCGCCGGCGGGAGTTTACACCGATACAATCATCGTAACGCTCACATATTGACGATATGTGGCTGAGAATGAACGAGCAACGATTTGTGGTGACGGATCATGTACACAGTGAGCGGTGATCCCGACCTCGAATACGCGCTTATTGCCGGCACCATCGTTCAGGTTCACGAGAAGGAAACCGCAATAAAGGAAGGCCTCAAATCAACCTGTAGGACGCTCGTGCGGTGGCGTGACGACCAAAATCCCTGCCCTCGTAGATGCTCTTGGTAACTTGGTCCGCTTTCTGCTACTGTCAGGCCCGGCATAGGACAAAAGGTCTGACGGCATCATCGCCGAGAGCTCCTCCGGGATCCAGCGCCTGCCTGATGGCTTCCTGCAGATGGATCGGGCAAATCGTCTCCGGCAGACGCAGAACCTGAACATATCCGCGCTTGCCCGTCTTGCCCATCCGCGCCTCAGTGTCCAATTCGAAACTCTTGGCCATGTCTGAAAACCGTGTTGGTCATGCGGCCATCAGTCGATCCCACGCATCTTCGACGCGCTCCGGCTCGGTGCGAACCGAGCGCGCGATGAACCACGAGGCGTAGCCGGTCAGGTTCCTGGTCGCTGGCCCGCGGAACGGCTCCATGAAGCGTTCGAAGCGATCGTGCAGGCTGTCGATGGTCTGGATGTGGAATGCCCGGTCGCTGCACAGGACCGCGTCGCCGCGAAGGCATCGTGCGCGCACCGCCATCAGCGGCGGCGCGCTGTGGTTCGGGCACTGCGTCCGCGCGCCTGGCGCCAGCGCGATCCGCCATCGTGAGAACCGGAATCCGAGACTGCGAGATGCCGGCCGGCAGTTTCGTTCCCGTGCGCTTGCAATCGATCCAGCGCATCCGGTCCGGCTTTCGGATGACTGACGGATCGTGCTCATGCCTGACCCACTCGCGCGCGCCCTTGCGGCTTTCGCGGAAG
>JAUNVT010000169.1 GCA_030540655.1 Rhodobacterales bacterium
GTCAACCCGTCCTGCATGCGATCAGGGGCATGGCCCATGAGGTTGCACAAGTTCCAGACGCTTCAGGCCGCGCGCATCGAGATCGCCGGGAAACCCGGCCCAGGCAGCCTTGCCTGCACCACCCATATCCATGAGGCAAAGCAGTCCCTTCCGGCCGTCTGTTACCCGGCAGGCGATTGCGACGCACTCTGCCGACAGGGCCGGCGCATGCCAATGGCCGCCGGAACGGAAATATCCGCGGCCCTTTTGGCGATGCGTGTCTTGATCACCGTGCCGCCCGGGATCGGCCGGACGATATCCTCATCGGCCGGGTTGCGCGCGACCCAAGCGTCCCGGTCGCCCTTCACCTTGCGCCCCCCTTGCGCTCCCCTTGCGCCCATCTTGCGCCAGGCCCGGCTGACGCCATCCTTGCGGGCGGCCCCCTCGAACAGCCCATAGAGCGCCCGCTTCACCCTTTTTCAGCCGGACAATATGCCCTTCTTTGCGCTCGATGATGGTATCGCGTTCCGATACGCGCTTCCACGGCGCACGAAGGCGCCTGAAATGTTGCAACGTCCGTGAGAAGATCGGCGGAGAAACTCATCGGCCAAACATACCAGAAACGGTCCGCCACCACCGCTTCAAAAGGCAGGCTGATTCACTCTGCCACAGCCGAAGGGGCGAGCGGCCGAACCGTCACGCGCCGCCAGTCGCGCCCGGCAAGCAACGCCTCAAACTGCGCCGGATCAAGCCGCATCACGCCATCCGGCTCCTTTGGCCATTTGAAGCTTTTCTGCTCCAGCCGCTTGCAGGACGCGACCGGAGCCTTCCCGATAAACCAACCTCAGACGGTCCTCATGTCTGGCGCGGAAAACATGGACCGCGCCGTTAAAGGGCTTGTGACAAAGGTGGCTCTGCACCAATGCCGCCAACCCGTCATGCCCTTGCGAAAATCGACGGGACTGAACGCCAGGAACATCTTCACCCCCGGGCCAGGATGGTTCATAACGCCGTGACAATCTCGGCAATGCGCCCGGCCGGGGTCATGCATCCACCCCGCTCGGGCTTCATGCACATCGATCTCGGCCCCGCGCGGTCCTGGGGCGAACCGTTTCCCGCACGCCCCACGCCCTTCGTGCCGGAGGTGCCGCCTGCACGTGAGGTGCTGGCCGAGAGCCGCACGCTGAAAGGCGGCGGCGCGGCCGGGGTGACGACCATCGGTGCCGCCGGTGTCGAGGTGGCACAGGACGTCCTGGCTGAAACCCAATCCGCCATCCTGCCGCTGGTGCCCTATCTCGACACCCTGCGCTGGGTGTTCATTGCCGTCGCCCTGATCGGCATTGCCGTCGCGATCCACGCGCGGATCGACGACTGGAAGCGAGACCAGAGGTGATGGGATGGCTGATCAGCACCCTTTCAAGCGGCATGGTCCGCAAAGCGCTGGGCCTGCTTTTGGCCGCCGCCACCATCGCCCTGTTCCTGCTGAACCTTCGCCGTGCCGCGGAACAGGTCGGACGGTTGGCCGAGCATTTGCAAACATCGGAGAAAGCCCGTGAAATCCAGCGCCAGATGCTCGATGCCGCCAGCCGTCGCCCTGCTGATCGCGATGCTCTCACTCAGCGCCTGCGCGACGGCCATTTCTGATCCAAGGGTGCAATGCCCGCCCGTGGTGCCCTACAGCGTCAATGACCAAATGCGCGCCGCGGCCGAGGTGGCGGCGCTGCCCGATGGTGCGGTCGTGGTGCGGATGCTCAGCGACTATGCCGTCCTGCGCGATCAGGCGCGGGCGTGCAGGTGAAAAGGGGCCGGGCAATTGTCTGCGGGAAGCGCCTGACGCCTCGACCGCAACGTCACGCCCGGCCCGGTTCACGGATTCACTGTTTCAAAGAACGGCAGCGAGTCGCTGCGCGGACATGATGGCATGCCACCTCGTCCTCTGTCGCGCGCGGTAATGGGCACATTTGTGCACCTCTAGCGGATCAAGAGTGGTGCTTGGTTATCCTGCTATCGACATTCCATTGGGGCAAATTACCGACCCTCGCTGCGCAAAACACCAAGGTCTGCTGAGCGGACCTTCCAGCCGTTCGCTGCACTCACGGGGTTCTTGCTGCGCCTGCGGTGGCCTTCGTGAGGAAGGGCTGGAAGCTGCCGCTTATTCTCCCTGCGCGAAATACGATGTTACCGTATTCTTGCCCACGGCTCTACGGCGCTGCACCTCCGAGAAAAGCATGTTTAAGTTCCACTAGCCGCCTATAGACTTCGGCCGATCCCCGTAGAGAAACAGTTACGTCATCGGTCATGCAATAAGGCCATGCTCCCCTGTTTCCAAATGCCCAAACTCGGCGCGTAATGAAATTTCCAGAAACGACAGCTTTGACTTGTTCGTTCTGCGGAAGAAGATCTATCCGCTTTCCGTCAACTGCATTTTCGCTCGGTGTAAATTCACACGCTTCTGTGGAATCAATTGAAGCCAAGCCCTCACCTCTTTCATCAAATTTGAAGATAGATAGGCAGCTACGCAGCCCAAGACCCTCATCTCCACAGATGATTGCCCAACGGTTTCTTGGATTTTGGACTCGACCATACCGGTCAGTATGATCATGCATGCAATTGTAACTCCACTTTCCGTAGTCGAAGGAATCAGCCCAACTAAATTTCGGATGGATAATCAGAATAGAGAAAACAAGAAGCGAAGCGATTCGTAGCATTAGTGCTCCAGTGCCAAAATGACTTTCGACATTAAAATCGAAAATTCGAAGTACTTTCAATTGGGAAAAATTTATCGATATCTCATTTCAGTGCTACGCCCGAAAAAGCTACCTCGGAAGGGCGGTAATTTTATCATGTCTTCGGGCCAACGTTTCATTTTCCGACCAATCCTTGGACCAAGTAGAGAAAAGTAGGTTATCCATACTTCCGTCGAAAACCAACCTGGATTTGGACTCTTGCCGCGAGATACTCGAACAGTGACTTTGGGTAGTTCGGTCTCAGGGCATCCGTGCCGCAACTGCGAGTGAGCCAATCCGGTGCACGGCCAAGAGGGGCTCGAAGCAGGCCTTGCGAAGGTTTTTGCATCAACTGCAGAACGCGACTGTCAACATATTGGAAAGGGAGCGTGCTGTCATGCGCTGACCATTGTTTACCGAACCACCGGCAGATCGGAAAGTCGCGTGGTATAGCGCGGGCTTTTATGGTCAGAACGCAGCTTCCATGAGCGTTTCATACCCTCGCTCGCCAGCACCATCGTCTTTTTCCCGAAGCGCTGATTCACCTGATCGAGCGCGGTCATTAGCGACTGCGACTTTGGGTTCTGCGCATCGAACAGCGTCAACGGTCGGTCCTCGAACCGCAGGAGATCGTCCAGCAAAACCCCGGCCTTGGTGAAGCCGAACACGGTGGTTTGCTCCTTCGGCCATGCGGCCTGTGCACATCGCCGCGCCGCCTCTACAAGATCGAAAGTATCCGAGGACATCGGCGTCAGGCGGGTCGAGCGGGACCCCGCATATTGTGGTCGATCCATTCGGTGCCGGTTGGTGTGGAAAAACACGGTCAGCGTTCCGGCAACCAGGCCATGCTGGCGCAGCTTTTCCGCCGCGCGGGTCGCATGAGCGGTGAGCGCCTGAAACAGCGTGTCGAAGTCCGTCATCGGTGTTCCGGCCGAACGGGTGACGGCCATGCCTTTGCGCTGTGGCTCCACCTCATCGAAAGATAGACATGGCTCCCCCTGCAGTTCCAGCACGGTGCGCTCTAGAACAACCGTGCCGAGGCTGCGGGCTTGCCTGAGAGGCATGTCGCGCAACTCAGCCGCGGTGCGGATGCCGAGCCCGTGCAACTTTTTCTCTGTCTGACGCCCGACACCCCAGAGGTCGCCCACCGGCACCATGGGCAACAACCAGTCAGCCAAGGCGTCATCCATCATGTCTAGAACTCCTGCGAAAATCGGATTCCTCTTGGCAATGTCGTTCGCACATTTCGCCAGTGTCTTCGTTGGCGCGATCCCGACACGGACCGGCACGCCGATGCGCCGCAGCACCGCCGCGCGCATAGCACGGGCGTGAGCCGTACGGTCAGGAAAGCCTGTGAAATCAAGAAAGCACTCATCTATCGAGTAGATTTCCACATTCGGTGTGAAGTCCTCATAGACCTCGACCACCCGCCGGGAAATATTCCCGTAGAGCGTGTAGTTCGAACTGAACACGCGCACGCCATGCGCCTCGATCTTATCTCGGATCAAATGCAGCGGCTCGCCCATCTTGATCCCGAGCGCCTTTGCCTCATCACTGCGCGCCACGGCGCAACCATCATTGTTCGACAGGACGATGACCGGAACGTTTTTCAGGGTCGGATCAAAGATTCGCTCGACGCTCACATAGAAGTTTGCGCTGTCGCTGATCGCGATCGGCCGCTTCATGCCAGATCATAGCGGCGCACGACTCCTGCGATCACGCCCCATATCTCGCTGTCTTCCGTCAATTCAATATCCGGGAATCGTTCGTGGCTGTTGGCCGGGGCGAGGTAATACCTCCCTTCGCGCTTTCGCAGGATCTTCGCCGTCACCGCCCCTTCCACCACGGCCAGGACCGCGCGCCCGACGCGCCGTTTCCCAGCGCGGTCCACCACAATGATGTCGCCGTCTCGGATGCCCACGTCCCACAGGCAATCGCCTTCGACACGCCACCAGAAGGTTGAGGCCGGATGCCGCACCACCCAGGCCATCGGGTCGATCTCATCTTCCAGATCATCCCCGGCAGGCGACGGGAACCCGGCACTGACCGGCGTGCTGATAAGGCGCATCGGGAAACCGTTGGCGATGACAGGCTGTTCGACGCGGTGCAGCGGCATGGGATTCCTTACAAGTTCTACTTTTGTTCTCCATCTGCGATAGAGCCCCCGCGTGTCAAGACCGATCGGATTTTTCGACCGAAATTACAGACCGCCCTTGTCGGATTTCAGGCCCTCGCCGCTTTGATGAATGACCATGGATTCAGCCGGAAATGGCCGTAACAGAGCAAAGGCTGGTTCCGGCCGACCTGTCAGCCACTCCTCGTAGTCTTCCGGATGCAGGATCACAGGCATCCGGTCCGGGTGGGTATCCCGCACCAGCTCATTCGGCGTTGTCGTCACCATCGACGAGGTGACCATCTCGCGGTGCTCACCGCCGTAATTGCCGTTGAATGCGCGCCAGACACCCGCAAAGGCGAAGGGCGGCCGGTTGCCCTCGCCTGTCACGCCAAACCAGACATAGGTGACTGGGTTGCGACCCTTGGCCTCGCAGAAGCTCGTCGCCGGGATCAGGCACCTGCGCTCGACAAAGCTCGCCTTCCAGAAGGGCGAGGTTCTCAGCTTGTCGTCTCGCGCGTTGTTCACGGCCTTCGGTTGAATCGGCTTGCCTGTCTTTTTCGAGATCTGGGGCAGCACAAATCCCCAATGCGTGTTCCAGAGGGCGCGCTGACCATCATCAGTCAGAGCAACGACAGGAGCGTTTCCCTTCGGGAAGATCGCAGGCAACGGCTCCGCATTGCCGAGCTGATCGTTGCTCGCATCAACCGCGAACAGCTGGCGCATGGCGGCAACCGGCATGGTGTTTGAGTAAAGATTGCACATGGCAGATCGTAACTCGATTATTGGGGGATCGTCACGAGACAACGTG
>JAUNVT010000170.1 GCA_030540655.1 Rhodobacterales bacterium
CCGAGAGATCATGTCGTTGCCTCAACCAAATGTTCTCGGGGTTTCTCACCCTCGCAGGACTCCAGTTCTGACGGTTCCTGATGACCTCTGACGCGCGAAGCCTTCATATTGCGCAGCGCGTCAGAGGTCATCTGCGGTGGTGTATCCGGGCAGATCCCGAATACCAGTGCTCTGGCTATGTCTCCTCTCCAGACTTTCAGGCGGCGCTGCACCGTGCGGAGCAATGCGTCAGGATAGGTATCCGGATGGGCTGCCTGAAGCTTGCAGAGAAGCTCGCGCCCGGTTTGTGTGTAACCGCCGGACGTAATCTCCCCAAAAGCGCCGTTTGAAAATTCCCCAAAACGCGAGCGGCGTTGGCGATTTCCGGACCTTTTATATCCGGAAATTGGCGACGCCGCGGGATGCTGGCCTGATGCCCCAAACAAAGGAACGGGGCGTGCAGGTGCAGGGACTGAGGGAGATCGTCATGATCCACGATTTGAAGAAACAAGGACTGAGCCTCACGGCGATTGCGCGGAAGGTCGGATGCGCGCGAAGATTTCGTGCTGGCGATAGAGGGGGAGGTGATCATCAAATTTGGAGACCAGCACATGCGCGAGCAGGTTCGGGCCCACCATGCTGCCCGGGATCGGGCGGCTGGGGGCCGGCTCCTGCACGACCCTCTCGCAACGGCGGCAGGATTTCCTGATCCGGGCGCTCTGGATCACCTTCATCTGGACGGCGATCATGTCGAGGAGTTCGCTGACATCCTCGCCCACCACGCGCAGATCGCCGCCGCAGTCGGGGCAGCACGCACCGGGGTCCGGTTTACGGCGTTCTCGCAAGGTCGCCTCCGGGACGCGCGCGCGGCGCCGCAGCGCGGACGCAGAGGGCTCATCACTGGCCGGTTCATCCTGCCCTTCGTCGATGGGCGCATCATCGTTCCGCTACGGCGACCAACAGGTCTTCGAGCGCCAGTTCCAAATGCTCGATTTCGCGCTCGACCTTTTCCGAGGACTTGCCGAAGGCCAGTTTCCGAAGTTTCGCGATCCGCAGGCGCAGGGCTTGAACCAGCTGGTCATGGACCCGCAATGTGGCCGGGATCTTCGCGTTTTCTGTCTGCAAGGCCGCGATCATCGCCTTCAGAACGGTGGGTTCATCGCTTTGCACGTCAGGGTTAGCGCGCAGCAATGTCTCGAAAGGGGGCAGATTTTCAGCAGGTTCCGACATGCGCCCGACTATCAGGAACCAAGCTCAAACACCATATGAATAACGCAAATGAGGGTGCAATATCACCCGACACGCGCAGGCGGAGCACCCCAATCAGGACGCCGCCAGTCGATGTCTTCCCAGAGCATCGCGAGCTGTGCAGAGGTCATCCGCACCGCGCCCTTCTTGGCGCTCGGCCAAGGGAAGCGTCCGCGCTCGAGCACCTTGTAATAGAGGCAAAACCCCTGACCGTCCCAGTAGAGCAGCTTCAGCCGGTCACCACGCCCTCCCCGGAACGCAAACACCGCACCACTGGCCGGTTTCTGATGCAGCACATCCTGGGTCAGTGCCGCCAGCCCGGCGATTCCTTTGCGCATATCCGTCACACCGCAGGCCAGATACACGCGAACGCCGGTGCCAGGGCCAATCATGCCCCGTCCACGGCACGGATCAAGGACGTCGGCGCGGCGGGGTCTATCGTGCTATCAAAATGAAGGCGATGGCCGCACCGTAAGCGCAATTCGACTGCAATTGGTGGCGACGTATCAGCTGCCGCAGACTGCGCCGCCGGAACTTCAGCCATCACTGGCATATCCAAAGGGTAGAAAAGCGCCCCGGCATTGGGCGTCCACAGGCCCTTCTTCTTGAGGTCGTGCCGCCAGGCATAAATCTGTTGCCGCGTCACTTCATGGCGCTGTGCCACCTGCGTCACCGTCGCCCGGTCTATCCCAACCGACATGACAATCTCGAGCTTGTCCTCGTCACGCCGGAAACGCCGCCGCTCGACCCCAAGAATTTCACCACGCATCGATGACCCCGCATAAGACACGTCGTTAAACACGTATATTAGATCATCGCCCCAGCGTCAGGCAGGCGGTGCCAATGGCGCGGTTACAGAGCAAAAGCCGTTTCCCGCAGATCCTGTCGGCCATTTCCCACAGAACCCCCAGGGCTTCTCGCACCGCTCCGTTGTAAACGCGACGTCTAGGACGGGGCTGCGACCGGTCCACGGCATGCTCACGCCGTAGGAGACGTCCCGCGTGATTGCGATGATACCCAGCGATCTCTGCGAACTCCGTCAAGATCCGGCCCTTCTCGGTTCGGGTCGCGGAACGGTATCGCGCCGCCACGGCCTCCAGAAGTTCATCTCTCGTACCCATGCTGATCCGCCTCGTGCCTGCCTCCCGAGCCAATCTGCTCAGGGAACATTTCTAGTGAGGCAACACACAATCTTCACGAACAATTCAGGCGCGGCAATGCGGTTCTCGCCCGGATTGTCGCACTACAGGTGGCAGAAAAGCCGCCGCAATCGCCTATACGCTCATCCAAACCGCCCGCATGAACGCCGTCAATCCCGAAGCCTGGCTCACTTGGGTCCTAGAGCGTATCGCCCATCACAAGATCAACCGCATCAGCGAGCTCGCCCCTTGGAACTGGACCCCGCAATAGGCGTCAAGGGCTGCGTAGCCAGACGGATACTCTTGAAACGCTGGCTGTGCCACTGGTCGGTCTTGCGAACTGCCGGACGGCGTTCTGCGCTAATTAAGTTCTTCCAAAGATTACCTCAACTTCCAATATCTACTGCGCAATCCACTCAGGAATAGCCTTCCTTCTGCGCGGCATACATCGCAGCGTATAGCCCTTTCTCGGCCATCAGTTCAGTGTGAGTGCCCTGCTCGACTACCAATCCCATGTCTAGAAGATAGATCTTATCCGCCGCCGCCACCGAGGACAGGCGATGCGCGACGATGATGGTTGTCTTATTCTTAGACAGCCGCTCCAACGCGCCTTGGATGCGCTCTTCCGTCTTTTGATCTAGCGCCGACGTGGCTTCATCCAGCAACAATATGGGCGCCGAGCGCAAGAACGCTCGCGCAATGGCGATACGCTGTTTTTGACCACCAGACAGTTGGCTGCCCTTGGGACCCAGCGCTGCGTCGCCTCTAGCGCTGATAAGATCGGCGATCTCGGCAGCTTCAGCGGCAGCCCAAATCTGCTCATCCGTGGCTTCGGGCCGGGCGTAACGAATATTCTCCCAGATCGTATCATTAAATATCACGATGTCCTGCGCTACGACTGAAAAAGCGTTGCGCAACGACTTCACCTTGATGTCACGAATGTCACGACCATCAATGGTGATTTCTCCGGAATCAATATCATAAAGCCGACTAATAAGACTGAGAACCGAGGTTTTGCCAGAACCGGTCGCGCCGACGATGGCCGTCTTTTTACCACCTTCAATACGCAGATTGAGCCCCTCGAACAACGGATGCAGCGGATTGTATGAAAATTCAACGTCGCTGAAAAGAATATCGCCTTTGCTGTTGAACTCTGACACTGAGTTCTCATGATCCGTGATTTTCACCTTCTCACTATAGATAGCTCTAACGCTGGCGAGCAGAATGAGACTGCCCTGCAACTGAGCAAAGAAGCCAGCCAGCAGGCGCATAGGGTCAAACAGAATGACCAGCCCCAGCAGGAAGGTGATGATGCCGGCCGCATCTATATTATAACCACCTTGGACTACCATATAGCCGCCGCCGCCGATGACCAGAACATAGACGAACGCCGACACCAGATCAATCGACGGAGGGAACAGAGCTTGTACCGCGTTCAGGCGGATCGTCAAATTCCGAATTCCATCAGTGGCGTCGAAGAGGCGCTCCCTCTCACGGTCCTCCTGTCCTGAAATTTTTACCGTGCGCATTCCGTTCGCCATCTCTTCGATGCCGGACATATAATTTCCAAATGCGTTCTCTGCGCTTTGTTGGATTATCTTGATCTTGGTCGATACGGAACTCATTAGTAATATTAAGGCAGGTATGACAATAATGGCTGCAGCAAACAAAATTGGTGATTTGTAAATCAAATAACCAGAAACCACGAGTATGGTAACAAAATCCCGGGCAGCGCCAACGGTTCCTTGGCCCACAAAGGTGCTAAGGCCATCCACTTGGTTGACCAAGCGCAGGATGATATCACCGGAGTTAGTGTTATCGAAATAGGCGAGATCCAGCCGCAGATATTGTCGGATCAGATCTTGTCTCATTGAGCGGACCGCATTGCCTGCTAACCACACCGAAAGGCGCGGCACCACATAGGATAAAAGGGCCCTAGTCCCGAAGAGCAGAAATACGAACGCACAGATCTTTACAAGCTGCTGAAACGAGCCATCATCAAAAATAACTCTCAACCCTGTATTCGTCAGCGACAGGAACTGTTGATAGACGAATGCCTGAACGCTGACCATCGCGAGCACGACAATCAACCAAGGGGCCTTGTCCTTGAGGTAGAGGCGCCAGAACCACTTGATGTTGTCTCTATCCTGTGGAGAGAACATCGGTTGTCTGCTGGAGGTTTTACGCATCTATTTCTTTCGCATATCTATATGTCTTGACCGCAACAGCGCCTATGGATTTCTTTACTCGCATCCTCACCGAAATGACCTAATCGGTATTAACGGTTGCTCGCATGTATGTAACCGCTCGACAAGACTTGCAGTTACCCGTAAGTGTCTGGCAGCGGCGTTGCGATACGGGCTCCTTCGACGAGGTCGGCGAGGCGGGAGAAGCCTCGCCATATGACTGATCTTCAAGTGGCTGAAAGCCATCGGGCGGATCGCCAGGCTCCATGCCGTGGAAAAGGAGGCGCGCTACAAATCCCCCGATGAACGCGGCACCCTGCGGCAGGCGAAAGCGAAGCCGGTCTTCGATGAACTGGAGGGCTGGCTGAAGCTGCAACTGCCGAAAATATCCGGAAAGACTAAGCTGGCCGAGGCGATCCGCTACGCGCTCGGCCGCATGCCCAAGGCGCGGCCATATCTCGAAAACGGGCAACTTCGGGCAACTTGAAGTGGACAGCAACATCTGCGAGCGGTCGATCAGGCCCCTGACCCTCGGCAGGAAAAATCACCTCTCCATGGGCTCGAAAGGCGGCGGCAAAGCCGCGGCGATCGCCTACACGCTCATCGCAACCGTCCGCATGAATGGCGTCAATCCCGAAGCTTGGCTCACTTGGGTTCTCGAGCGTGTCGCCGATCACAAGATCAACCGTACCGACGAACTCGCACCCTGAAACTGGACGCCGCAATAGGCGTCAAGGGCTGCGTAGCCGGACGGATACTATCCAACAGGCCCTTCAGCTTATCATTCAGCCGATCAGTGATCCGGCTCTCAATGCGGCGCTCGGCGGCGCCGAGAGCGTCAGCACAAAGCCGTTCGATGACAGACACACCGGGCAGGACCGTCTGGGTGCGTCGGCATTCCTCGACAAACCGCCGGGCGAGGAGAATGTCCGTTTTTCTGTGTATCTGTGATTTGGTCCATGCTTCTTGAGAGGAGCAAGGACGATGACGATTTCCAAGGAATTAC
>JAUNVT010000171.1 GCA_030540655.1 Rhodobacterales bacterium
CCGGCAATGCATCCTTTCCTTCCTGAGAAAGGATCGCGACATCAAACCGTGGGTTAAAACTGCGAAGGCCTGCTTATCACTACACCCAGACGGTTTAGACCCGCATCAACGGTGTCGCGTTCCTCGCCGTTCAGGCGGCAGGCGCGCGGGTAATGCGGCGCGGCGCGGTCATCCAGCACCGGGGCATCCCACCCGTCCGTCGTGTCAAAGAAGTGCTGCGCGCCGCCTGCGCCGAATTCGCGCATATATCCCTGCACCACCACGTCGATATAACTTAGCAGCAGATGATGGTCGCCAGCCGTGGCTTCAGAGGCATCCGGTACAGAATAGACGGCGATTCGCGGCCGGTGGGGCAGGGGATGCTGCACCATATGTTCGGCTGGAAGCCTCTCATACGCGCCCTCGCGCAGATCCAGCGCGTCCCAATCGGCGTCGGGGACCGGCGCAATCAGCCCGTCGATCCAGCTACCGGCGTCCTTTGTGACCGACAAGAATGCCACCTCGCGCCGTGTGGTGGTGCGCCACGTCCGCCGCCAGCCGGTCAGCCGCGCCGGATGCGCGTTGCCAAAGCTGTGCGTATCGCGATTGACCAGACTGCCATAGCCAAAGAAATAGGCATGCGCTGGGCCGGCTACAGTGCTTTTGGTCTGCAAGTTCATCGCGCGACCCTTGCGCAGAACCCGGTGCATTTCAAGGGGTGGGGAATCCATATTTTCTCTTGCCGGCCGCCGTACAGTATACTATTGTCCACGATGATTGGACAGGGAGAACCGGCAACCGCCGGTGCCGAAGGAGCAACCGCCCCGGAAACTCTCAGGCGAACGGACCTGTGCAATCATCAGGACTCTGGAGAGTGCCCCCGCGGGGCCGCCGAAGGGATAGCGATCTCAGGCGAAAGGACAGGGGGGGCATCGTGGCGCGGTCCATAGCGGGCAACTGCGTCGTAGCGATGCCGTAGTTGATTCACCATCAGCCGGCAGCCATGGCAGGAGGGCCGGTATGAGCGATCTGAAGGTGACAGTATTGAACGCGCTGCACCGCGAGTTGGGGGCCAAGATGGTCCCGTTTGCGGGCTATGACATGCCTGTTCAATATCCGATGGGCGTGATGAAGGAGCACCTTCATTGCCGCGCACATGCAGGACTGTTCGACGTCAGCCATATGGGTCAGGTCGTGATCACCGCGCCCGGCGGATATGCCGAGGTAGCGGCGGCGATGGAGGCATTGACGCCCGTCGATGTGGCCGGGCTGGCCGATGGCAGGCAGCGATATGCGATGTTTACCAACCGGTTGGGCGGGATCGAGGATGATTTCATGATCGCCCGGCGCGGCGAGGAGATGTTCATTGTCGTCAACGCCTCGCGCAAGGATGCGGACATCCCCCGGATGAAGGAAGCGATGACCGGTTGCACGGTGACCGAAGTGACGGACCGCGCGCTGCTGGCGCTGCAAGGCCCCGAGGCGGCTTCCGTGCTGGAAGCATTGGTGCCCGGCGCGGCCGGGATGCGATTCATGGATATCGCCATTCTGCCGTCGGATTATGGCGAATTGTGGCTGTCGCGCTCGGGTTATACCGGCGAGGATGGCTATGAGATTTCGGTAGAGGAGGGGCGTGCCGAGGAACTGGCGCGCGCGCTGCTGGCGCAGGATGCGGTGGCTCCTATCGGCCTTGGTGCGCGGGACAGTTTGCGGCTGGAATCGGGCCTGTGTCTTTACGGCAATGATATTGATGCCAGCACTACCCCGGTCGAGGCCAATCTGGGCTGGGCGATCCAGAAGGTGCGCAGATCCGGCGGGGCACGGGCCGGGGGCTTTCCCGGTGCCGATGTGATCCTGCCGCAGCTTGTATCGGGCGCCGAGCGCCGCCGCGTCGGCCTGTCGCCCGAAGGGCGTGCCCCGATGCGCGCGGGCACGCCGCTCTATGCAGACCAGACCGCCGAGACTGCTATCGGCACCATCACATCCGGCGCGTTCGGCCCCAGTATCGAGGCGCCGATGTCGATGGGCTATGTCACCCGCGATCTGGTGGCGTCCGGAACAGTGGTTTACGGTGAGGTCAGGGGCAAACGGCTTGCCGCCAAGGTGGTACCGCTGCCCTTTAAACCTGCAAACTTCAAACGCTGATATCCAAGGGAGATCCCAGGAATGAAATTTACCGAAGAGCACGAATGGCTGCGCGTCGAGGATGACGTGATCGTCGTCGGCATCACCGAACACGCTGCCGAGCAGCTGGGCGACATCGTCTTTGTCGAACTGCCCGAGGTCGGCACCGAGGTGGCCAAGGATGACGAGGTCGTCGTGATCGAAAGCGTCAAGGCCGCCAGTGATATCCTGTCGCCGATCGACGGCGAGATCGTCGAGGTGAACGACACGCTGACCGATGCGCCCAGCACCGTGAACGAAGACGCGATCGGCAATGGCTGGATGTTCAAGATCAAGACCGACGACATGAGCCAGCTGGACGAAATGATGGACGAGGCCGCCTACAAGAAGTTCATCGGCTAGGCGCAGGCGTCCCTCCGCAATTCTTTTGCGAAGTATTATTGACATTGAAAAGGGGCGGGGCGCCAGCGCGGCCTGCCCGGTTTCACCGAACCTGATGGAGTATGACATGGTGTTCGAGCCCACCGATTATCTGCCCTATGATTTTGCCAACCGGCGCCATATCGGCCCCTCGCCCGAGGAAATGGCCGAAATGCTCAAGGTTCTGGAGGTGGACAGTCTGGATGACCTGATCGACCGGACCGTTCCCCAGGCGATCCGCGTGAAGACTCCGCTGGAATTTGGCAAGGCCATGTCCGAGCGCGAGCTGTTGCACTACTTGCGCCGCGTTGCGGCCAAGAACAACGTCCTGGTGTCGCTGATCGGCCAAGGCTACCACGGCACCGTGACCCCGCCCGCGATCCAGCGGAACATATTTGAAAACCCGGCGTGGTATACTGCCTATACGCCCTACCAACCGGAAATCAGCCAGGGCCGGCTTGAGGCGCTGCTGAACTTCCAGACCATGATCAGCGACCTGACCGGGCTGGAGATCGCAAACGCATCGCTGCTGGACGAGGCGACCGCCTGCGCCGAGGCGATGACAACCGCGCAGCGCGTGGCCAAATCCAAGGCAAAGGCGTTCTTTGTCGACCGCGACTGCCACCCGCAGAACATCGCGCTGGTGCAGACCCGCGCCGCGCCGCTGGGGATCGAGGTGATCGTCGGCAACCCCGACAAGATGGAGGCCGACAAGGTGTTTGGGGCGCTGTTCCAGTATCCCGGCACGTATGGTCACGTGCGCGATTTCACCAGCCATATCGCGGATCTGCACGAGAATGGCGCCATCGGCATCGTGTCGGCGGACCCGCTGGCGCTGACGATCCTCAAGGAGCCGGGCGCGATGAACGCCGATATCGCCGTGGGCAGCACCCAGCGATTCGGCGTGCCCTTGGGGTATGGCGGCCCGCACGCGGCCTATATGGCCTGCCGGGATGAATACAAGCGAGCCATACCGGGCCGTATTGTAGGGGTCAGCATCGACAGCCACGGCAACCGGGCTTACCGTCTTGCGCTGCAAACGCGCGAGCAGCATATCCGCCGTGAGAAGGCGACGAGCAACGTATGTACGGCGCAGGCTTTGCTGGCGGTGATGGCCTCGATGTATGCGGTATTCCACGGGCCAAAGGGTCTGCAGGCGATTGCCCAGCGCATTCACCGCAAGACTGTCCGCTTGGCCAAGGGGCTGGAGGCGGCCGGGTTCCAGGTAGACCCGCAGGCGTTTTTCGACACGATCACCGTCGATGTCGGCCCGCTTCAGGCGGCGGTTCTGAAATCGGCGGTGGACGAGGGGATCAACCTGCGCCGCGTCGGCGAAACGCGTGTCGGCATCGCGCTGGACGAATGCACGCGGACGCAGAATATCGAAAGCGTCTGGCGCGCCTTCGGTATCGTGCATGAAGATAACGATTTCTCGCCCGAGTACCGCATACCCGAAAAGATGCACCGCACGTCCGAATACCTGACGCATCCGGTATTTCACATGAATCGGGCCGAGACCGAGATGATGCGCTACATGCGCCGCCTTGCGGACCGCGATCTGGCGCTGGACCGCGCGATGATCCCGCTGGGAAGCTGCACGATGAAGCTGAACTCTGCGGCCGAAATGATGCCGGTGAGCTGGCGCGAGTTTGCGCGGATGCACCCGTTCGTTCCGCGCGATCAGGCGGCAGGTTATCACGAGATGATCGATGATCTGAGCGCGAAGCTGTGCCTGATCACCGGCTACGACGCGATCTCGATGCAGCCGAACTCGGGCGCGCAGGGGGAATATGCGGGACTTCTGTCCATCGCCGCCTATCACCGCGCGAACGGGCAGGGCGAGCGCAACGTGTGCCTGATCCCGACCAACGCGCACGGCACCAACCCCGCCAGCGCCAACATGGTCGGCTGGAAGGTCGTGCCGGTGAAATGCAACGCGCGCGGCGATATCGACATGGATGATTTCCGCGCCAAGGCCGAGAAGCATTCGGACGTTCTGGCTGCCTGCATGATCACCTATCCTAGCACGCACGGCGTGTTCGAGGAGACGGTGATCGACGTCTGCAAGATCACCCACGATCATGGCGGGCAGGTCTATATCGACGGCGCCAACATGAACGCGATGGTCGGCCTGTCGCGTCCCGGTGATCTGGGCGGGGATGTCAGCCACCTGAACCTGCACAAGACGTTCTGCATCCCACATGGCGGCGGGGGTCCCGGCATGGGGCCGATCGGCGTGAAATCTCACCTGATTCCGCATCTGCCGGGCCATCCCCATACCGGTGGCAGCGAAGGGCCGGTATCGGCGGCGCCTTACGGATCACCGTCGCTGCTGCCAATATCATGGGCCTATATCCTGATGATGGGCGGCAACGGGTTGACACAGGCGACGCGGGTGGCGATCCTGAACGCCAACTACATCGCCAAGCGGCTTGAGAACGCGTATGATGTTCTCTACAAGGGCGAGAACGGCTGTGTGGCGCATGAATGCATCCTCGATACGCGTCCCTTTGCCGATAAGGCGCATGTGACGGTGGATGATATCGCCAAACGGCTGGTGGATTGCGGGTTCCACGCCCCGACAATGAGCTTTCCGGTCGCTGGCACCTTGATGGTGGAGCCGACCGAGAGCGAAACCAAGGCTGAACTGGACCGGTTCTGCGACGCAATGCTGGCGATCCGGGCCGAGATAGAGGACATCCAGGAGGGCCGGATCGATGCGGATAACAACCCGCTGAAGAACGCGCCTCACACGATGGAGGATCTTGTCCGCGACTGGGATCGCCCCTACACGCGCGAGCAGGGCTGCTTCCCCCCCGGTGCCTTCCGGGTGGATAAATACTGGCCGTCAGTCAACCGTGTCGATAACGTTTACGGCGACCGTTACCTGATCTGCACCTGCCCTCCCATGGAGGAATATGCAGAAGCCGCCGAGTAACTTCTGGTTGCATGACGCATAGGGAAAAGCGGGTCTTCGTCCCAGCCCCTGACAGTAAATGTTTATGGCCCTCCGGTTCTGCGGCGGGCCAT
>JAUNVT010000172.1:0-4234 GCA_030540655.1 Rhodobacterales bacterium
AAGCCGCCAACCGACAGCCTCCCTCCCGCTTCACGCCACAGGCACCGCTGCGCGGCCACGACAATCGTCAAAAATCGAGGTGCCCATAAGTCATCGGCACAGCTAGACGCGTCCCCTTCCCACATCCCATAGGCACGTAAAGCGCGGCACAATACTACCGTTATTTGCCTCTATCTGTGCGCAATTTTCTGACGTCAGCCGGCGTGATCGTGTCAGTATAGGCGTTTCCAAGATTCCTGCGGACATAATTGGAAACTGCGGCAATCTGGTCGTCATCCATCTGGTCCCCGAAACGTGGCATGCCGTGATACCCGGTCAGAAGCACGCTGAGGATATAGTATTTCGACACCAGTTTCGCATTGCCTGCGAGGGGAGGGTAGTGTCCGGCACCTTCCGCGCCTTTGCCGTCTTCCATATGACAGGCCTGACAGGTCGTCTGATAGAGATTCTGACCCTCGGTCTGGGTAAACTGCTTCGGGTTGAGCGAGAACCGCTCGACAGCCTGCCTTGTGATATCCTGTTCCGAATTTTCTTGCAGAAGCACCGCCTCCGACGTTCCCACGTCTTCAGAGGGCTCATTAATCGTGTAATCCTGTTCCGGTGAAGGCTCTGGGGAATCTTGGGCCAATGCAAGGGTCGAACCGAGCGTTCCGGCAATCAGGACTGCTGTGATCTGCTTCAACATGTCCTTCACTCTATGCATTTTCTCTGGCGTCCAGCCGGCGTATCGCGTCCAGACCAGACAGGATCGCGCCCTCTTGCCAAGCCGGAATGTGCGAGCAATGCTCGCCCGCCAATACAATGCGGCCGTCGATTTCGCATAATGTATCGTAATGCTGGGCGCGCAGATCTTCGGTCCACTGTCCATAACATCCCAGCGTCCATGGGATGCGATGCCATGCGCAGGACGTCCCGCTGATGAACTCTTCCTTGTATTGCGGATGTATCTGGCTGCCAAACTCCAGTGCGGCCAGAATGCGTTCCTGGGGGGTCAGGGTATTGAAGGAATATGTGTAATTCTTGCCAGCCGTGTAAGTGTCATAGGCGGCCTGAACGACAGCCGGACCGTCGCTGAACATGTTATAGGAGGGATAGGCGATCTGTACGATAGGCAGGTCAGTATAGCTGATCCCGCCCATGATCCATTCGTCCTGCTCCCAGAACCGGCGCTTGAATTCCAGCGCCACCTTGAAGGCGGAGGCGTAGGGAACGGCCGCGATCGCCTTCTTCTTGGCGTCTGACACGTCCACTTCCAGCTGGGAAAGGATGGACAGAGGGATCGTGCAGATGCACCAGTCAGCCTTTTCACTATAGGTGTCGCTGCCACCAGTCCGATCCTCATAGTGGACGGTCACCTGATTTTCGCCTTGCTCGATCTTGAACACACGGGCGTTGAAACGGATCAGGTCCCTGGTCTTTTCGGTGAAGGCATCGCCAAGTTTTCCCATGCCGCCAACCGGCTCGAACAGCGCAGGCGCGTGGTCATATTCGTTGAATGCATAGAGCTGATGCCAGAGGTGCGAGTTCAGGAGCGGGCCGAAGGCAATCGGGCTCGAGGATACCTCCTTGGGCATCAACCCACCGCCCGGCAAAACGTCCCAGCCCCGGTGAGAGCCAAGCTCATCGCTTTTTACATACCGGTAATTCCTGTCCAGCACGCCCCAGCCCTTCAGGCCTTCCAGCAGTTTTTCCTGATCTTCGGCACTGACGCTCTCATCAAGCGCGCCTTGCCGCAAGGATTTTGCCAAGAGTTCCGATGTATAGCCACGAACGTCTGCTTCCACGTCACCGATCCGCTGAGGTTTACCTTCAAAGGCCTGAGAATTGTGCAGATACGCCTTGTTGTTCTTCATGATGAAGGGCTGAAGGGCGACGTTGAACTTCTTGCAATAGTCAAAGAGGGCATAATGGTGGATTGGCAGACGCCATGGCCCCGGATTCAGGTAGCCGCTGGTAAATTTGCAGTCCACCTCATGACCGCCAAGCTCGGTAAAGCTGTCGCCCCCGTTGATCGTCCAGCTCCGGCCGCCGCCCCGGTTCTGATATTCCAGAACCTTGACCTCGTATCCCGCTTTGCGCAACTCATACGCGGCCGTCAGCCCGGCAAGACCAGCCCCCAGAATGACGACCTTACGACCAGTTTTTGCACCGGCCAGCTCGACAGGCCCCTGATAGTTCGACGTGGCAGCAAACCCCATCGACGACATGGCCTGATACATGGCCGTCGCACCTGCCGTCTGGCCGATCATCGTCAGTAATTGACGGCGTGTGGGCATATATTGCGTCATGCTATCGGCTCCACCTTCTTGTTCCTACGTCGCCAGATGGCCCAGCACACCCATACGAACAGCCCCAGCACCACCAAAATGCCAAGCCATGCAAAAGCAGCCGCATATCTGATGATAAAGGGCAGGTCCGGTTTGCCATTCAGGATCCTGTCGACGTCCGCGCCGGTCAGATCGGCGGCTGGCTGTCCGCCGAATTCCGTCCTGACATAATTTGCCACCTCAGCCATTTGGTCGACATTCAGATCATCCGAAAATCCCGGCATGACCGGCGCTCGGTAAAGGGTGGAATGGCCGGATCCATGGGCAATAACATTGATCAGGTTCGCTGCATTCGCCCGTCTGAGTCCGCCATTATCTTTCAGCGCCGGGTAATAAGCCGCCGTTTGCCCGCTCCCATCCACACCATGACAGGCGGCGCATTGAGTGAGGAAAAGCTTTTCATCTGCAGGCATATCGGCTTTCGCCAATGCCTCGGCCAGCTCCTCGCGGATCGATCCGAATGTGTGGGACACGGGGACCCGTTCCTCAACACTCGCCGTGACGGGTTGTGACTGCCCTTCGGTTTCCAGCGCGGGAACCGTTTTCAGGTAGAGTGCCATAGCCATCAGATCTTCATCCTTCAGGTGGCTCGTGCTGAAATGTATGGCTTCGGCCATCGGGCCTGCGGCCTGCGCCGTATCCATTGCGTGGCCGGTTTTAAGGTATTCGGCTATGTCTTCGGCGCGCCAGTTTCCCAGCCCCGAGATCGGATCGGAAGTCAGGTTCGGGGCATGCCAGCCCTGCACCATTGCCCCTCCAAGATACCGGTCGCCCTCGGGCATCATCAGCGCATTGCGCGGCGTATGGCAGTCGCCGCAATGGCCCAGGGTATCGACCAGATATTCACCACGCGCGACCTGCGCATCACCGCTGCCCGAACGTTGCGTGTCATCGATAGCGATCGCGTTCCATATATACATCACCGGTCTGATGTTGAACGGAAAATCCAGGTCCGTCTTACCCTGCGGCGCCTTTTCCACCGGCTCGACCGTGCGCAGATAAGCATATAGTGCCGTGATGTCCGCGTCGGTCATGGTGTGATAGGACGGATAGGGCATCGCCGGATAAAGCTTCCTGCCGCGCGCCTTGCCATTGCGCAAGACAGCCTTCAAATCACCTTCTGAATATTTGCCAATTCCGTATTTGGCGGAGGGCGTGATATTCGTCGCCATGATATTGCCAAGCGGCGTTTCTATAAACTTTCCACCCGCGAAAGGCTCTCCGTCCTCCCCGATATGGCAGGACATGCAATCTGCTGCCCGCGCGATATAACGCCCTTCTTCGACCAGAGAATCGTTTGCATCTTCCGCAGTCGCGTCTGAAACCGTTCCGGCAACCACAACGCTCGCAGCCATAAGGTATGTGAATTTATTCCTCACTCTGCCTCCTCTATGCCGGAATTGAACGTCAGATGCTCCGAAGCCACTTCAGGTTGAACCGCCGCCACGGCGGGAAGTTCCATCGGACCGGTCAGGTTGTCCCCCCAGACATCTCGCCTGGCAGTGACTTCGGGAATCTTTTAGTGTCAGAGGATGAAAGGCGCCGCCCTTATTCGCCTGCTTGCTCCAGTGCGGTCTCGTATTTCAACGCCGCCATGTCGCATCCGATCGTGGCCATCGCCAGCGTGCGCCCATCCTTGACGAAGCTTGCGGTTCCCTTGCCCGCCGCAATATCGCCCTCGGTTTCGATACGATCCCAGGATGTCGCATGACCGACATAACGGATCGAACTGCCGTAATGGGCGCTCCAGAAAAAGGGAACATCTGTAAACGGTTTGTCTTCCCCCAACATGTTTCTTGCCACGTGCTGACCGTGCCGCTGCGCAAGCACCCAATGCTCTATCCGGACGCGCGCGCCGGACTGCACATCTGGCCAGCTAGCCACGTCTCCGGCCGCATAGATCCCCG